>PXQY01000124.1 GCA_003021745.1 Halobacteriales archaeon QH_7_69_31
GCACCGGCCACCGACCTCACCGACAAGCAGCGGCAAATCCTGTCGTACCTCCGCGAGGAGGGCCGGATGAGGACCTACTTCAAGTCCCGACTCATCGGCGAGGACCTCGGCCTGACCGCCAAGGAGGTCGGCAGCAACATGACCGCCATCCGCGAGTGCGACATCGGGGTCGACGTGGAGAAGTGGGGCTACTCCTCGGGTACCACCTGGAAAGTCACGGTCTGACGGCGGTCGGGTCGCTGTCCACCGGGGTACGTCGGGTATTGCGTCGACGCCCGTTAGCCGGCCTCTCACGCTCGAGAAGACGGAGTTGTCACCCACTCGATCATCCGGGTCAGGGGTCATAGCTGACCAGACCGTCAGCCTCCGCGGCGACTGCGACCGCGTCGGCCCCGAAGGAGTCGGCGTACCGGACCACGAGGGTCAGAAGCGTCTCCGGCCGCTCGACGGCGTAGCCGTCCGTCCGCGAGAGGAGGCCGGCGGCGTCGAGTTCGGCGGCGTACTTCGAGACGGTCGACCGTGAGACGTCGGCGGCCGCGGCGAGGTCGCTGCCGTTGGCCGTCGGGTCACGGAGCAGCGCGATGAGCATCCGGCGTGGGGTCTCCCGGCGGAGGTACCCCAGGGCGCGCTGTTCGAACGCCGAGAAGCGGCCCGCCGGGAAGTACCGCTTGTAGTCGCCGTCCTTCCGGTGGGTGAGGACCTCGTCGGCCGACAGCCGGCGGAGATGGTGCTGGGTCTCGCCCGTGCCGAGCTGGAGGTCGTCCCTGATCTTCGAGAAGTGGGCGCCGGGCGTCGACGCCAGGTAGCCGACGATGGCGCCGCGGACGTCGCTCGTCGCCTCGGCCGCCGGGAACCCGACGAGCGGCGTCGCTGCGCCCAGCGCCGCGAACCGGCGGAGCGTGGCCCGCTTGCTCTCGTCGACGCCCTCCCCGGTCATCACGCGCCGTTGGCAACTCCGGGGTATAACCCCTTCGCCACGGAGGCCCGGGCGCTTTTAGTTCCCCGCTCCGCCCTCGCCCTCGTCCTCGTCGTCCGGGGTGGTGCTACCCGTGCCGACCTCGTCGCCCGCCGTGGTCGTGCTCCCGGTCCCGACGTCGGGGCCGGCATCGGAGATCTCCTCGTCCATCTCGGCGATGACCTCGTCCGGGTCCTTGATGTCCGCCGGGTCGGCACCCTCCTTTATCGCCTGGGCCTCCTGTTCCATCTGCTCTACGTCCATCTCGGTCTCCTCCTCGATCTGGCCGAGGATCTCCTCGATGTCGTCGAGCCCCAGCATCTCGCGGGTCTCCGCGTCGAACTCGAGGCTCTCCAGGAGGTCGCCGTCCGTCGCGACGTCGCTGCCGGTGAGGTGTCTGCCGTACCGGCTGAGCAGCGACGTCAGCTCCTGGGGGAGCACGAACGTCGTCGACTCCCCCTGTCCGATCTCCTCTAAGGTCTCCATCCCGCGCTCGATGACGGCGCGTTCGCCCATCGACTCCGCCGACTTGGCGCGCAGCACCGTCGAGATGGCGTCGCCCTGCGCCTCGAGGATCTGGCTCTGCTTTTCCCCCTGGGCGCGGATGATGTTGGACTGCTTGTCCCCCTCGGCGGTCTCGATGGCGCTGCGGCGCTCGCCCTGCGCCTCGAGGATCATCGCCCGGCGCTTCCGCTCGGCGGAGGTCTGCTGTTCCATCGCCTGCTGGACGTCCTGGGAGGGGTTGACCTCCCGGACCTCGACGCTTTCGACCCGGATGCCCCACTCGTCGGTCGGCTCGTCCAGCTCCCGCCGGATGTGGGCGTTGATCTCCTGGCGCTTGTTCAGCGTGTCGTCGAGCTCCATGTCGCCGAGCACGGCCCGCAGCGTCGTCTGGGCGAGGTTGGAGACGGCGCGCTTGTAGTCTTCGACCTCGAGGAACGCCTTCCGGGCGTCCATCACCTTGATGTAGACGACGGCGTCGGCGGTGACCGGCGAGTTGTCCCGGGTGATGGCCTCCTGGCGCGGGACGTCCAGGGTCTGGGTCCGCATGTCGAAGGTGTACGTCCGCGCGACGAACGGCGGGATGAAGTTGATCCCCGGCTCGAGCAGCCGCCGGTACTCGCCGAACACCGTCAGCGCGCGCTTCTCGTAGGCGTTGACGATCTCGACGGCCTGGTAGACGGCAACCGCGGCGATGACCAAAAGCAGTAGCGCGACGATCGGCAGGATGATCCCGTCCAGCTGGAGGGGCGTGAACATACCATGCCTTGGGCCGAACCGTGCATAAGCGTTGGCACGCCCGGGGGCCGTGGGACGTCAATCGAGCGTCGGCCGATCAGCCGACGCGGAGTAATGACAGAACGGTGCCGCCCGCTCGCGGAGCGACTCAGGCCGGTTCGCCGTCGCTCTCGGTCTCGGCCTCGTCCCGTCCGCGGTCGGCGGCCAGCTCCCGGTCGATGTCGTCGTCGAACACCGACGTCGACTCGACGGTGACGACGTTCCCCCCGCCGGGGTCCAGCACCATCACACGCTCGCCCTCGGGGATCTCGCCGTCGAACGCCCGCGCGCGGTAGTAGGGGTTGAACCCGCCGTCGTCCAGTTTGACCTCGCCGCCCCGCTCGGTGACCCGCTCGGTGACCCGACCGGTCTGGCCGCGGAGCGACGCCGAGTCGGAGGTCCGGCCCGACCCGGCCCCGCCGTAGAACTCGAACTGCCGGTAGCCGTACAGCGCCCCGCCGCCGGCGGCGATGACGATCCCCGCCATGACGAGCGTGAGCAGCGCCGCCGGGAGCACCGGGCCCAGGAGGATCCCGACCAGGCCCGCCGCGAACAGCGCGATCCCGATGACGATGAAGTGGGCCCCGGGGGCGAACGCCTCCAGGACCATCAGGGCCGCGCCGAGGAGTACGAGCAACAGCGGCACTGACTGCCCGTAGATCTCCGGTCCGGCCTGGACCACGACGTCGAACATGCCGTAGTATACGGGCCGGTCCCCGTTAACCGTTCCCCCGGATCGGGCGGGTCAGCCCACGACGAGCCGGGAGAGGACGAACAGCGCGACCGCGACGCCGAGAAGCACGAACAGCGTCCCCTCGAGGGTCGGGTCGCCGGGCTCGATCCGGTCGGAGTCCGCGCCAGCCTGGCCGTCGTCGGCCTCCTCCGCTGGCTGCTCGGCGGACGTCGACGCCGACGGCTGGGCGGCCTGCTCCTCGTCGTCGCCGTCGAACGCCGACAGCGGGAACCGCCACTCCGACTCGGCGGGCCCCTCGCCGGCGTCCTGGTCGGCCATGCAGGCGATAGGCCGCGGGCGCGCAAAGGCGTATCGGGTCCGAGTGCCGCTCGAGGGCACCCGATCGGTCCGGGGCGCCAGACGCCGCCGGGGTCCGGCCGTCACTGGACCCTCGTGCCCGGCTCGGCCTCGCCGAGGGTCGTCAGGAGGTCGGCCTGCTCGCCGGCCGCGAGCAACATCCCGTCGGACTCGACGCCGAACAGTTCGGTCCGCTCTAAGTTCGCGACGACGACGATCCGGGTGCCGGGCAACGACTCGAGGTCGTGGAGCTGCCTGATGCCGGCGACGACCTGGCGGGTCTCGACGCCGAGGTCGACCTCCAGGCGGACGAGGTCGTCGGCGCCCTCGATCGGCTCGGCCGACAGCACCTCCGCGACGCGGAGGTCCAGGTCTGTGAACTCCTCGAACGGGACGCGGTCGTCGTCAATTGGATCGACGTCCATGGTGTCGGTGTCGGCCGCGTCGGCGTCGTCAGTTTCGGTTCCGGTCCGGTCTACATCGGTGGCGGCATCGTCGGCATCGGCAATTTCGGTGTCGGCCCGGTCGGCGGCGTCGTCGTCGGCCGCGTCGTCCCCGGCGGCATCCATGCGGGCCTCGAGCCGGGCGTCGAGCCGCTCGACGGTCTCGTCGTCGAGCTGGTCGAACAGCTCGCCGGGTTCGTCGAAGGTGTCGGGTGGGGCAGCCAGGGCGTCTTCGAGCCTCGTGTCGTGGACGCTCCCGGGCTCGCCGAGCTGGTTCCAGAGCGTCTCGGCCTTCCCCGGGAGGACGGGCTCCATGAGGACCGCAAGCGCCTTCGACAGCTGCACGCAGTCCCGGATGACTGCGCTTTGCGCCTCGTCGTCGTCCGTCAGCTTCCACGGCTCGTGCCGCTGGATGTACTCGTTGCCGAACCGCGCCAGCTCCAGGGGGACCTGCCCGAGCCCGCGGACGCGGTAGTCGTTGATCGCGTCGTGGAACGCCTCGATGGCGGCCTCGATCTCCTCGCGGACCTCCTCGCTGACCTCGGCGGCCGGCGTGCCGCCGTAGTTCCGCTCGGCGAACAGAAGCGACCGGTAGCAGAAGTTCCCGAGCGTGCCGACGAGTTCGTTGTTGACGCGCTCCTGGAGGCCGTCCCACGAGAAGTCCACGTCGGCGACGAACTCGCTGCCGGTGACGATGTGGTACCGGTAGAGGTCGGGGTGGAGCCCCGACTCGACGTAGTCGTCGGCCCAGACGGCGCGGTTCCGCGACGTCGAGAACGCCTCGCCGTCGAGGTTGACGAACCCGCAGGCCATCACCGCCCGCGGCTCGTTGTAGTCCGCGCCGCGGAGCATCGCGGGCCAGAAGACGGTGTGGTGCTGGATGATGTCGTGGCCGATGACGTGGATGATCTCGCCGCCGTCGGGGACGGTTCCCGCCCCCGACGAGGAGCGGCTCCAGTCGCTGGCCGCACCGCCCGCAGGCGGCTCGCCTTCGGCACGGTTCTTCCAGACGGCCTCCCAGTCGTATTCGTCGGCGCCGACGCGCTCGGAGTACTGCTTCGTCGAGGCGACGTACTCGATGGGCGCGTCGACCCAGACGTAGAGGACGAGGTCCTCCCCGGTGCTGTCGCCGGTCTCCGGGGCGTCGCTTGCGTCCACGGCCGCATCCCCGCGATAGTCGATGCCCCAGTCCATGTCGCGGGTGATACAGAGGTCCTGGAGGTCGCCCTCGATCCACTCCCGCGGCTGGTTCTGCGCGTTGGCGGTGCCCTCCAGCCGGTCGAGAAAGCCCTGGAGGTACGCCTGGAAGTCCGACAGCCGGAGGAACTTGTGCGGCCGCGTCCGGTACTCGGCGGGGTTGCCGGTGATCGTCGAGACCGGCGCCTCGATCTCGCCGGGCTCGAGGTGGCGCTGACAGCCCTCGTCGCACTCGTCGCCGCGGGCGTACTCGCCGCAGTACGGGCAGGTGCCCTCGACGAACCGGTCCGGGAGCGGCTGGTCGGCGTCGGCGTCCCAAGCGACCTGGATCTCCTTTTCGACGACGTGGCCGCCGTCGATCCACGACCGGACGAACTCGCGGGTGAGTTCGGTGTTCGTCCCGTCGTGGGTGTGGCCGTAGTTGTCGAACTCGACGTTGAACTGCGGGAACGTCTCCCGGATCTGCTCGTGGTGCTCCAGGGCGAAGGACTCGGGGTCGACGCCGTCCTCGGCGGCGTTGACGGCGATGGGCGTACCGTGCATGTCCGAACCGCAGACGAACGCGACGTCCTGGCCGACGCGTTGTAGAGCCCGCGAGAGCGCGTCGCCGCTGACGTAGGTCCGGAGGTGGCCGACGTGGAGGTCGCCGTTGGCGTACGGCAACCCGCAGGTGACCACCGCCGGCTCGTCGGTGGGGAACTCCTCGTGCATGCTATCACTGGCTCCGTCGAGGGGCAAAACCCCGGTGGTTTCGACGTGGCATCGGTCGGTGTTTCGGGTGTGGTCGGTCCGAGACGGGACGACGGGGGTGGACGCGTTCGGAAAAATCGCGGTTTCGACGCCCGGTGGCGGCGATGTGCTCGACCGGCCGGGCGCTCCACGCGCGGCTCAGGGCGATACGCGCATACCGCGGGAACGAGGCGCGTGGACCATGCGTCCGCAGTTCGAGCGTGCGACGAAAAAGCCTTACTCCCCCTCGAGGCGGGCCGATGCCGGTGTCACCTGGCAGGTTCTAGCCGCAGAAAATTCCATGAGTAAACGGCGATCGGATTCGACAAAGTCGAACGGGGAGACAACTCGGCAATGGAGGCTCTACACAAATCGACGACGATCGCCGGGTGACGGAAAATGGCGCGTGAAAACGGTTAAGTAAATGGCTGTAGAAACAGTTGTTATGGGATACGAAAAGTTCGAGGAGGCCGGGAGCGAGCGCGGCCGGCCGCCGGCCACCGATCCGATGGTCTCGCTCCGGAAGTCCGGCAGTATCGGGATCAACAGGCCAGCGCTGGAGACGTACTTCGAGGACGACGAGGGCGCCATCATGTACTACGACGGCGACGACGAACAGGTCGGCATCGAGCCGGTCGCCGACAACGAGGCCGACGAGGCCGCCTACTCGGTGACCAAGACCGGCTCCGGCGGCACCATCGTGCCGAAGGCGTTCTTGGAGGAGTACGACCTCGTGCCGGCGGTCACCACCCAGTTCGAGCCCGAACACGACGAGGATAACGGGCTGGTCACGGTCGACCTGGACGACCCCATCGGCACCCACGGCAGCCCCTACGAGGAAGACGAGAGCTGAGCCGGGCGGCGCGACCGCAGGGAGCGCCGCCGGATGGGCGAGCGGGAGGACCGACCGGAGGGAGGGACGACACGCGAGCCGGGCGGCGCGATCACGGAGGAGGCCAGCGGCGGGTCCACGCAGCCCGGCCGACCGGAGCGGTCAGCCCCCGGCCTCGTCGACCCAGTCGGGTCGCTCGACGCCCGGGTCCTCGAAGCCGGTCATCTGGAACTGGTAGTCGTAGTCCGCGGACTCGCCCTCGACGTCGTAGACCGCGACCGCGGCGTAGCTGTGGACGCGGCCCTCGACGTTGACGACGAGCTGGGCCTCGAACCGGCGGACGTTCGAGACGTGGTCCTGGCCGTCGAAGACGTCGTTGTCCTCTGGCAGCCCGTTGACCTCGAGGGTCACGACGTCCGGCGCGTCCGGCCGCTTCCGGACGTCGACGACCTCGAAGTCGGCCGAGAGCCGTCCCTCTAGCACCTCGCGGCCGGCGAGCTCCCCGGGCGGCTGGGGGTCGGTCCGGCGGTACTGTGGGTCGCCGCCCCCGGCCTCGCCGCGGCGGTACTCGACGGTCTCGTTGCCCCACGCGACGATGCGCGAGGAGACCTGCGCGTCTCTGATGGTCTGGTACTCGTAGGCCGTGGCGCCGGCGGCGACGCCGGTCCGCTGGCGCTGCGAGACGGGGTAGGTCTCGCCCTCCCCCGCGTCGGTGAAGTTCACCGAGATGGTCTGGCTGAACCCCGTCTCGGTGACCGCCGCGACGTGGGCGTCCAACAGCGCCGTCTCGTTCTCGAGCGTCCCGTTCCCGACGCCCGGCACCTCGTTCGCGGTCGACGCCTCGTCACCGCCGAGCCCGTCACCGCCGATCCCGGGGACGGCCGAACAACCCGCGCCGGCCACGAGGGCGCACAGAAACACCGCCGCAAGGCCGTCTCGCATGCGACGGACGTCGGGGCGGCTGGTGAAAAGGGGCGCGGTACCGACCGACCGGCCGGCCCGGCGGCACGTGCGGCCGGGCTCGTCCGCCCCCGGTCGATCAGCGGACCGAATCCAGGAGCAGCTGCTGCTCGACGCGTTTGACCTCGTGTTGGACGTCGCGGACGGCGTCGATGTTCGCCGAGATCGAGGAGACGCCCTCGTTGACCAGAAACCGGACCATCTCCGGCTTCGAGCCGGCCTGCCCGCAGATGCTCGTCGCGACCCCGTGCTCGCGGCACGTCTCGATGGTCGTCCCGATGAGGTCGAGCACCGCCGGGTGGAGTTCGTCGAACCGGTCGGCGACGTTGCCGTTGTTCCGGTCGACGGCCAGCGTGTACTGGGTGAGGTCGTTCGTCCCGAACGAGGCGAAGTCGATGCCGGCCTCGGCCATCGCCTCGACCCCGAGCGCGGAGGCGGGCGTCTCGATCATCACGCCCCAACTCCGCCTGTCCATGTCGATGCCGGCGTCGGCCATCAGGTTACGGGCGGCGACGACGTCCTCGGCGTCGTTCACGAGTGGGAACATGACCTCGACGTTGTCGTAGCCCAACTCGTACAGCTGTCGGAACGCCTCGAGTTCGTGGCCGAACACGGCCGGCCGGTCGAGGCTGCGGCGGATGCCGCGGTAGCCGAGCATCGGGTTGTGCTCGTGTGGCTCCTCCTCGCCGCCCTCCAGCTGTCGGAACTCGTCGGTCGGGGCGTCGAGCGTCCGGACGCGGACGGGCCGGGGGTAGAACTCGTCGGCGACGCCGCGGACGCCCTGCACGATCTCGTCGACGTACGCGTCCGGCCCGTGGTCCTCGATGTACCGCGCCGGCGTCTTGTTCGTCGAGAGGATCATGTGCTCCAGCCGGAGCAGGCCGACGCCGTCGGCGCCGGTCGCGGCCGCACGCTCGGCGGCCCCCGGGATGGAGACGTTGACCTTCACCTCGGTCGCGGTCATCGGCTTGACCGGGTTCTGTGGGCGGACGTCCTCCAGCGGCTCCGTCTCCGCCTCCGGGTCCGCCGCGCCCTCGGTGACGGCGCCCTTGTCGCCGTCGATCGTGACGACCTGGTCGTCGCCGAGGCGGTCGCTGCCGTCCTCGGTCCCCACGACGGCCGGCACGCCGAGTTCGCGGGAGATGATGGCGGCGTGGCTCGTCATCCCGCCCTCGTCGGTGACGATGCCGCTGGCCCGCTTCATCGCCGGCACCATGTCCGGGGTGGTCATCTCGGTAACGATGACGTCGCCCTCGCCGACCTTGTCGAGCTGGTCGAGCTCCCGGACGACCCGGACCGGGCCGGCGGCGATGCCGGGCGAGGCCCCGAGGCCTTCGAGGAGGACGTCGCCGTTGCCGTCCGCGGCGGCCTCGGTCGCGGTCCCTTCGGAGATGGTGGTGATCGGCCGACTCTGCAGCATGTAGACGTCGCCACCGTCAGCGGCGCTCCGCTCCTCGCCGTCCACGATGGCCCACTCGACGTCCTGCGGCTCGTCGTAGTGGGCCTCCGCCCGCTCGCCGAGCTCGAGGAGCTCGCCGATCTCGGTGCCCTCGAGGACCTGTGCGGTCCGGCGGTCCGCGGGCACCTCCCGCTCGACGGTCTCGCCGGTCGCGTCGTCCCGCTCCATCATCACCTTCTTGTCGGCGACCGTGGCCTCTACGGTCTCGCCGGTTTCGCGGTCGACGACGTAGTTGTCCGGCGAGACGGACCCGGCGACGACGGCCTCTCCGAGGCCCCAGGCGGCCTCGATGATGACCCGCGGCTCCCCCGTCGAGGGGTCCGAGGTGAACAGCACGCCGGACTTGTCGGCGTCGACCATCCGCTGGACGACCACGGCGATGTCGACGAGGTCGTGGTCGAACCCCTGCTCGTTCCGGTAGTAGATCGCCCGCTGGGTGAAAAGCGACGCCCAACACTGCTTGACCCTGTCGACGAGGTCATCACGGGTGGCGTTCAGGAACGTCTCCTGCTGGCCAGCAAATGAGGCCCGGGGAAGGTCCTCCGCCGTGGCCGACGACCGGACGGCGACGAACGCCTCGCCGTCCTCTAGGTCGTCGTACGCGGCGAGGATCTCCTCGCGGACCGACGCCGGCATCTCGGTGTCGAGTATCAGGTCCTCGGCGGTCGCCTCGGCCTCGGCCAGCGCCGCCGAATCCTCGCTGTCGACGTCGACGGCCGCGAAGAGGTCCTCGTCGATGCCGGTGTCCTCGATGAACGTCCGGTAGGTCTCGGCGGTGACCACGAACCCGGGCGGCACGGGGAGGCCCGCGGCGGTCATCTCGCCGAGCGAGGCCCCCTTGCCGCCGACCGACCCGATGTCGTCGGACCGGACGTCCTCCAGCCAGCGCACGGTGTCAGCTCCAGCCATGGCAGTTTGTGCGGGACGTCGCCAGCCTCGGTCAAATGTGTGTCGTTCCCGCCCGCCGCGCGCGGCGACCCCGACGACAGCGCGCGCGGACGCCTCCGCCCCGCGCCGGTGTTAGGCCTCGATGATGTCGTCGGTCTCCGCCTCGGGCACCACGATGGAGCCGTCCAGCGCCGTGACGGCGCGACCGCCCACCTCGACCGGGTCCGCGCGGGCGCGCACCCGCACGCGTCCCGGCCGGCGACGCCGGCGCCGGGCGCGAACATCCGGCCGTGCAGCGTCGACTCGGCGTCCACGGCGTCGAAGCTGAACGCGTAGACGCCGGTGACGCCGAACTCGTCGGTCAGCGCCTCGACCGCCGCCACGTCGGGCGAGAGTCCCGAGAGGGCCTCCAGGAAGTTCACCGGGACGACGAGAAAGCCGAGTCCGGTCGAGGCGGTGGCCATCGGCAGGTCGGCTCCGACGTCGCGCAGCGTCGCCACGTCCGCCCCGAGCGCGTCGGCGACCCGTTCGGCGTCGGCGTCGACCGGTTCGACGGTGGCGACGTCCTGGGTCATCCAGACCATCCCGTCCTCGACGGTGACCTCGATCACGCCGACGTTCGTCTCCAGGGTGTGGGTGCCGTCGTCGATCTCGCCGGCCTCGGCGAGCCAGGCGTGGCTGGCGACGGTGGCGTGGCCGCAGAGGTCGACCTCCCGAGCGGGCGTGAAGTATCGGGCCCGGCGGTCGGCGTCGTCGCCGTCGGCGAGGAAGGCGGTGTCGGCGGCGTGCAGTTCGCGGGCGACGGCCTGCATCTGTCCCTCGGTCAGGTCGCCGGCGTCGGGCACGACGCCGGCGGCGTTGCCGGCGAGTGGCTCGCTGGTGAACGCGTCGACGAGCAGGGCGCGTCGGGTGTCCATGTCACCGACAAGCGGGCGGCGGGACTTAACTGCGGGCGTCCCGCCCCGCGCGGCGGGTCCGCCCGACTCGCGGCGACGAAGCGGCCGGCTCAGACGTTGAAGCCGGACTCGAGGTTCGAGTCGGTCGTGCCGGCCTCGGCGCGCCACTCGTCGCCGTCGGCGCTGACCTCGATGGGGCCGAACGTGCCGGACCCGGGATCCGACGGCACCTCCACGAAGTAGGTGAGGGTCGCGGAGTCGCCGGGGTCGACGGTCGCGGTGAACTCGACGGCGGTGCGGTTGCCCGCCTGGTAGGTCTCGACGTCGTCGCCGCCGACGACCTCGTAGCCGCCGGGCATCCGGTCACGGACGTGGACCGGGGCCGCGTCGCCGTTCGGCCGGTCGAAGGTCTCGACGGTGATCTCGACGCGGTTGGTCTGGCCGGCGAGAAAGGCCGACCCGTCGTCGGCGCGGTCGGCCTCCAGCGGCGGCAGCGGCGACGTCATCGGGAGGTCGGTGTGCTTGGTGACGTACACGCCGGCGCTGCGGTCGCCGTGGTACGTGACGCCGTTGTGCTCGACGGAGCCCCAGAAGTCCGGCGACAGGTTGCCGGTCTCGCGGTTGACCGGGCGGGCGTGACCGACGTCGGTGACGTTCCAGTCGGTATCGTGGTTGATCCACCCGATCGTCTCGCTGCCGTCGCGACCTGCCGCGTTCGGGTTCGTCCTGGGGCGGTAGTCCCGCCGGGCGTCGCCGGTCAGGCCGTCGGCGCTGCCCGGCTCGACCTCCAGATAGCGGACGCCGCCGTGATAGTGGCCCTGGTGGATGATGTACCGTTGCTCGCCGTCGACCTCGTGGACCGCCGGCTGAGAGTTGTGCGGGCTGAGCTGGAAGCTGAAGCTGGTCTGTTCGATCGCGTCCAGTCGTTCCGTCCGGGTGGTGTCGTCGTCGAACCCCTTGCCCGTGTCGGCGTTCTTCCAGGTCCAGTTGTCGAGTTCGCCCAGCTGTTTCGGCCCGCCCTCGTGACCGCAGCCGCACGGGGAGTCCTCGGGGTAGATCCCCTCGCAGTCGACCAAAAACACCGTCCCGGTGGAGTTCGGGTTGGTCTTGTTCGTGTGTGGCGTGTTGTACAGCTCGTTGTTGACCGTGTCGATGCGCTGGTCGAACCGCTCGTCCGGCTCCTCGTGGCTGGCGACGGCGACCCGACGCATGTTCCCGTCGGCATCCTCGACGAGTTCGGGGAACGGCGCGGCGAAGTGAGACTGGTTCATGTCGAACTGCCCGCCGTGCTTGATGTTCGTCGGATCGGAGACGTCCAGCACGCGCATGCCGCGGTCCCAGTCGGCGAGGTAGGCGGTCGGTCGCCCCGTCCGCGGGTCGTCGTGGATCTCGACGTCGTGGACGTACGAGAGGCCGTGCTGCGTGCCGACGCCGCCCCGAGTGGCGTTAGGCGAAGACGTACTCCGTACCGTCGATGCGGTGGTGGAAGACGTTGTGGACGCCCGTCGAGAACGCCTCCGTCACGCTGTCGATCGTCCGCGGGTTCCCGCGGTCGGAGATGTCGACGGCGACGACCCCGCCGGTCGCCTGCGGCGTCGACCGCGGGTCCGTGAACTCGGTCGACCCGTTCGAGCCGTCGCGGATCGGCCCGGGATACAGCGCCTGGGTCGCGAGGAACGCGTACTCGCCGTCGTCGCTCAGCTTGACGTCGGTCGCCCGGTTCGCCTCCGCGTTGACGTTGTGGAGGATCCCCGTCACCGACAGCTCCGCCTCGTCCAGTTCCGCCTCCGTCTCGGCGTCGTTGAACTCGCTGATGTCGAGCACCGCCATCCGTCGGCCGGCGTCCTCGTCGTCCGACGCGCGGAAACACGTGACGGCGATGTCACCGTGACACCGGACCTCCGCATTCCGGTCACCGACGTGCCGTTGGCCTTCCTGGCCGTGCAGGCTGGACCGGCCGGTACTACCGATGCTGTGGTAGCCGTACGCCGCCACGTTGCGGAACGGCTCGCCGTCGTCGAGCCCGAACGGTTCCCCGCCGGGCCCGTCGACGCTGGTCCCCTTCTCGTAGCCGCCGGGGTGGCCGGCGGCGCTGCCGACGGCACCGACGCCGAGTGCGGCACCGACGCTCTTGAGAACCGCCCGTCGCGTGCTGTCCGGTACTGGATCCTGCGCCATGAACGTACGGACCGGACGAAGCTTAAAAGTTCCTCTGACAAATCCGTCCAAAGAAACGCTCGACGTCCGGTCCACGTACGCACAGATTAAGGGATCCGGCCGCGTTCGCCCCGCCATGAGCGACCTCCCGGAGGAGTTCGACTGCACCGTCACGAACTGGGAGTACATCTATATGCTGTGTCGCGACGTCGCAGATCAGGTCAGGGTCGCCGAGTTCGAACCGGACGTGGTCGTGGCGCTGGCCCGCGGCGGCTGGTTCGCCGGCCGGTGTCTCTGTGACTTCCTCGGGCTGGACGACCTGGCGAGCCTCAAGATGGAGCACTACGTCGGCACCGGCGTGAAGGCCGACGAACCGCAGATCCGGTACCCGATGCCGGCGGGCAGCGTCGCGGGCAAGGACGTTCTGGTCGTCGACGACATCGCCGACACCGGCGGCTCCATCCGCCGCGCCCACGAGTACGTCACCGACCGCGACCCCACGGAGGTCCGGACGGCGACGCTCCAGCTT
>PXQY01000125.1 GCA_003021745.1 Halobacteriales archaeon QH_7_69_31
ACGAGCAGGCGGGCCTCGACGTGTCCGAGCACGGCGTCGACACCTACCCCGAGTTCGGCGGCCGCGACCCGCTGGCGACCGACGGTGGCTACCACGAGACGGACGGCATCGTCCGGCCCGACGGCGGGCGCGCGAACGACGGGGGTATCAAGCTGGTGATGGCGTTCATTCGGCCGGACAAGCTCTCCGACGTCAAGGAGGGCCTCGCCGAGGTCGGCGCGCCGTCGCTATCGGTGACGAACGTCTCCGGCCGCGGCAGCCAGCCGGCCAAGACCGGCCAGTGGCGCGGCGAGGAGTACAGCGTCGACCTCCACCAGAAGGTCAAAGTCGAGTGCGTCGTCGCCGACATCCCCGCTACCGACGTCGCGGAAGCGATCCAGGAGACCGGCAAGACCGGCGATCCGGGCGACGGCAAGGTCTTCGTCCTGCCCGTCGAGGACGCCTACCAGATCCGGACCGGCGAGGCCGGCCGCAGCGCGGTCTGACGGCGACGCCGGGGTTGCCTGCCGGTCCAGGGCCGCCCTCGCTGTCGGGTCTATTCGCCGGCGGACGGCTCCGGCTAATCGGGCGACCGTCGCGCGGCCGAAAGCGTCCAGGCGACGAAGCCGAAGACCGCCGCGACAAGAAGCACCGCATACCACACGAGTCCGGCGAACACCGCGGGGCGGGAACGTCGGTCACACGTCCCACCCCTCTCGGGTGTAGGCCATCTCCCAGAACCGGTATTCGAGTTTCGCGCTGCGGAGGAAGGCGGCCTCCATGGCGTCGTGCTGGCCGGGGTAGGCCTCGCCGCAGCGGTCGACGAACGCCCGGGTCCATTCGGTCGCCTCGCGGAACTCCTCGCCCGTGTAAGTCTCGATGAACGGCGTGTAGCGGTGCTCGCTGTCGGCGATGTCGGCCATGTGGGCGGCGACGTCGTGGTAGCCCTGCATGCAGGGGAAGAGTGCGGCGGCGATCTCGGCGATGGAACCCTCGTAGGCGGTCCGAACGAGGAAGTTCGTGTAGGCCACGCAGGTCGGGGCCTTCTCGACGCGCTCGAGATCGGCCTCCTCTATCCCGTAATCGGCCGCGAAGGAGCGGTGCAGATCCATCTCCTCGTCGAGCACCTGGTGGGCGACCCCCAGCAGGTGGGTCATCGTCGACTCGTCGTCGGCCTTCACGCCGGCGAGCGCGAACAGGCGGGCGTAATCCAGCAGGTACCGGTAGTCCTGCTCGACCCAGTGCCGGAACGCCGCCTCGTCGAGACTACCGGCGGCCAGTTCCCGGACGAACGGGTGCTCGAACTGGGCCGTCCAGACGTCGTCGCCGATCTCGAGGAGTCGGTCGCTGAACGCCATCGGTGGCGCAACGGAGGCCACCGACTTATAACCAACTAATATTATCGGGTGGTAGGCCGGCCGACTGTCGTCCGGGACGGTAACGTCTTTCGGGCCGGCCGGCCTACCGGCCGGCATGAACCGCGACGCCTCCCGCTCGCTGTACGACCGGGCGCTTTCGGTTCTGCCCGGCGGGGTCAACTCCTCGGTGCGGGCCGCGCCGCAGCCGTACCCAACCTTCGTCGAGCGCGGCGAGGCCGGCCACGTCGTGGACGCCGACGGCAACCGGTACGTCGACTGGGTCCAGGGACTCGGCCCGCTGCTTTTCGGCCACGACACCCCGAAGCCGGTGCAGGCAGCGATCCACTCGCACGCCGCTGCCGGCCCGATGTACGGGATGCCCTCTGAGGTCGAGGTCGAGCACGCCGAGTTCGTCTGCCGGCACGTGCCGGGCGTCGAGATGCTCCGGTTCGTCAACAGCGGCACGGAGGCGACGGTGTCGGCCTGCCGGCTCGCCCGCGCCGTCACCGGCCGCGACAAGATCGTCGTCATGCGCGGCGGCTACCACGGCGCCCAGGAGACCACGCTGGTCGAGGGCGACCGCGACGACCCGGAGCCGTCCAGTCCCGGTATCCCCGCGGCCTTCGCCGCCGAGACCATCCCAATCCAATTCAACGACGAGGCGGCCGCCCGGGCGGCATTCCGGGAGCACGGTGAGGACATCGCCGCCGTCCTCGTCGAACCGATCCAGGCGAACATGGGCATCGTCCACCCCGCCGAGGGCTACCACGAGACGCTCCGGGAGCTCACCGTCGACCACGGCGCGCTGTTGATCTTCGACGAGGTCATCACCGGCTTCCGCGTCGGCGGGCTCCAGTGCGCCCAGGGCCGCTTCGGCGTCGACCCCGATCTCACGACCTTCGGCAAGATCATCGGCGGCGGGTTCCCGGTCGGCGCCGTCGGCGGCAAGACGGCGTACCTCGAACAGTTCACCCCCGCGGGCGACGTCTTCCAGGCCGGCACGTTCTCCGGGCACCCGGTCACGATGGCGGCGGGCCTAGAAACACTGAAGTACTGCGCCGAGGCGGACGTCTACGACCACGTCGACGACATCGGCCGACAGCTCCGGGCCGGCCTCGCGGACATCGTGGCCGACCAGGTGCCCGAGTATACCGTCGTCGGCAGCGACTCGCTGTTCAAGGTGGTCTTCACCCGCGGGGACTCGCCACCGCAGGGTGACCCCTGTGCGGACGGCTGCCGGCAGGACCCCGACTGCGACCGGTACGGGGACTGTCCGAAAGCGGGCGTGGACGTCAAGAACGCCCAGACCGAGCGGTACGCGCGGCTGTTCCGGCCCGCGATGCTGGAGGCGGGCGTCCTCGTCTCCCAGAACCAGTTCGAGGCGAACTTCGTCTCCTACGGCCACACCGAGGCCGACGTCGAGGAGACCCTCGACGCCTACCAAGAGGCCCTGTAACGGGACCGATCGTGGCCGCCGCCGAGATCCGTCGCCGGTGGCCGTGTGGCTCCGCACGTTCGACGGGGCGTTCGTGAAAACAGCGTCCGCTCAGGCTTCGGCGGCGTAGGTCCGCTCGAGGTACTCGACGATGTCGTCGGACTCGTCCATGCCGTTGACGCCGTGGGCCTCGTCGACGATGACGGGAACGCCGGTCTGGCCGCTGACCTCCTTCACCTCGGTGCGCTCGGCGTGGTCGCTCGGGACCTCGACGGTGTCGTACTCGAGGCCCAGTTGCTCGAGCGTGTCGATCACTTTCGCACAGTACGGACAGCCGGGGAGTTCGTAGAGCGTGATGTCTGCCATCACACGTCCGTACCGTATCGGCCCTAAAGAGCGCGACGGTCCTCTGTCCGACGAGGACACGACCGCGAATGCCCTACGACGTTCGCAATGGTCTTGGGGGTCGCCACGGGCCTGGGGATCGCCGGGGACGAGTGCGTCTACGCCGGTGGCTGCGGTCACTCGCCGGTCCAGAGCCGAGCACGTAGGGGGTCGGCGATCGCGTCGCGGCGGCTGACGGCCTCGTAGCCGCCCCACCCCACCGCCAACACGGCGCCGAGGACGAACGCCAGGAACGCCCACGAGGTCATCCAAACCGGCCGGATCCAGGGCTCGACGTGGGCGTATCGCTTCGCGAGCGAGGCGGAGGTCGACTGCAGCGGCGTGCCGGCACCCAGGTCCGCGATGGCGTCGGCGATGGCATCGGCGACCGTATAGCGGGACGCCGGCGAGTCCTCGGCGCCGCCGGAGACGGTGTGGACACCTCCGCCGCCGTGGTCGGCCATCGTGGGGCCGTCACTTCCCGGCGCGCCGCGCTCCGCGTCGTATGGCGCCCACGCCGCGAAGAACTCCCAGACGACCTCGCCCTCGGGCGTGATCTCGACCACGCGGTGGTTCAGCGTGTCCGTTACGAGGGTGTTCCCGTTCGGCAGCCGGTCGGCGTCCCGCGGCCAGTTGAACCCTTCTACGCGCCACACCAGGTTCCACTTGCAGTCGCCCGGCGGCGTGCCGGCGCCGAGCCGCGGGTCGGCGGCGCCGCAGTCCCGGACGTACTCGACGACGCGGTCGTTCTCGCTGTCGGCGACCAGGATGACCGGGGTGCCGTCCGCCCGCTCGAGGTAGTCGGGGTTGTGCTGTTCGTCCAGGGTGGCGTGGTCGCCGTCGGTCCCGAGCCGCATCGCGATCTTGTCTGTCCGGCGGTCCACGACGATGACCTGGTCGAAGTTGCGCGGCGAGGCGAGCACGTACCGGTCGCCCTCGCCGACGAGTTCGGCGTCGTTGACGTGGGTCCAGTCCTCGTCGAACCCGCCGTCGGTGTCGTTCGGGTAGTGCTCGCGGAACCGCCACGCCCACTCGACGGCCCCGGTGGTCGTGTTCGTGACGATCAGGCGGTCCTCCGGGACGCCGTCCTCGGTGGCGCGCATCTGGGCGACGAGCAGGCGGTCCTCGGTGAGCCGACTGGTGCTGTGGGTGTCACGGAGGTCTGGGAAGGCGGTGCGGCGGACCACCTCGTCGGCCGCCGGATCGTAGACGAAGGCGACGGTGCCGTCGCGATTGGTCGAGGTGACGGCGAGCCGGCCGACGCCGTACGGCTCGATCTCGTAAAACCAGACGGCACCGACGTCCTCGCCCTCGAACAGCCACGCGAGTTCGGCGTCGCCGTCGGCCGCGACGAGGCGTGCGGGTTTCTTGGGCTGGCCGTAGCCGGCGAAGTGAAAGCCCTGGATGCTGACGTAGGTCCGCTCGTCGGCCGGCGACACGACGGTCCCGGGGCCGAGGTCCACCTCCGTGGGATCGAGGGCGGCCGCGGCGGCCGGCGCCAACAGCGCCAGAACGACGACCGCAGCCAGGAGCCGCGCGGTCGTCCCGCGGGAGTACTCCCCGGGTCGCGGGACGTCCATACCCTCCCTGGGGCCCGAGGGGTGTGAAGGTGTTACGGTTCCGACGGCCGATGGCCGGTGGCCGTGCCGCGCCGGCTGCCTGCAGCCAGTTAGCGCACCGTGGCGGCCCGCCGACAGTCGAACCGGGATATCGAGGCCGAGGTCAGACGAGGGTGTTCGTCCGGACGAAGTAGTAGGCGACGACGAGGCCCGCCAGCACCCACTGGCCCGGGTGGACCTCGTCGAACTCGCCGCGGGCGGCCTTTACGACCGGATAGGACACCAGGCCGGCGGCGATGCCGGCCGCGATGGAGGTCGTAAGCGGCATCGCGAGGATGGTCAGCCCGCCCGGGACGGCGTGGTCCGTGCGGGTCCAGTCGATGTCCGTGATGGTCCGGAGCATGAAGATGGCGACCACGAGGAACGCCACGTATGGCGCGAACGACGGGATGGCCGACAGCAAGGGGACGACGGTGAGCGCGAGCAGGAACAGGGCGGCGACGACGAGCGCGGTCAGGCCCGTCCGGCCGCCCTCCTCGACGCCGGTCGAGGACTCGATGTAGGAGGTGACCGTCGACGTCCCCAACAGTGCGCCGACGGTGGTCCCGACCGCGTCGGCCAGAAGCGGCCGGTCCATCTCCGGGAGTTCGCCGGTCTCGTCCAGCAGGTCGGCCGCCTGTCCCAGGCCCGTGAGGGTGCCGGCGGTGTCGAAGAAGTCCACGAAGAAGAAGGTGAACACGACCATGGCGAAGGTGACCGCCTCCACGCCGGCCAGGCCGTCGATGAAGGCGCCGGCGATGGGCGTGACGTCGTAGGCGGCGAGGCCGTAGGCGACCTGGTCGACGCCGGGGGCGAGTTGGACGAATCCGGCGTCGAGGAACGCCTGGCCCTCCGGGAGGTCCTCGACGGGGAAGGGGCTCGCGCCGAGGGCGCCGGCGGCGTAGCCGCCCGCGCTGGTGAGGAGGATGCCGATGACGATCGAGCCGCGGACGTCGGCGGCGTACAGCCCGAACGTGACGAGGACGCCGGCGACCGAGAGGATGGCGACGGGGTCGCTCGCCAGCACCGGGCTCAGCGTGACGCCCGCGCCGAGCGTGTTCGTGACGACGCGCATGTTCTGGAGGCCGATCAGCGCGAGGAACAGGCCGATCCCCGCGCCGACGCCGAACTTCACCGGCTCGGGGAAGAGGTTGATGACGTACTCGCGGGCGCCGACGACCGTCAGTGCGACGAAGACGACGCCCTCGACGAACACCGCCGCGAGGGCGACCTGCCAGGGCACGCCGATGACCGTCACGACCACGACGAAAAAGGCGTTCAGCCCCATCCCGGGCGCCAGCGCGAACGGGAGGTCCGCGTACAGCGCCATCACCAGCGTCGCGGCCACGGCCGCGAGGATGGTGACGACCGCGAGCATCTGGAAGGTCCGGGCGGGGTCGACCCCGGCCGGCGTGATGGCCTCGCTGAGGATGGCCGGGTTGACGACGATGATGTACGACATCGCCAGGAACGTCGTCAGTCCGGCGAGCAGTTCCGTCCGGAGGTTCGACCCACGCGCCTCCAGGTCGAAGTACGACGAGACCGAATCACGCACGCTCATGTGCCACGTTCGGGCGTGCCACGGGTGCGATGCTTAAGCGTTACCGTTGCCATCCGCGGTCCGGTCACGAACGTGGCTACCGGAGCGGTGTGACCGGGCCCGTGGACCGGGTCACTCCCGGTGGACGAGGGGGTCACGCCGGGTGGACGAGTGAGCCACACCGGGTGGACGGGTGGGCCACGCCCGGTGGACGAGCGGGCCACGACCGATGGACGAACGGGCCAACGACCGATTGACGGGCGGGCCCCGTTTGGTTGACGAGTCGGCCACGACCCACAAACGGGCGGGCCACGACCGATAAACGAGTGGGTCACTCCCGATGGACGGGCGGGTCACGCCTGGTGGATGACCGTTTCACTCCAAACCGACGAGCGGGTCACTCCCGGTGGACCAGCGCGTCCACGGGGGCGTCGGTGCTCGCGCGGGCCCGGTCGATGCCCTCGTCGCCGACGGCGATGAGCGCGAAGACGCCGACGACCTCCCCGCCGGCCGACCCCGCGACGTCCAACAGGAGTTCCTGTGTCTCCCCGGAGCGGACGAGGTCGACGACGACGAGCACGGACTCGCCGGCCCCGACGGCGTCGGCGGGGAGGAAGTAGTCGATCTCGATGCCGGAGGCCAGCCGCTTTCGGGCCTCGATGAACTCCTCGACGGCCGTCTCCCGGGACTGCTTGGCGTAGACGCAGCGCGCCCCGAAGTACCGCGCCATGGCCGCGGCCAGGGTGATGCCGTCGGTCGCCGCCGTCAGCACCACGTCCGGCGGGTCGGCGTCCAGCAGCCCGGCGGCGACGGGCGGCACGAGCGACAGGAGCGAGAGGTCGACGACGACGCCCGTGTTGTCGACGTAGCCCTCCTCGTCGACCGCGATGCGGGCGTCCACCTCCGCTGCCAGAAGCTCCGCCCCGAGGTCGTCGACGACGCAGCGGGCGCGGTCCTCGCTCGGGAGCACGTGGCCGTTGACGTACCGGTTGAGGTCGCCGGCGGGGAGCCCCGTCTCGGCCGAAAGCTCCTCGTAGGTCCGCGTCTCCTTCAGCGTCCGGAGGACGTCGACCGCGCGCAGCTGGAGGGCGGCCTTCGTCGAGCGGTCCATGGCCCAACCGCGACACCACACGTCCATGAACACTTCGGTATCTGAGATTCACGGATTGGACACGGGGGTGGTTATCGAGTCCCGTCGACGCGACCGGCCAGCCAGCGAGCGACCGCCCCGGTCGCGAACGCTGACGTGCCCAGTACGATCGCAGCAAGGAGGCCGATGACCGACCCGATGAGGAGGCCCGCCTCCAGTTCGGCCATGGGATCGTAGCCGACCATGAGGAATCTGATTCCGCCGTACGTCCGCTCATTGAACTCGTCGCCCTGCAGATGCGCCACCAGCGGGGTGACGACGTAGGCCCACAGTGTTGCGATAAGGACCCCGAGCCACCCGGCCAAGAGCGCCCCGCGATGCCACCCGGCGTACCCCGCGACCACGACGGCCGCGAACAACATGACGCCCCACGCGATGTGAACGGAGTTCGAATAGACGCTGTCCACCCGGAGCGCGTAAAGCAGCGTTCCGAGTGCCGGTGCGACCAGCGCGAAGACCATGACACGACGGAACAGCGGCCGGTCGCCGACGATCACCGAGGTGACCGTCCGACCCGATGACCGCGTCGAGGCGCCCACCATCGGGTCGACATCCCGCTGGGCACGGTGATAAAGCTACGCCCGGTCGGCGAGCAGTTCGGACGCAGTCACCAGCGCCTCCAGTTCGACGTCGTGGTCGGCGAGGTGCTCGCGGGCGCCCTCCTCCCGGTCGACCACGACCAGGACGCGGTCGACGACCGCGCCGGCCGACCGGAGCGCCTCGACGGCGTCGACCGCGCTCTGCCCGGTCGTCGCGACGTCCTCCAGGACGACGACCGCGTCGCCGGCGTCGAACTCGCCCTCGATCCGGTTGCCGGTGCCGTACTCCTTGGCTCGCTTGCGGACGATGACGTACGGCGCCCCGACGTCGACGGCGGTGGCGGCCACCAGCGGGACCGCGCCCAGGGCGACGCCGGCGAGCCGCGGCGGGTCCCCGGCCGTCCCGAGGCGGTCGGCGAACGCCCCGGCGATCAGCTCGAGACAGGTCGGGTCGGTCTCGAAGCGGTACTTGTCGACGTAGTACCCGGAGGTGCCGGCGTGTGAGAGGTCGAACTCCCCGAACTCGACCGCCTCGGCGGCCCGAAGTGCGTCGAGGAGATCCTGGTCGGCCATACCGGCGATTCGGCACACCGGGTGAAAAGCGGCGCGGAATCCGCGGGGCGGTGCTGACGACCGCGGGCGCGCGGTGGTCTACCGCTCGTCGACCGGCGGCACCGACCGCTCGTCGGGGCCAACGTACCTGGAGCGGGGCCGGATGAGCCGGTTGTCGTCGTACTGCTCGAGGACGTGGGCGATCCAGCCGCCGACGCGGCTCATCGCGAAGATGGGGGTGTAGACGTCGACGGGAACGTCCATCTGGTAGTACGTGGAGGCGGAGTAGAAGTCGACGTTCGGCGCCAGGCCCTTCTCGGGGACGAGGAACTCCTCGATGTCCCGCGAGTACTCGTACCACTTCAGGTCGCCGGCCTCGCCGAGGGCCCTGGACTTCTCGCCGAGAATCTCCGCCCGGGGGTCCTTGACGTCGTAGACCCGGTGGCCGAAGCCGGGGACGCGGCGGCCCTCGGCGAGGGCGTCCTCGACCCACTGGTGGGCCCCTTTCTCCGAGGCGTCGACCTCCCGGAGCAGCTCCATGACGTCCTGGTTGGCGCCGCCGTGGAGGCTGCCGGAGAGGGCGCCGATCGCCGACGTGATCGCCGCGTGCAGGTCCGCGAGCGTCGAGGCGGTGACCTTCGCCGCGAACGTCGAGGCGTTCAGTCCGTGGTCGGCGTGGAGCACGAGTGCCATGTCGAACGTCTCCGACAGCACCTCGTCCGGCTCCTCGTCGTTGAGCATGTAGAGGAAGTTCTCCGCGTGGCCTAACTCCTCGCGGGGCGCGACGGGGTCGTTCCCGTTCCGGCGCCGCGCGAACGCCGCCAGCGCGGTCGGGATCTTCGCGGTGATCCGGCGGCCCTTCCGGAGGTTCACGGCCTCGTCGGTCGGGTCCCCGTCGACGTCGGGGTCGTGGGCCGACAGCGTCGAGACGACGGTGCGGAGCGCCGCCATCGGGTCCGCGTCGGCCTCGGCGAGGTCCCGGACGAGCCGGTGGACGTCCGCCTCGAGGGACCGTTCGTCGGCCATCGCGGCCGCAAACTGCTCGAGCTCGTGGGCGTCGGGTAGCTCGCCGTGCCACAGGAGGTAGACGACCTCCTCGAAGGAGGCGTTCCGGGCGAGCTCCTCGATCGGGTAGCCCCGGTAGATCAGCCTGCCCGCCTCGCCGTCGATGAAGCTGAGTTCCGACTCGGCGACCAGGACGCCCTCCAGGCCTTTCTCGAGCTCGTCGGACATACGCTGCGCCTTCCCGTGGACGGGAGAAAAGGGTTACCGTTCGGGTGAGCCCGCAGCAGGGGCGCCACAGCGCCGGTCCCGGATACCGTGCCCACGAGCACCGGCAGGTACCGCGCCGTCGTCCGGACGGTGCCCGCGTCCCCGGCGGCGGTCGCCGCGAGCGGGAGTGAAGCGATGGCCGCCACGGTCCCGGCGGCGACCGCGTTTGCCGGTGGCGACGTCGACTCCCGCCACGGACCCGACCAGCCGGGTCGGCGTGTCCAGACGGCCCGCCGGAGGCACACCCGACCGCCGGTACCGCGAGGACGGCGGTGTCGGCGACCGCTCCGGCCGCCGCGGCCCGGGGGTGCCAGGCGTGACTCACCGAGACCGCGACGGCGACCGGACGGCAGACCGCGGCGCACGTGGCGCCGCACCGCCAGTGCCTGGAGGAGGGCCGCCGCGCCCGGCCGGTCCGGGGCACCCGCGGACACGCCTCCCGGTTCGGCCGCCCGACACGAAGCCATACGGATCCCGGCCCTGCGCGGAATCCCCCGCCGAGAGACGGAAAAGCCGGCACGTATCAGTAGGCCTAAGACCGCCCGGCGGTCGAGTGGTGGTAATGACGTCCCTCGGTTCGGCGGCGGCCGCCCCCGGCGAGACGGACACGGGGCGGCTGTCGGTCGGCGAGGCCCGCGACGGCTCCGAGGTCGGGCTGCCGGTGGCGGTCGTCAACGGCGACCGTGACGGGAAGACCCTCTACGTGCAGGCCGTCTCGGACGGCGACGAGCTCAATGGGCTAGGGGTCGTCCGCCGGCTCGTCCCGCAGCTCGACCCGGCGGACCTGGCAGGCGAACTGCTCGTCGTCGGCATCGTGAACCCCTACGGGTTCCAGGTCGGCGAGCACCGCAACCCCATCGACGACACGAAGCTCAACCGGGCATACCCCGGTGACGAAGCGGGCAGCACCTCCGAGCGCATCGCCGCGGCGACCTTCGAGGCCGCCACCCGCGCCGACCTCATCCTCGACCTCCACCAGGGGTCGACCTCCTGTATGATCGACGAGACCCGCGTCCGCTGTGGCCCCCGCCACCGCCTCCACGACGATTGTCTCGAACTCGCCAGGGCGTTCGGCTGCGGGTACGTCCTCGACAAGAAGGGCCCCGACGGCCAGCTGGCCCGCGCCGCCCCGGACGAGGGCATCCCCACCATCGACCCCGAACTCGGCGGCTCCGTCGGCTGGGACGAACCGTCCATCCAAACCGGCCTGACGGGCACGTTCAACGTCCTCCACCGGTACGGGTTCCTGGAGGGCGAGGTCGAGGTCGAGCCCCAGACCCGCGCGAGCGGCTTCGAGCAGTACGGCGCGGCCGCCGGCGGGCTGGTCGAGTACGCCGTCGACCTGGGCGAGGAGGTCACGGAGGGCGACGTCCTCTTTTCGGTCACCGACCCGTTCGGCGAGGTCAGGGCGGAGGTGACCGCCGACGCCGACGGCATCCTCTGGCGCCACCGGCGCCTGCCCCAGGTGGCCACCGGCGAGTACGTCTGCTCGCTCGGCACGGACGTCGACACGGTTTGACGGGCGAGCGTTTATCCCGGATGGGGCGGCCAGACTCCCCGTGACTTGAACACCGCCGGCGGCCGGTCTGGGCGGACGTGTGGGGCGCCGCCGCCCCAGTCGACGCCCCGCCTGCTTCGCCACACCGAAACCACCAGGGGGCCGTCCCGCCAAGCCACGGTATGGACCTCCGGTGTCCGGCCTGCGACCGCACGTTCTCCGACCGCTGGCGGTGTACCTGCGGGAGCCCGCTGGAGTTCGCCGAGCGACCGCGACCGGCGAGCGAGACGCCGGACGTCGATCCCCGCGAGGGAATGTGGGCCTTCCGGTCGTTCCTCCCGGTCGCGCGGCACGTCTCGCTCGGGGAGGGGTACACGCCGCTGGTCGACGGTCCTGACCCCGCGACGGCGTACAAGCTGGAGTACGTCCTCCCGACGGGGTCGTTCAAGGACCGCGGCGCCGCCACCACCCTCTCGCGTGCCGTCGCGGTCGGCGCCGACCGCGTGCTGGAAGACTCCTCCGGCAACGCCGGGGCGGCCATCGCCGCCTACGCTGCCCGCGCCGGTCTCCCTGCGAGGATCTACGTCCCGGCCGGCGCAAAACAGTCGAAACTGGAGGCGATACGGCGTGTCGGCGCCGACGTCGTTCGCGTCGACGGGACGCGCGGCGACGTCACTGGCGCCTGCATCAACGCCGTCGACGCCGGCGAGGGCTGGTACGCCAGCCACGCTTGGAACCCGGCCTTTCTCGCCGGCACCGCGACGATGGCCCACGAACTCGCTCACCAGCGGGACTGGACGGTTCCGGACGCCCTCGTCCTGCCGGTCGGCCACGGCCCCCTCTTGCTCGGTGCCTACCGGGGGTTCCGGGCGCTCGAGGCCGCCGGCTGGACCGACCGGACGCCGCGGCTCCTCGCCGCCCAGGCCGCCGGCACCGCCCCGATCGTCGCCGCACTGCACGGCGCCCACGCGGCGGCCGGCGAGAACGACGTGGCCGACGGGATCCGGATCGACGACCCCGTCCGCGAGACGGCGATCCTCGAGGCGATCGAGGCCACCGACGGCGACGCCATCGCCCTCCCGTCGGCGGCCGTCCGTACGGCACGCGACCGCCTCCACGGCGAGGGGTTCTACGTGGAATCGACGGCCGCCGTCGCGCCCGCGGCGCTCGAAGCCTACCGGGACCGCGACCTCCTCGATGCCGACGACGCCGTCGTCGTCCCCCTGACGGGCACCGGTCTGACGGAGTAGCCTCCCGGTGGACGACGGCCCCGCGACAGCGTGGCCCGCCGACGTCGCGTCACCGTTCGGGGTGGACCGGCGCGTCGAAGCCCCCGCGGACGAGCGGCTTGGCGACGTGCCGACGCGCCCGCGGTGGGACCTCGTACCAGCCGACCTGGATGGTCCGCTCGAGGGGTCGCTGTTCCCGTCCGTCGGCGGCCGTCCCGCAGTCCCGACACCGGTAGCCCTGGCCGCTGCCGGCCGACTCCATCGTCCGTCCGCAGTCCGGACATGTCGGCGTGACTGCCTCGACCCGGCACAGCCCCCTGACGGCGAGTTTCTCGAGCTTCAGCGTGCCCGCGGCGACCTCGCCGCAGACGGTCACCTCGTCGCCGACGCGGAGCCGCCGGACGTGCTCTCTGAACCGCTTCGTCGGTTCGAAGGCGACACACCGAATTCTGCTCGACCCATCGGCCAGTCCGAAGAAGACGTGGCCCCCTTCGCGGCTCTCGGGCGGCGACGCGACCGTCCCGTCCAGGCGGTAGGACCGACCGTCCGCCGCGTTGGGGATATCACCATCGAGCAGATGAGCGTCCGTCCCCTGGTTCGTCACGAACAGGCGGGCCCGGGCGACCGCTTCGCCCTCGATGCGGGCCGCGGCGGCGCGGCAATCGGGTGGGTCGTCGCCGCGGACGCCGTACAGCACCGGGCCCGGAGTCCGTGGCACGCAGACCGTCTCCCCGGTCCCCCGGTCGACGGTGTCCCAGACCGACGGGTAAGCCGCGTCTGCGGCCGCGAACACCGAATCCCCGTCGACGTCACGCGCCGTGCCCCACCGGTCCGGATTCCGGTAGGCGATGTGTTCGTAGGTCCACTCGTCG
>PXQY01000126.1 GCA_003021745.1 Halobacteriales archaeon QH_7_69_31
GTCAACGAGGCCTACGCCGCCGCCTGGGTCGCCCTCGACGCGCCGATGGGCGGCATGAAGAACTCCGGCATCGGCCGCCGTCACGGCGAGTACGGCTTCATGAAGTACACCGAACCGCAGACCGTCGCCGTCCAGAAGCACCTCGCGATGGACGCTCCGCCTGGCATGCCCTACTGGCTGTACGCGGAGGTCATGAACAGGGTGCTGAAGGTCCAGCGTCACATTCCCGGCATGCGGTAGCGCGGCCAGCAACGGTTCGTACTCATCGGGGCCGCCGGAACCCTCGGCGGCTCGCGCCCGCTGTGCCGACTCTCCTCGCCGCGCTCTGAGAGGTTCGACGACGTGACCGCCACCGGGCTGAGAACATCCCGGATGATCGACGTCGGGCGTCCGTGGCTGCCCGTCGACGGGCTGACGACGCTCGGGGTCCTCCCTGGAGTGCCGTGGACGCGCCCGAACCGGAACCGATTGCGGAGACGGAACCGGTTACAACAGCTCCTCGACGACGATGGTCTGTTCGCGACCGGGCCCGACCCCGACGGCGTATATCGGGGCACCGACCTCCTCGGCAATGTACGCCAGATAGGCCCGGGCGTTCTCGGGGATGGCGTCGTAGCCGCTGGCGGCGACGGCTCCCCAATCGACGTCCGGCCAGCCGTCGAACGTCCGGAAGGTCGCCTCGCAGTCGGCCCACCGTTCGGTCGTGGTCGGCATCGTCTCCAGTTCCTCGCCATCGAGTTCGTAGGCGTGGCCGACCTTCACCTGATCTAAGCCTGCGAGGACGTCGATGTGGTTGACGGCCACCCCTGTGAAGCCGCTGGCGCGGGCGGCGTGCCGTAGCATCGGGACGTCGAGCCAGCCGACGCGGCGCGGGCGGCCGGTGACGGTGCCGTACTCGCCGCCCTCCTCGCGGACGTACTCGGCGACGTCGCTGGCGTCGGGACGACCGCCGCCGGCGGGCGTCTGGCCGTCGACGCGTCCGAGTTCGGTGGGCAGCGGGCCCGTCCCCACGCGTGAGAGGTACGCCTTGACGATACCGAGGACCTCGCCGTCGCCGATGACGCCGGGGCCGAGGCCGGTGCCGACGGCGGCGGCGCCGGCGGTGGGATTCGAGGAGGTGACGTAGGGGTAGATGCCGTGGTCGAGGTCGATGGCGGTGCCCTGGGCGCCCTCGAAGACGAGCCGGTCGCCGGCGGCGCGGCGCTCGGCGAGGAAGGCCCCGCAGTTCACGGGCATGCCCTCGCGGGCGAGCCGCTCGCCATACTCGCTGAACTCCGCGTGGAGGGCGTCGACGTCGAAGGCGTCGGCGTCGACGTCGTCGTGGTCCTCGACCGGGACGCCGTAGACGTCCTCCAGGAGCGCGCGCTTCTGCGGGACGGCGTACTCGAGGCGGGCGCGGAGCGTACCGGGGTCGAGGAGGTCGCCGATGCGGACGCCGCGACGCCCGGCTCTGTCCTCGTACGTCGGGCCGATGCCGCGGCCGGTGGTGCCGGCCGAGAGGTCCTCCTCGGCCTTGCGCTCCTCCTCGATGCCGTCGAGGATGCGGTGGTACGGGAGGATGACGTGGGCGCGTTCGGCGACCCGGACGTCCGGGTCGAGGCCGCGCTCTCGCAGGGTCGATATCTCGTCGAACAGCGTCCTGGGGTTGACGACGCAGCCGTTGCCGAGCACCCCCACGTTCCCGCGGACGGCGCCGGACGGGATTAAGGAGAGCTTGTACTCCTGGCCGTCCTGGACGACGGTGTGGCCGGCGTTGTCGCCGCCCTGATAGCGCACGACGACGTCGGCGCCACTGCCGTACACGTCGACGATGCCGCCCTTGCCCTCGTCGCCGAGCTGCGAGCCGACGATGGTCAGGGTCATCGCCGCGACGTACCGCCCACCGGGCCAAGGGGGTTACGGTATGGGGGGCGCGCGTCCGTCAGACGACGGCCCAGAGGCCGGTGGCGTGTGCCGCCGGCACAAGGACTTTATCCGTGAGTGGCCAACTGCGGGCTGAGAGCGGGGGATACGCCGGGGTTTTGGCCGATCCGACAGCAACATTTAAACCAACCAAACACAAGTTAACACGTGCCATGATAGATCGACTGGAGAAGGAGGTCGACATGCTCGAGCGCCATCTGCAGGTACTCCGGATGGTGATCGAGAGCGAACCGATAGGCATCGTGAAGATGTCGAACGAGACCGGCTACCCCCACCACAAGGTCCGCTACTCCCTTCGCGTCCTCGAGGAGGAAAACCTCATCGAGCCCTCGAGCCAGGGTGCCAGAACGACCGAGGACACCGCCGAGTTCGTCAACGACCTGGACTCGGACTTAGACGAGATCATCGGGAAGCTCGAGGGGATGAAGATCGACGAGGTCCCCGAGATCGAGGGCTGAGATCCTTCTGCGACCTGCGACCGACCGTTTCGACCGTGAGCCCGCCGTCGCGCCGTCGAGAGCTCGCCTTGGCGCCGGCGAGGGGAGCCGGGACCGACGCTCCGGCGTGGCCCGGCCTCATCGGGGACCGGACCCGGTGCGGTCTCCGGGCTCCGAGTCGGCGCTATAGGTCCGGGATCGCGAGGTGGAACGCCGCCTCGCGGGCCTCCACCAGACAGAGGTGAAAGCCATTGTTCCGCGCGAGGTTGACGTAACTGCGGTATTTCTCGCGGCTCAGCAGACTGCTCGTCGTCGCCTCCCGGGCGACCTCGAGGGCCGCCGGCTCGAAGTAGCTCGCCGTCACGCCGAAGGCGCCGACGACGGACTCCGCCGCCGCACAGAAGTCGGAGGCGTCGGTGACGAGCGTCCCGACCTCGTCGCCGGGCGTGGGGTCCCGGCGGTCGTCGAGCCTCGCGACGAACAGCGGGGCGCCGTTCCGGTCCCGGACCACGACGTCGAACCGGAGCTCGACCGTCTCGCCGCCCGCCTCGAAGGTCACGGCCTCCTCGAAGAACACGCGGTCGACCGCCGGGATGGCGTCGTAGACCCGGGCCATCTCGGCCTCGCTGTCGGTCACGCGGACCTCGAACAGGAGGTCGGTGGTCAGCCACTCGACGAACTCGTAGGCCTGCGAACTCTCGAGGAACGACTCGTAGGGCTCGCCGTCGACGGTCGCGCCCGCCGCCTCGAACCGGGTGTGTCGCTCCAGCCCGACGTTGTCGGCGACCGCGTCCCGGTCGGCGCGGCCCTCGTGGGCGTCCTCGAGCGTCGGGCCGCCGCGGGTGCCCTCCCGGACGAAAAGCGTCGTCTTCGAGAGCGCCTCCGCGGGCGAGAGCGACGGACCGTCGGATCGGCCGGCTGGTGGGCCGGCTCCGTCCCCGCCGGCTTCCAGCGTCGCGACGCGGCCCTCCAGCCGCTCCAGCGTCGAGCGGACCTCGCGCAACTCGCGCCGGAGGCCCGCGATCCCATCGGGTGATGCCGTCCCGGCACCGCCTGCCGGGGATCCGGACGTCTCCAGGTCGTCGGTCAGCGTCGTGTCGGCCCTCGGACCCGCCTCGCCGCCCGTCACGGGGTCGTCTGTCGGGCCGGCCCGGGATGATGGCACCTCGGAGTCGGCGCCCGGGGCAACGTCCCTTCCCGTGTCGGCCTCCCCGTCGTCGGTGTCGAGGGTGTCGAGGCCGGTCTCGAGGTCCGAGCTGCTGCCGGCATCCGTCTCGGTGTCGAGGCCGGTCTCAAGGGTGTCGAGTCCGCTGTCCGACTCCAGGGTGTCGAGGCCGGTCTCGAGGCCCGAGCCGCTACCGACGTCCGTCTCCGGGTCCGACCCGGTCCCGACCTCCCGGTCGGCGTCCGCATCGGCGCTCGATCCCGTCCCCGTGCCGGCGCCGGTCGCGGCACCGCCGGCCGCGCCGCCGACCTCGGGCTCCGGTAGCCGCACGTCGGGCAGGTCGACGGCCACGACGCTGTAGATGCCCACCTCGTGGTTGGTCTTCTCCTCGGCCTCGGCCCCCGTGAACAGCTGCTCCGTCGAGCCCACGAAGGCGACGTACTCGGCCCGGCCCTCCTCGAAGACGGCGTAGTAATCGCCGCTGAGGACGTTCTCGGACAGTTCGACGTAGCCGGTGAAGCCGCCGTCCTCGAGGGTCTCCTGGACGGTGCCGACCGGCGTGTCGTCGCTGAAGTACTCGCCGCGGACCTCGCCGCCAAGCGCGAGCATCGGGACCAGCCGGGCGACCCCCTCGTGGGGCGCCTCGAGCGCCTCGCCGCCGGACCCCTCGAGGGCGTCGACGTCGCCGACCGACGGGTTGCCAGTCAGGTCCGCGACCACGGCGACGGGGTCGCCGTCGGCGATGAACAGCCAGTCGGTGCCCGAGCGGACGGCGCCGCTTTCCCCGCGGCGGGCCATCCGCGCGGCCTCCTCGAGGCCGTCGTCCACCGTGGCCGTCTGCCACTTATCGACCACCGCGTGGGCGTCCATAGTGGCGGCAGTTCCAGCAGGGCCATAATGGTACCGCCCGGGCCCCGGCGCCCGTGGCCCCGGCGTTCGGGGTCCACGTACTGAGACGCCGGGAACGGAAACCAAACTGAACACTCTGCGAAGATTCGTTGTTCGCTGGGGAAACTGGATTTGCCGGAGGGCGAAATCACCCCGTCAACCTTAAATACCCCTTAGTCGAACGGTCCGGTGACCCGATGCCGAAGGTACAACTGACCGTCCCGGAGCACCTCGAGATGCAGATCGCCCAGCTGGTCGAGCAGGGCGAGTTCGTCACCCGGGAGGAGGCAATCGAGGAACTGCTGTCGACGGGCCTGCGGGCCTACAAGACGAGCGGCCCCATCGAGGACGACGACCCCGGCCTCGAGGAGGACGGGATGATGGGCCACGACGACGAGTACGTCTTCTAGCCGTCGGTTCCTGGGCCTTGGCCGGGTGGGACACTGTCCTGCCGGCGCCGGTCGGTGCTGTACGGTGAGGCTAGCGATACCGGTCCATCGGCGACATCGCTCCTGGTTGGCGCGGGCGTCGATCGCGTGCGGTCACTGTCGCGTGCGGCCGCCTCCCGCGCAAAGACTAAACGTACGCTGGCAGTACGCACGAACATGCACAAGGACGAACTGCTCGAACTGCACGCCAAGATGGTCGCCATCATGGAGCAGTTCCGGGAGATGGACGACATCGACGCCTCGGCGTTCGATCCCTACGACGAACTCGACGTGACGCCGGAGGACGTCCACAAGTCGAAGAGCGAGCACAAACACGCCGTTTTCGTGCTCGGGAACGCCCTGGCGGAAGTGATGAGCGACGACGAGTTCTCCGACGCCGGCCGCATCGGCAAGCGGATGGCCGAGCTGGCCGAGGATGCCGAGTCCAAGCTGTGACCGGTTGCCGGACTTGCTCCGTCACTGACTCCGAGGCGATCGGCGGCCCCGCCGCCGGCGCCGAACGGGTACGCTAAAACCGCTGGAGTCCCAAGCGGGCCCAATGGTACCGGTGCGGGGCGAGCAGTCCCCAGAGCGGCCGGAGCTGGTCAGTCGCTCGGTCCGGGTGGCCGACCCGCCGCGGCCGCGGACGGTCCTTGCGGGCGCCGCGGCACCGCGGACGTTCTGGGCGGCCCCGGAAGAACCGACCGTCGTCGGGGGCGGCGCCGCGGCGACGATCACCGGCGAGGGCCCGGACCGGTTCGAGGCGGTCCGGGACGCCGCCGCGGAGCTGTTCGCCGTCGGGGACGTCCACGCCGGTGCGCTGTCGGCACGGCCGCGGCTGTTCGGCGGGTTCGCCTTCCACGACGACCACAGCCCGACTGACTCCTGGCGGGGGTATCCCGGCGCGGAGTTCGTCCTGCCGCGCGTCCAGGTAACCTACGGCGATGACGCCGCGTGGCTGTCGGTGAACGCGGTCGACGACGACGCGGGGACCGTCGAGACCCGGCTCGAGACCGCTCGCGAGGCGCTTCCCGACCGGGACGCGACTCCGCCCGTCGATGGTCCGCCGGGCGTCATGGCCCGCACCCGGACGACCACCCGCGAGGCGTGGCGCGACGGCGTGACCGCGGCCATCGACCGGATCGAGGCGGGCGAACTCCGGAAGGTGGTCCTGGCACAGGCCATGGAGACCGAGCTGGCCGGGACACTCTCCGTACCGGCCGCCCTCGACCGGCTCGGCGACACCTACCCCGACTGCGTCCGCTTCCTCTTCGAGCCCGGGGACGGCAGCGCCGGGTTCTTCGGCGCGACGCCGGAGCAGCTAGTCGGCCTCCGGGGCCGGACCGTCGAGACGGGCGCACTCGCCGGCACCACGGGCCGCGGCGACACTGCCGAGGAGGACGAGTGGCTCGCCAACGAACTCCTGGCTGACGCAAAGAACGTCCACGAGCACGAACTGGTCGCCGACGCCATCCGCGACCAGCTCGACCCCTACGCCGCCTCCGTCCGGACCGGCCAGCGGGCCATCCGCCGGCTCGCGACCGTCCAGCACATCGAGACGCCGATGACGGCCGAGCTGGCCGCCGACGAGCACGTACTCACCCTGGTGGAGGCGCTGCATCCGACGCCGGCCGTCGCGAGTTCGTCGGCGACCCCTCGGCCCCAGAGTGCGTTGACGTGCATGCCGTCACTCCAGTTCGTCGAGTATCGGCCGGTACTTCAGCTGGACCTCCTCCCACTCCCGGTCCGGGTCGGAGTCGGCGACGATGCCCACGCCGGCGAACAGCGTCGCGGCGTCCCGGCGGGCGGCGGCCGTACTCGCGCCCGGTAGCCGGTCGACGCCGCTTTCGGTCGCGTTCGTCGAGCAGGAGGGCGTGGAGACGTTCTCCCACCTCGACGAACGCTCGGCGGCCTTCTTCACGCTCGGACGGGCGAAGCGAACGACGAGTCCGACGGCGGTGGTCTGTACCTCCGGGACCGCCGCGGCGAACGTCCACCCGGCCGTCGTCGAGGCCGACGAGGGCCGCGTCCCGCTCGTCGTTCTCACCGCCGACCGCCCGCCGGAGCTCCACGACAGCGGCGCCAACCAGACCATCGACCAGGTCGATCTGTACGGGGACGCCCCGCGAACGGCCCGGACGCTCCCGGAACCCGAGGCGGCGGGCCGGAAGCTCCGGTCGCTCCGGACGACGCTCGCCCGCGCCGTCGCCGAAAGCGAGGGCCCGCCGGCCGGCCCGGTCCACCTCGACGTCCCGCTCCGGAAGCCGCTCGACGCCGACGCGGGCCTCATCGTCTGCGGCCCGACCGACCGGGCGGCGCCCTCTGGCGACGCCCTGCTGGGGCTCGCCCGCGCCACCGGCTTCCCCGTACTGGCGTACCCGCTGTCGGGCCACCGGTTCGGCGGCACCGCGAGCCACGACGCGGTCTGTGGCGGCTACGACAGCTACATCGGGGTCCTCGACGCGACTCCGGACGTCGTCGTCCGGTTCGGCGCCTCGCCGACCTCCAAGCCGCTGCGCCACTACCTTCGGGACGCCGACGCCCGCCAGTTCCTCGTCGACACCGCCGGCGACTGGCGGGAGGCCACCTTCGCCGCGACCGACCTCGTCGTCGCCGACGAAAGCCGTGTCGCTGCCGCGATCGCTGACGGCGTCGACCGGACGCCCGGCGGGTACAGCGACCGCATCATCGAGGCCGAGGACGCCTACTGGGACCTCGTCGCCGGGTCCGAGCCGCCCGAGGGGGCCGTGCTCGCGGACGCGGCCGCGCTGGCGCCGGACCCGGCGACGCTCGTCGTCTCGAACTCGATGCCCGTCCGGGACCTCGACCGGTTCGTCCGACCGCGCGAGGCGACCCTGACCGTGCTCGGCAACCGCGGCGCATCCGGCATCGACGGTGTCACCTCGACGGCGCTCGGCGCGGGATCGGCCGTCGACGAGCCCCTCGTGGCCGTCCTGGGCGACCTGGCGTACTTTCACGACATGAACGGGCTTCTGGCCGTCGACCCCTTCGACCTCAATGCCACTATCGTCTGTGTGAACAACGACGGCGGCGGCATCTTCCACCAGCTTCCCATCGCCGACCACGAGACGTTCGAGGAGTGGTTCCGGACACCGCACGGCCTCGATTTCGAACCCACCGCCGACCTGTACGGCCTCGAGTTCGCCCGGACCGACGATCGCGAGCAGTTTCGCGAGCTGTACGCCGAGTCGGTCGGGGCCGACGGCACACAGGTCATCGAGGTCCGCAAGGACGCCGAGCGGAACCACGAGGTGCGCGACGCGCTCGCGGACCGTGTCCGCGAGGCGCTCGCGACGTAGGTCCCCGCGTTCGACCGACGTCCGTGGCCGGATCAGTCAAATACCGACCGTATAAGCAGGGGTCACCTTCATGCCGCCGCGACCAGGCCGGTTCACCCATGGTGGACGACGGACCCGACGTCTCACGGCGGTCGCTGCTGCGGGCGGTCGGGGCGGGGACGACGGCGGCCGCCCTCGGCATCGTCACGCCGGCGACGGCTCGGGAGTACGACGACCCCGAGTCCCCCTCGGCCGAGTGGTTCGCCCGCGAGCAGGCCAACTGGGCGCGGACCCGCGAGGAGCCGACCCGGCAGACGAACGACCCGGCCTTCCAGGCCCGCTGGCACGAGCAATCGGTTCACAACTTCGCCGACTGGGGCCGGCTGGGTGTCGAGGAACCCGGCTGGCAGCGAGGCCGGAACCTCTGTCAACAGTACGCCATGCAGTGTACCGGCGACCCGTACCTGTACCCGGCGACGGCGGTCCCCGGCCGGTCGTCCGTCGACGCCGACGCCGTCGCTTCGAGCGGGGCCATCGCGGCCGAACTCGACGGCCGTGCGAACGTCCGCGCGGTGCTCGAACGGCTCGACCGCGACGTCGACCCCGACGCGGCCGACCGACGACTCGCACGGTCGCGGTTGTCCTCTGGAGCCGAGGACGTCGACGTCTCACCCGGGGCCGCCCTCCGCGGCGGGGCGACCGACCCGCCGACGGCGACGCTGCCCGACCCGTCCGGATCCACCACCGGCGGGGCGAGCCCGCTGTGGTCCGGCCACCCGTTCTACGACGAGGTCGGCGAGTTCTGCCAGGTCGCGTTCTACGACTCCGGGCTGGACCGGGACGCGGGCGGCGCCCGGTTGTCCGGCCGGGTGTGGGCACCGCTCGACGGCGATCCCGGCGACGAGCTGCCGGGCGTCGTCATCACCAACGGCTCCATCCAGGCGCCGGAGACCATCTACTGGTGGGCCGCCCACGCGCTCGTCGCGGCCGGCTACGTCGTCATGACCTACGACCCGCGGGGCCAGGGCCGGTCGGACAACCGGACGCCCGACGGGAGCCGGGGCGGCAACGCCAACCCCGGCGTGTTCGTGACGAATCAAGTCGACGCCATCGACTTCTTCCGGTCGACGCCCGAGGACCCCTACCAGCACAACGACCGACGCCGACCGGACGACGACGCGGCCGGCGTCGTCGACGTCAACCCCTTTTGGGACCGGCTGGACCGCGACCGCATCGGTATCGTCGGCCACTCGCTCTGGGCGACCGGCGTCAGCGTCGTCCAGGGCATCGAGTGGCCCGCCCCCGCGAAGGGCGACGAAAACCCCGTCGACGCCGCCGTGGCGTGGGACAACCTCTCGACGCCCGGATCGGAACTCGCCGGCCGGTCCGTCGAGCCGCGGGTCCCGACGATGGGACAGTCGGCGGACTACTTCGCCGGCGTCCCGAAGACCCGGCCGCCCGAGCCGGATGCGCGGACCGCCGGCTTTGCGGGCTGGCGCGAGGCGGGGGTGCCGACCTACCAGCTCAACGTCCGCGGGGGCACCCACTTCGAGTGGTCGCGTATTCCGACGTTCCCCACGACCTCGTGGGGGGCGTGGGGCAACGACCTCGCCGAACACTTCACGGTCGCGTGGCTGGACTACTGGCTGAAGACCGACGCGGAACTCCGGGCGGCTGCCGACGACCCCGGCCCGGCCGGCGGGCCGCGGGGCCGGACGACCGTCGAAGAACGGCTCACCGACCTCGAGCACTGGTGTGAGCGGCTGAGCTTCTACTACCGGTCGGCCCGGTACCTCCCGCCCGCAGAGCGGCGAGACGCCTGGCCCGCCGGCGAGTCGCCCCGACACTGGTACGTCTCCGAGGACCTCCGTGGGGACTGCTGAAGCTGTCCCTGGCCGGCAGCCGTCCGCGGACGGATGGGTTTTTGCGCCGCCCGGCCGCAGTAACCGTATGGTCTCGGAGCTGTTCGACGCCGACCGGTGGGAGCCGGTCACCGACGACTTCGACGACATCACCTACCACCGGGGCACCGACATCGGCGCGGTCCGCATCGCCTTCGACCGCCCCGGGGTCCGCAACGCCTTCCGGCCGGAGACGGTCGACGAACTCCACGCGGCGCTGGACCACGCAAAACGGCAGACCGACGTCGGCTGTGTCCTCCTGACCGGCAACGGCCCGTCGCCGAGGGACGGCGGCTGGGCGTTCTGTGCGGGCGGCGACCAGCGAATCCGCGGGGAGGCGGGCTACGAGTACGAGGCCAGCGAGGCGCCACCCGCCTCGGCGGACGCGAGCGGGAAGCAGGGCGACCCACGAGCGACGACCGAGGCCGATTTCGAGGACACACCCGAGTCGGACCAACAGTCCGCGCCGCGGCTTCACATCCTCGAGGTCCAGCGGCTCGTCCGACACGTCCCGAAGCCGGTCGTCGCCGTCGTGCCGGGGTGGGCGGTCGGCGGCGGCCACTCGCTGCATGTGGTCTGCGACATGACGCTCGCGTCGGCCGAGCACGCGAAGTTCCTCCAGACCGACCCCGACGTCGCCTCCTTCGACGGCGGCTTCGGATCGGCCTACCTCGCCCGACAGGTTGGCCACAAGAAGGCTCGGGAGGTGTTCTTCCTGGGGAAGACCTACTCGGCCAAGGAAGCTGTCGAGATGGGGATGGCGAACGAGGCGGTACCCCACGACGAGCTGGAAGAAGTCGCCCTGGTGTGGGCCGAGGAGATCTGCTCGAAGTCCCCGATGGCCATCCGAATGTTGAAGTACGCGTTCAACATGGACTCCGACGGCCTCGTCGGCCAGCAGGTGTTCGCCGGCGAGGCGACGCGGCTCGGCTACATGACCGAGGAGGCCCGGGAGGGACGGGAGGCGTTCACCGAGGGCCGCGAGCCGGACTTCGAGGACTTCGAGTGGTACTACTGACACCGGACTGATCCGTGTGACCGTACCTACAACGACCATCATTCTGTGGCATTGAGTGTAATAGAGTGGTATTCAACGGTGTAGAAGGGTAAAGTTTTTATCCCCCGGGACCCTCGTTCCACGTGCAATGAGCGAGAACGACTCCCCCGTCAGCACGGTATTCGAACTGCAGCGCAACGCGATCGAGCAGACCCACGACGTCGTCGACCGCGGCGTGGAACTCCAGCGGGACGTCAACGACCGCGTGGTCGCGACGGTCCAGCCGGCCCGCGACGTCCAGGAGCGGAGCAACGAGCTTGTCCGCACGGGCATCGAGACGTACTTCGACGCCATCGAGGCCGCCGTGTCGCGCGAGGAGGACGTCGTCGCGGACCTCCGGGAGACCGTCGACGAGCAGCTCGACACGCTCGAGGAGACCCAGGCCGACGCCTTGGACGCGCTCGAGGAGAATCTCGAGGACGGCTCCGACTCCGTCGACGAGCTGCTCGGGGAGGTCCGCGACACCCTCGAGGCACAACAGGACGCGCTGCTGGAGGCCAACGAGGACCTCGAAGCGCAGGCCGACGACGCACTCGACCAGCTCGAGGCGACCATCGATGACCTCCAGGCGGCGGTCGACGAGCAGGGCGAAGAGTTCCAGGCGCGCTTCGAAGACCGGCTCGAAAATCTCCAGGCGCACGTCGAGGAGCAGGCCGAGACGCTCTCCGAGCAGGTCGAGGAGGTCACCCGGCAGGTCGAGGACACCTCCGAGCGCGTCAACCCCGCCGCGTAACGGGACTCCCCACCGCGGACGGTCCACTTCTTTGGCGACTCCGTACAGTAGCGGCTGCACCGCCCATCGGTTCCGACACCGGGTTGCTCGATGGTCTCGAAGACAACCAAACGATGTGACTGAAAACAACGGAGGAGCTGGACCACTACTGAGACCGTGGCGAACGGCCGTCGAGGAGCCGCGACCCCGGGCCTTATGCCGGGGCCGCCCGGACGCTCGACAATGACCGAGGCGGTCTCGCGCCGGCGGGCGTGGGTCATGGCGGCCAGGCCCCAGACCCTGCCAGCCGGCAGTTCGCCCGTCGTCGTCGGCACCGGCCTGGCCGTCCACGACGGCGTCTTCGCCCCGCTGCCGGCCGTCGCCGCCCTGGTCGGCGCGCTCCTGTTGCAGGTCGGCACCAACTTCGCCAACGACTACTACGATGCCGTCCGCGGCGCCGACACCGACGACCGCGAGGGGTTCACCCGCGTCACCGCCGGCGGCCTCATCGAACCCGCCGCCGTCAAGCGCGCGATGGCCGCCGTCTTCGGCCTCGCCATCCTCGTCGGCGTCTACCTCGTCTACCTCGGCGGCGTCCCGATCCTCGTCGTCGGCCTCGCCTCCGTGGTCGCCGGCATCACCTACACCGGCGGCCCCCGACCGTACGGTTACCGGGGCCTCGGCGACCCGTTCGTCTTCGTTTTCTTCGGGCCCGTCGCCGTCGCGGGCACCTATTACGTCCAGGCGGCGGCCCACGCCGGCGCCACCTTCCCCGTGTGGCTCCCGCCGGGGACCCTGCCGGTCGGTGCCGTCGTCGCCGGCCTCCCGGCCGCCGGGCTCTCGACGGCGATCCTGGTCGTGAACAACGTCCGGGACCGTGAGACCGATGCCGCGGCGGGCAAGCACACCCTCGCCGTCGTGCTCGGCTACCGGTTCAGCCGCCTCGAGTGGACTGGCCTCGTCGGGATGGCCTACGTCGTCCCGGTCGTCTTCTACCTCGACGGCTACGCGCCGGCGGTGCTTTTCCCCCTCGTGACCGCGCCGCTGGCCGGGGTCGTCGGTCGCACGGTCTGGACGAGGACGGACGGCGAGGCGCTGAACCCGGCGCTGGAGCGAACGGGGAAACTCCTGTTCGCTCACTCGGTGCTCTTCGCCGCCGGCTTCGCCCTCGCGCCATGAACGTCGAGCGCTTCTCGCTGCCGCTCACGCGGCCGCTGTCGACCGCCGCGGGCACGATCGAGGAGCGCACCGGCTTCCTGGTCCGCGTCACCGTCGACGGGACCGAGGGCGTCGGCGAAGCGACCCCGTTCGCCGGCTGGACCGAACCGACGACGGCCTGCCGCGCCGCCCTCGAGGCGGTCGCCGATCCGGCGGTCGCGCTGGCCGACGGGACCTTCACGGACCGGCCGGCCGCCCGTCACGGCGCCTCGCTCGCGGTGCTGGACGCCCGCGCCCGGGCGGCCGGACAGCCGCTGTACCGCCACCTCGGCGGGCCCTCCGAGCGAGGCCAGGTCCCCGTGAACGCCACGGTTGGGGACGGCTCCGAGTCGGAGACGGCGACGGCGGCGGCCCGGGCCGTCGACGACGGCTACCCGGCGGTGAAGGTAAAGGTCGGTGCCCGGCCCGTGTCTGCCGACCTCGACCGACTGTCGGCGGTCCGAGCCCGTTGTCCAAACGTCGAACTCCGTGCAGATGCTAACGGCGCGTGGGACCGCGAAACCGCCGCCGCGGCGCTCTCCGGATTCGCCGACCACGACGTGGCGTTCGTCGAGCAACCGCTGCCGGCAGCCGAGCTGACCGGGCACGCGGCCCTGCGCGAGGCCGACGTCGGCGTCGCCCTCGACGAGGGCCTCGCCGAGCACGGCATCGACGCCGTCATCGACGCCGACGCGGCCGATGTCGTCGTCTGCAAGCCGATGGCGCTGGGCGGCGTCGACGTCGCCCGCGACGTCGCAGTCCGGGCCCGCGAGGCCGGACTCGGCGCCGTCGTGACCACCACGGTCGACGGCGCGGTCGCCCGCGCGGGGGCCGTCCACCTCGCGGCCTCGCTGCCGTCCCTGCCGGCCTGCGGACTGGCGACCGGCGCGCGGCTGGCGACCGACCTCCGGGACGCCGTCGCCCCAGTGGCCGACGGCGCGGTCGCGGTGCCGCAGGGAAAAGGCAATGTCCCTCCCCGCTGAACGCGTCAGGGACGATGCGGGACTGGCTGGCCATCCGCGCCGACGCGACGCCGGACGCGACCGCCCTCGCGGCCGCCGCCGACGTCGAGACCACCACCAGCTACGCGGCCCTCGACCGCCGCGTCGAGACGCTCGCCGGCCGCCTCTCGGCGCGCTGCCTCGGCGTGGGTGACCGCCTCGCCGTCTGTGCCGGGACCCGGGTCGAGTTCGTCGAACTGGTCCACGCCGCCCAGCGGCTCGGCGCCACTCTCGTCCCGCTGCACGCCCAAAGCACGACCGCCGAACTCGACGACCGCCTCGCCCGGGTCAATCCCGAGACCGTCGTCTGCGAGGCCGACACCGAAGCCGCCGTGCAGTCGGCGACGGACGGTCCGATGCTGTCGGTCGACGAACCGACCGGCGGTGCCGAGCGACTCGCCGACGTCGACCCGGAGCCGTTCGACCTCCCGGAGTGGGGGCCCGACGACCCACTCGTCGTCGCGTTCACCTCCGGCACCACCGGCGACCCGGCCGGCGTCGTGCTCACGCTCGCGAACGTGCTGGCGAGTGCGACCGCCTCGGCGTTCCGCCTCAGCGTAGACCCGGCGGACTGCTGGCACGTCACCCTCCCGATGGCCCACATGGGCGGGCTCGCGCCCGTCTACCGGTCCGTCGTCTACGGGACCGCGCTGTCGGTCCAGCGCTCCTTCGAGCCGGCGGCGACCGTCGCGGCGCTCCGGGCGGCCGACGCCACCTGTCTCTCGCTCGTGCCGACGATGCTCGACCGCCTGCTCGACGCGGAGCCGCTGCCGGACCTCCGGGTCGTCCTGCTCGGCGGCGCCCCCTGTCCGCCGGACCTCCTCACCCGGGCCCACGACCGCGGCGTCCCCGTCGCCCCGACGTACGGCATGACCGAGACAGCCTCACAGGTTGCGACCGCCAGGCCCGAGACCGCCGCCGCCCACCCGGCGTCGGTCGGCACCCCCCTGATGTTCGTCGAGCTGTCCGTGGTCGACGAGGCGGGCACGGCCTGTGCCCCCGGCGAGTCCGGCGAGTTCGTCGTCCGCGGCGCACCCGTCACGCCGGGATACCTCGACGACGACCGCACGGCGGCCGCCTTCTGCCAGGACGGCCTTCGGACGGGCGACCGCGGCTACCGCGACGAGGCCGGCCGGGTGTACGTCGAGGGCCGCGTCGACGACACCATCGTCACCGGCGGCGAGAACGTCGATCCGGCCGAGGTCGCGGCGGTCCTCCAGCGGCACCCTGGCGTCGAGGAGTGTGCCGTCGTCGCCCTTCCCGACGAGGAGTGGGGCGAACGGGTCGGGGCGCTCGTGGTCCGCGACGGCGAGGTGTCGGCGGCCGACCTCAGGGGGCACTGTCGCGACCGCCTCGCGGCGTTCAAGCGGCCGCGGACCGTCGCGTTCGCGGCCGACCTGCCGCGGACCCCTTCGGGGACCGTCGACCGGACGGCCGTCCACCGACGGCTCGCAGACGCCAGGGAGTGACGGGAGCGAGTGACCCGTCCGGTCCGCTGCAGGTTTAATACGCCGGCAGCCCTACGACGACCCGTGTGCACGCTCGTCGTCGCCTGGCAGGTCTTCGACGAGGCGCCGGTCTGTGTCGCGGCCAACCGGGACGAACTGTACGACCGGCCGGCCAGCCCGCCGACCCGCCGGGACGGGGACCCGGCCGTCGTCGCGCCGCGGGACGAGCGGGCCGGCGGCACCTGGCTCGGATACAACGCGGCCGGCGTCCTCGTGGCCGTCACCAACCGCTGGGCGTCCGGCGAGGGCGACCGGTCCCGTGGCCTGCTGGTCGCCGACGCCCTCGGCGAGCGCTCTGCGGCCGCGGCCGTCGATCTCCTCGAAGCCGAACTGGACGACCGGCGGTACGGGCCCTGCCACCTCGTCGCCGCCGACGCCGACACCTCCAGGCTCGTCCGCAACGGCGGCACCGACGACGACATCGACGGCTACCGGGTCACGGCGCTTTCCCCCGGCGTCCACGTCGTCGTCAACGTCGGCGTCGACGGGGAGTGGTTCGTGCCCTCGGCCAGGCCCGACGCCGGCCGCGACCAGGCCGACAACGCCGACCGCGTCCGCGAGACGCTCCAGCCCGAGCCGGCCGAGACCGCCGACGGGTGGCTCGACCGCGCGGGCGGGGTCCTAAGCGACCACGACTACGGCGTCTGTCTCCACGGCGACCGGTACGGCACGCGCTCGTCGTCGCTGTTGGCCATCGGGACCGACCCCCCGTTCCGCTTTGCCGACGGCCCGCCGTGTGAGACGCCATACGAGGCCGTCGAGGACAGGATTTAACCGGCGTGCCGGCGGAGTGGCACCAATGAGCGCCGGCCCAGAGACGGACCTCTCCGAGACGGAACGCGACGGCCTCGAACTCCTCCGGGACACCGGTGGCATCCACCAGAGCGACTTCTGGAAGGAACTCGACGTCGACTCCCGCAAGGGGAGCCGCATCGTCGACAAACTCGAGGAGCGCGGCCTCGCCGAGCGCGAGGAGACGGTCTACGACGGCCACAACACCTACCTCGTCACCCCGGTCCGTGACCCCCGGGACCTCGAGTTTTCGCTGCTGATGGCCGGCGACATGCTCTCGCCGTTCGTCGGCGACGAGGAGGTCGACCCACAGAGCGACGCGTTCTCCCAGTGGGTCATGAACCTCGCCTACGAGGAGTGAGGCGGCCGGCGGGCTCGCGGTTCGCTTCGCTCACCGCTCGCTCGGTCCGAGGCGCTCCCGTTCGTCGCGCCTCCCGCTCGCTCGTTCAGCGGCCTCCCTTCGGTCGGCCGCCCGCGGCTTGCTGAGTTCGAGGCCTCCCTCCGTTCGGCCTCGCGGCTCGCGGCTTCGCCGCTCGCACATCCGTCTGCGCT
>PXQY01000127.1 GCA_003021745.1 Halobacteriales archaeon QH_7_69_31
GGACGTCGGGCTGGACATCTCCGTGGTGCTACCGTAACGACGACGGCGACCGGTCCGCGACTGGTCGGGGCCGGGTCAGGAACTCGCGTAGGGGGTCCGACCCCAGAACTCGCTGCCGCCCTTCAGCTCCGGGACCCAGGTGTCCTCCTCGCGCGCCAGCAGTGCGACCCGCGACACCTCGACGTCCCGCAGCACCGGGTGGGTCGGCAGGTACTCGCCGACGGCCTCGGTGAACGCGACGACGTCGGCGTGGTCCGGCATCACCTCGCGGTCGAGCCGGTCCCGGGAGTTGCCGACGTGCATGTAGGCCTTCAGCTCCACGAAGTCCGCGTCGGCCCGGTCGTACATCGCGGCGTACCACTCGGGGTGGCTCATGTTGTAGCCGGCCAGTAGTGTGGTCCGGAGCACGGTGCGGGTCTGGTCCTTCGCGGCGAGGACGTCCAGGGTTTCGATCAGGCGGTCCCAGGCGTCGTCCTCGACGGCCCTGACCACCTCGCCGAACGTCTTGCGGTCGGGCGCGTCGACGCTGACGTACAGCTGCGTGGGGTCACACTCCGCGAGCACCTCCGGGCGGGTGCCGTTCGAGACGAGGAACGTGGTGATCGCCCGGTCGTGGAACGCCTCGATGAGTTCGGGGAGGTAGGGGTACAGCGTGGGTTCGCCGTCCAGCGAGATGGCGACGTGGCGCGGCTCCAGGGCCTCCTCGAAGACGTCCCGCGGGACGTCGTCGTTGCCGCCGAAGCCGGACAGGAGCTTCCGCTGGAGCTCGATGGAGGCATCCACGACGGCCTCGGGGTCGTCCCACTCGACGCCGTCGAGTTCGTAGGCGTGGCCGGCGTGGTCCCGCCAGCAGAACACGCAGCGCTCGTTGCACTTGACGACCGGCGTCATCTGGATGCAGCGGTGGGACTGGATGCCGTAGAAGGTGTTTTTGTAACAGCGGCCCTCACCCCGGAGCGCGTTGGCCGTCCACCCGCAGGTCTGGGCGGCCGTGTGGTTCTCGCTGTGGTAGTCGGGGTCGCTGACCTGCTTGGGCATGCCCCGCCGTTCGGTATCGAGCCGCCTAAACCCAGCGGTGTCCCGGGCGGACGGACGGGACGGACGGGTCGTCGCCGGCCAGTGCCGGTCGCTGCTCGCGCCCGACCGGTCTCGGTGCGATCCCGCTCGGCGAGTTCGCCGGCGGTCCGCAGCAGCCCCCCTCGTTGACACCCACCCTCGACTCCATTGTGAAACGTTCACAGTGTAAATCGGCAGTACGGTTCCTGTTTGTTCACCGTGTCCCCGGTAGTCATTGCCCGTCCTAAAACAATATGTCCTCTTTCTACGGAATCCTTATGCGTTCCGTCGCGAAGGTCCGTGTATGCTCAGGGGACTGGACGTCCCGGGCGTCATCGGCGACGGTGATGTGCCGACGCTCATCAAGGTCGCGGGCCGGACGGGGCTGGACGCCGAGGTGACGGTGTATCTTCGCGATGCGGTTGGGAGCGCCGAGCGGGAACGGCAGACCGCGGTCGTAGAGGAGATGGACCGGCTGGCGGCCGCCGGCGTCCTCGACCACGCCGCCGTCGAATCGTGGCGCGACGTCCCGGCCGGTGACCGGTACGCCGAGTTCGTCGAGGCCGTCGGCGCCGCCGCGCTCGACCCGTACTTCGAACCGACGGCCGACGGGGACGCCCTCGAGGTGCCGGCGGCCTGTATCGCCATCCGCGAGGACGGCGACCTGACCGGGCTCTACCCCCGGCAGTCCGACGGCACCGACGAGACCGTCCTGGACGGCGTGCGCGCACTGTGTGCTGGCGACCCCGTGCGGAACGTCCGGGCCTGACCGGATTGCACCCTCGGCCGCTGGGTTCGCCGGGCGTCACAGCAGCGCTCGGCGTCCGCTCGGCAACGTGACCACAGGCCGCTCCCGGACGGACTACCGACCCCAGGTCCGACCCACGTCAGTATCCGACGTATCGAACTTGAATTCCGCAAGTTTGAAACATACGTCCCAAATCCGATTATATAGTTTGTATTCCTTCCACGGAATACTTTTCATCCTGGTCGAATGGTGTTCCAGCGTGTTCCGTGGACTCGACGCGGCCGGTGGCGAGGCCGACCCCGTCGTGAAGGTCGCCGACCGTCGCACGTTCGAGGGGACGGTCTCGGTCTACCTGCGAGAGGGCGTGACAGCGGTCGTTGCGGACCGACAGACCCGGGTTCGTGACACCGGCGAGCAGGTCGCCGCCGCCGGCGTCGTGGATTCCGTCGAGGTGGTCGAGTGGCCGGAGCACGTCCGCGACCCGCCGGAGTCCGCCGTCGCCGCTGACGCCCTCGGCCTGTACGACGAGTTCATCGACGCTGTCGACGCCGAACCGCTCGTGCCGTTCTTCGAGACCCGGTCCGGCGCGGGCAGCGCCGACCGCGTCGTCGATCTTCCGGCCATCTGTGTCGCCTACCGCGTCGACGGCGAGCTCGCGGGCCTGTATCCCCGCTGGCGGGACGGCCACCACGACAGTATCGAGGACTGCCTCCGGGCGCTCTGTACCGGCGAGCGGCTCCGGAACCTGCGTCCGGGGTAGCCGCCGGCGCGCGTTTCGGAAGGCCCTTCTGCCGGCCCCGACGTAGGCCGGACGTGTTCCGTGCGTTCCGCGCGTCGGTGGCCGAGGCCATCGATGCCGCCCTGGCCGACCGGGGCCTGCCGACCGACGACCTCGGCGTCGAGGAGCCGCCGGCGGACGTCGACGCCGTCCTCGCCTCCAGCGTCGCCTTCCGCCTGGCCGACACGGTCGGCGCTCCGCCCCCGCAGGTCGCCGACGAGCTGGCCGGCGAGGTCGACGCCGACGCCCACGCCTACCTCGACCGGGTCGAACCCGCGGGCCCGTACCTGAACTTCTTCCCCGAGGAGGCGTACTTCCGGGAGACCCTGGAGGCGGGCCTGCAGGCCGACTACGGCCGGCTCCCCGACCGCGACACGTCCGTCGCAGTCGAGCACACCTCGGCGAACCCGACGGGCCCGGTCCACGTCGGCCGGGCGCGCAATCCCATCATCGGCGACGCGCTCTGTCGGGTGCTGGACTTTGCGGGCTACGACGTCGACGCCCACTACTACGTCAACGACGCGGGCCGCCAGATGGCCGTGTTCACCTGGGCCTACGAGACGTTCGACGAGGCCGACCTCCCCGAGCCCGAGCGGAACAAGTCCGACTACGAACTGGTGCGGTACTACCGGAAGGGCAACGCCTACCTGGAGGAGGCCGACCCCGAGGACGTCGAGGCGGCCGAGGCCGAGATCGCCGCCATCATCCGGGGGATGGAGGAGGGTGACGAGGCGACCTTCGAGCGGGTCGCAACGGTCGTCGAGGCGGTGCTCGCCGGGATGCGGACTACGCTCGACCGGCTCGGCGTCGAGTTCGACGGGTTCGTCGAGGAGACGCAGTTCATGCGCGACCGCTCGACCGACGACGTGGTCGAGCGCCTGAAGGACTCGGCGTACGCCGACCGGACCGACGACGGCGCCTGGCAACTCGACATGGCCGAGTGGGACATCGACACGGACTTCGTCTTCCTGCGCTCGGACGGGACGACCCTCTACACCACCCGGGACCTCGCCCACCACGAGTGGAAGTTCGACCACTACGACCGCGCGGTCACCGTCCTCGGCGAAGGCCAAAGGCTGCACGCGAGACAGCTCCACGCCGCCCTCGAGATCCTGGGCAACGACACCGACCGCCTGGAGGAACTGTTCTACGGCTGGGTGCAGCTCCCGGGCGGGGAGGACATGAGCACGCGGAAGGGCACCGGCGTCGACATGGACGACCTGCTGGAGGAGGCCGTCGGGCGGGCCCGCGAGGAGGTCGAGGCCCGGCTCGACGACCGGCTCCGGAACGACGAGCTGTCGGCCGACGACGTCGACCGCATCGCCCGCCAGGTCGGCGTCGGCGCCGTCCGGTACGACATCGTCTCCACGCAGCCGACCAAGGGCATCACCTTCGAGTGGGACCGCGCGCTCGACTTCGAGGCCCAGTCGGCGCCGTACGTTCAGTACGTCCACGCCCGGTGTTGCGGCATCCTGGCGGAGGCCGAGGACGTCGAGCCGACGCCGGACCCCGCGCCGCTCGCGACGGACGCCGAGCGGGACCTCCTCCGGACCGTCGCCCGGCTGACGGGGGTCATCGACGACGCCGCCGCGGACCTCGAACCCCACCGGGTCGCGACCTACACCCGGGAACTCGGCGACCGGTTCAACACGTTTTACCGGGAGTGTCCGGTCCTGACCGCCGCGGACCGCGAGAAGACGGAAGCCCGGCTGGCGCTCGTCGCAGCTTCAAGACATGCGATGGCGAACGCCCTGGACGTGCTGGGGGTCGAGGCGCCCGAATCTATGTGACGGGACGGTCGCCCGGAACGCCCCGCGGCCGGACGGAGTTCACAGTAGGAACATCGGCAGCGTGGATCCGAGCAGGACGGTCGTCCCCATAACGAACACGAGCATGATGACGACGCCGTCCATGGACATAGATTCATGTTGGTGATATATCCGGTTAAACGGACGCTCCGTTACGGGTCTCGAAACTGGGCCCGCGAGGCGCGAGCGAAGCAAGCGCCTCGAAACGGGCGAGCGGGAGGCACGAGGCGCGACCGAAGGGAGCGCCTCGGATAGGCGAGCGGGGAGCGATAGCGACCCGCGAGCAGTGAGCGAGCGACCGACGACACGCGAGCCGCGCGGCCGACCGGAGGGAGGCCGCGGAACGAGCGAGCGGGAGGACCGACCGCAGGGAGGGACGACACGCGAGCCGCGCGGCCGTCGTGGGTGGCGCGAACGGTCACGGGCCGCGCGCAGTCCGCTATGCCGCCGAAACGGACGAGTTTTACCGCGCGGGAGCGAACCCTCCGGCAATGAGCGACGACGGGGTGCCCTCGGACCGGCAGAAATACGAGTTCACGAAGGTCCTCGAGGAGCTGGACGACTACTCGGGCTCCGGCACCCAGCTCGTCTCCATCTATGTCCCCGAGGAGCGCCGGATCAGCGACGTGGCCGCCCACATCACTCAGGAGCACAGCGAGGCGTCGAACATCAAGTCCAAGCAGACCCGGACCGCCGTCCAGGACGCGCTGACGAGCATCAAGGACCGGCTGAAGTACTACGACACCCACCCGCCCGACAACGGCATGGTCCTCTTTTCCGGCGCCGTCGATTCGGGTGGCGGCCGAACGGAGATGGTGACCGAGGTGCTCGAATCGCCCCCGGACCCGATCCAGTCGTTCCGCTACCACTGCGATTCGCACTTCCTCACCGAGCCGCTCCAGGAGATGATCGGCGACAAGGGCCTGTACGGCCTCGTCGTGCTGGACCGCCGGGAGGCGAACGTCGGGTGGCTGAAGGGCAAGCGTGTCGAGCCCGTCAAGTCCGCCTCCTCGCTCGTGCCGGGCAAGCAGCGGAAGGGCGGCCAGTCCGCCCAGCGGTTCGCGCGGCTGCGGCTGGAGGCCATCGACAACTTCTACCAGGAGGTCGCCGGGATGGCCGACGACCTGTTCGTCCCGAAGCGCCACGAGCTGGACGGCATCCTCGTCGGCGGCCCCTCGCCGACGAAAGACGAGTTCCTGGACGACGACTACCTCCACCACGAACTCCAGGAGAAGGTGGTCGGGAAGTTCGACGTCTCCTACACCGACGAGTCCGGCCTCTCCGACCTGGTCGACGCCGCCCAGGACGTGCTGGCCGAGACGGAGGTGATGAAGGACAAGGCCCAGATGGCGGAGTTCTTCGAGCAGCTGCACGACGGCGGCAAGGCCACCTACGGCTTCGACGCCACCCGGCAGAACCTCCAGATGGGCGCCGTGGACCGCCTGCTCATCAGCGAGGACCTCCGGAAGGACGTCGTCACCGTCGACTGCGACGGCCGCGAGGAGTTCGAAGTCGTCGACAGCCGCGCCGACACCCCGGACCACGCCTGCGAGGACGGCAGCGAGGCCGAGGTGGTATCGCGGGAGGACGCCATCGACCACTTGATGGCGCTGGCCGACGAGCGGGGCTCCGAGGTGAAGTTCATCTCGACGGACTTCGAGAAGGGCGAACAGCTCCTCACCGCCTTCGGCGGCATCGCGGCCATCCTGCGGTACTCCACCGGCGTCTGACCCCGCCGCGGCCTCGTCTCGATTCCTGTGCGGATCCGCCCTCAATTCTCACTATCAGTCCAGCAACTGCTGGAGCTGGTGGCGCCGGCGGTCGAGGTCGAACCGCGGCCGAAGTGAGCCCTGGGCTGCCAGCCGGTCCAGCACGAGCAGGGGATCCACCCCGGCCCGCTCGGCGGCGGCGAGGAGCGCCTCGATGTCGTCCCGGTGGAGCGCCAGGGAGTCGAGCAGCCCCACGGCGACGGCGAGCGGGACGGCTCCCTCGGCGTGAGTGGGGAAGGCATCGCTGACGCGATCGAAGCGAGGGTCGGCCGGCGCCGCGTCCGCGGGCTCGAAGGCGAGACACCCCGGACACAGGGCGGCGTGGGCCGCCGACGTCGGGAGGTGTGTGCGGTACTCGGCGGGTACGTCGAAGGCGACCATCGCCGTGCCGCACTCCGGACAGTCCATGCGACCCAGACGGGCCGGTGGGCCAAAAGCCCAGTCCCCAGCCCCAGGCCCTCCAGCCCCTCCGGCCCGGCTGCCGGTCGATCTACGCGTCGCCGACGGCGTCCGAGGCCTCGGCGAGGTGCTCGATCTCCTCCCGGAAGGTCTCGGCCAGCTCGTCGGGATCGTCCAGGAGGTTCGCATCGGCCGCGATGCCGAGCCGGACGGCGCCGTCGTAGCTCATGATGCTGATCCCGAGGCCCTGGTCGTTGGCCTGCGGCACCCAGAACATGAGGTCAGTGACCTCGCGGCCGGCGAACTCCATGGCGTCCGTCGGGCCGGGCACGTTCGTCACGACGCCGGTCGCGCGGCGCTCGAACTGCCCCATCAGCCACTCCATCACCACGTCGGGGGCGTGGCCGCCGACCCGCATCGTCAGGTACATGAGGTACGCCTGGATGCCGGCCCTCCGGACGCTCATCCGGTCGTGGATGAGCCGGAGCCGCTCGCCCAACTCCGGCGTCCCGACCGGGATCGGGACGAAGGCCATCCCGAAGTGGTTCCCCAGGGAGGCGTCCCGCTCGGCCATCGGACGGAGGTTCACCGGCACGGTCACGCGGAGTTCCCGGCCCTCGACCGGCTCGCCGCGGTCGGCCAGAAGCCGACGGAAGGCGCCGGCGAGCGCGCCCAAGAGCACGTCGTTGACCGTCGCGTCGTGTTCCGATCCGATCGCCCGGACCGTCGATAGGTCTATCTCGTCGGTCCAGCCGGCCCGCTTTGCGGTCCCGAGGTCGCCGCGGAGCGACGTCTCCGTTTCGTCGGCCTGCGTGAGGAGGTTCCACCCCGTCCGCACGGCGGACCCGGCGAGCCGGACCGACTCCAGCACGCCATCCAGGGTCGGCGCCGTCCCGGGCCGATCCGGCTCACCCCCGGCGTCCGATCCGGGCGCCGGCGCGTCCACGTCCGGGTCGGCCCCCGGCGCAGTACCGCCGTCGGCGGCCGCCTCCGCCTGGAACTCGTCGGCGCTCGGCGGCTCCGGGACGATGCCCATCGGGAACTCGATCTCCTCGGGGTTGTCGACCAGCCCGAACAGCACGTACATGAGGGCGAACCCGTCGCCGACGCTGTGGTTGATGCGGAACGCCACGGCGTTGCCGTCGCCGGCCCCCTCGACGAGGTACGCCTCCCACAGCGGCCGGCGCTGGTCGAGCGGGCGGCTCATCATGCGGCCGACGAACCGCTGGAAGGTCTCCGTGTCAGCTGGCTCGGGCAGCGCGACGTGCTGGACGTGAGTCTCGACGTCGAACTCCTCGACGGTCTCCCAGTACGGCCGCCGGAAGAGGCGGTTGCGGCCGCCCGGCCGCTGCTGGAACCGCTCGAACCGGAGCAGGCGGTCCTCGAGGCGGTCACAGAGCTCCTCGTACCCGATGGCCTCCTCGAACCACAGCACTCCCGTGATCGTGGTGAGGTTGTCGATCGTGCCGATGCGGCGCCAGGCGTTGTCCGCCCCGGCGATCGGCTCGCGATCGCCCATTAGCGCGGCCCTCCCTGCCGGCCAGCCCGGACTCCCCGGCTCGGTCGACCGACCGGTCCCACGCCGCCGTTCGTTCGAGGCCTCGCGTGCATCGCCCGGCGGTTCGTGGAGCCGTATCAAGAAGGTACTGCCGGCCCCGCCCGGCGGACGGCCCACGGTCGGCGGCACCGGCCCGTTACCGTGGCCGGAACGATGGCGAAGGACCGGCGGAGGAACGGAGCGGTGCTGGAGCGGCCGGCAGTCGTCGGCGAGTACGGCTCAGCCGCCGGCCGTGATCTCCGGCGGCTCTTCGTCCTCTCCCTTCCGTTCGACTTCTCTCGCCTCGGATTCCTTCTTCGCCTTGATCTTCTTCATCCTGAAGATCTCCTCCCGTTCCTGCTCTTCGAGCTTCTGCTCGATGTACTCTCTGGCCTCCCGGAGTTCCGGAAGCAGCGTGAACTCGAGGGCGTTGACGCGGCGCTTGGTCTTCTCGATCTCCTCGAGCATCTTCTTCATCGCCGTCTCGACCTCCGCGGCGAGGATGATCGTTGCCAGCAACTCCTCGTAGGCGTCGGCCGCCTCGTCGATGCGGGCCGACGTCCCGACCAGGCCGTAGCCGCGCTGGTCGAGGCTCTTCGTCACCTTCGTGGACTCGATCTGCGGGACCACGACGCCCATGATGTTCTTCGACTGCGTCGTGATCTCCGGGTGTTCCTCGAGCGCAGCGGCGGCGCCCCGGACCGCCACGTCGCCCTCCATCGCCCGGGCCATGTCCAGCGCGCGCTGTGCGCGCTCGTAGTCGTCGTCGAGGTCGGAGCGGACGTCCCGGGCCTGGTCGAGGATGTCCATGAACTCCATGATGAGGCCGTCACGCTTCTTCTCGAGCGTGTCGTGGCCCCGCTCGGAGAGTTCGATGCGGTCCTCGATGGCCATGAGGTTCTTCCGCGTCGGCTTGACGTCCTTGCTCATTCGTGCGGTCGGGTTGGGTGGCGACCGGGTTAATCCTTTCCAGTTCGCTCAGGACTGTCGCGGCGCCGATTCGACCGAGAACGCATTCCCCTCCGGATCGACGCCGTCGCAGACCTGCGTGCCCGGCGTCGGCGCCCGTATCTCGCCGACATCGACGCCGTGGTCCAGCAGGTGCGATCGTGCGGCCGCAACGTCCTCGACCTCGAAGACCACCTTCGGAGCGTCCCGGCAGCGGTGGTCCCACCGGCCCGAGTGCAGACAGAGGTTGCAGGGCCCGGTATCGAACCGAACGAACCCGTCGTCCGGCGAGCCCTCGATGACCGAGAGCCCGAACACGCCGGCGTAGAACGAGGAGAGTCTCTCGAGGTCCCGGGCGTACACGATCACTTCCGACAGTGTGTCGAACGCCGGCATCGGGGCCGCGATGGGCCGTGAGGAACGTATCAGTTGCGGCTACGACTCCGAGGAGGTCGGGGGCTCAGAGGTCGGCGCCGCCATCGCCGCCCGGAGCCCGCACCTTCACTCCGCCTCGGTCAATGCAGGCCGGGCCGTCACGCTGTCGTCCGCGACGACGACGGCGTCCATCAGTGTCGACAGCGCGACGACGGTTCGGTCGTCGACGGCGTCGACGGCCAGGTGGACGTGCATCGACGCCGACGCCCGTGCACACCCCTCGGCGAGGCTGTGGACGAACTCGAAGGCCGGCTCGGGACCATCGTCCCCGGGGAGAGGGCGTCCGCGACCGCCATCCCCTGGCCGGTGAGGTCGCCGGGCTCTACGTCCTCGCCGACGCCGAGCGCGCCGACGGGCGGCGGATCCTCGAGCCGCTCCTCGAGCTGGTCGCGCATCCCCTCGGCCGTCAGGTCGCCGTACCCCACGAACAGGACCCGGTCCGCCAGGGTAGGACGCGTTCTCGATGAACACAGGTTTATCCGTCGTGACGGCCAATAACACAGTATGTCCGAAATCGTCTCCACAGAGGGCGTTCTCGGGGGCGAGCCCCGAATCGAGGGGCGGCGGATCGGCGTCCTCCACGTCGCTACCCGGGTTCTCGACGACGAAACGCCGGAGGAGGTGGCTGCGGACTTTGACCTCGTCGTCGCCGACGTGTACCGGGCACTCGCCTACTACTACGATCATCCCGAGGAGATGCGAGCGTTACGCCGACAAAAACGAAAGGCAGCCGAGCAGGCCCGGAGCGGGCAACCCGATCCCGAAGAGTTCGAATCCAGACGACGGGCATGAAGGTTCTCTGTGACGAGCACGTGCCGCCAGCGGTGGCTAACGCATTAGGCGGGGAAGGGATCGACGCCGCGTCGCTCTCCGAAGAACTCGGCTCTGGGACGAAAGATACGGACCTCCTGGACTACGCCGCCACGCGGGGATACACCATTCTCACGAACGATACGGATTTCGTCGGAGAAACCGGCCATGCAGGCATTCTGTACTACGATGACCAGCAAGTTTCCCCTCGTGAACTTGCCGGCGCAATCCGCAACATCGACGACCGTCTACCGGACGAGGAACTCGTCGACCGGACGCTCTTCGTTCCCGACGGATGGGTATGAGACGAAGCATAAAGGACCGCCGACCGGTCAGTCCGCTTCCGCTTCGATCGTGTCGCTCTCCTCGGAGACGTTCTTCCGGCGGCAGCTCCGAGAGCAGCTCCCAGCCGAGGTCCAGCGTCGCCTCGACCTCGCGGTTCGTGTCGTAGCCCTGCTGGACGAACTCCGCCTCGAAGGCGTCGGCGAAGTCGAGGTACTCGTTGTCCCGCTCGCTCAGCGCCTCGCGGCCGACGATGTTCACGAGGTCCCGGAGGTCCTCGCCCTCCGCGTAGGCGGCGTACAGCTGGTCGGAGACGTCGCCGTGGTCCTCGCGCGTGTATCCCTCGCCGATGCCGTCGTCCATCAGCCGCGAGAGGCTCGGCAGCACGTCGATCGGGGGCTCGATGCCCTGGCTGTTGAGGCCGCGGTCGACGTAGATCTGGCCCTCCGTGATGTAGCCGGTGAGGTCGGGGATCGGGTGGGTGTCGTCGTCGCCGGGCATCGTGAGGATCGGGATCTGGGTGACCGAGCCCTCCCGGCCCTCGATGCGGCCGGCGCGCTCGTACAGCGTCGCCAGGTCTGTGTACATGTAGCCGGGGTAGCCACGCCGGCCCGGGACCTCCTCGCGGGCGGCGCCGATCTGGCGGAGCGCCTCGCAGTAGTTGGTCATGTCCGTCAGGATGACCAGCACGTGGTAGCCCTCGTCGAACGCGAGGTACTCGGCGGTCGTCAGCGCCAGCCGCGGCGTGACGGTCCGCTCGACGGCCGGGTCGTCGGCGAGGTTCATGAAGACGACCGACCGCTCCAGGGCGCCGGTGCGCTCGAAGTCGGCCATGAACTCGTTGGCCTCCTCGGCCGTGATGCCCATCGCGCCGAAGATGACGGCGAACTCCGATCCCCCGCCGTCACCGGCCTCCGCCTCTTCCGGCACCGTCGCCTGCCGGGCGATCTGGAGGGCGAGTTCGTTGTGCGGCAGCCCGGACCCGGAGAAGATCGGGAGCTTCTGGCCGCGGATGAGGGTGTTCATCCCGTCGATGGCAGCGACGCCGGTCTGGATGAACTCCTCGGGGTACTCGCGGGCGGTCGGGTTGATCGCCGCGCCGACGATCTCCCGCTCCTCGTCGGGCTCGATCTGCGGGCCGCCGTCGATCGGTTCGCCGGAGCCCGACAGCACGCGCCCCAAAAGTTCCTCGGTCAACGGCATCTGGAGGGTCTCGCCGAGGAACCGGACCGAGGAGTTCCGGTCGATGCCCGAGGTGCCCTCGAACACCTGGATGGCGACGTGCTCGGAGGTCGTCTCCAGGACCTGACCGCGGCGGAGGCCGCCGTCCGGCGTCTCGATCTCGACGATCTCGTCGTACCCGACGGGCTCGTCGATCTCGGCGAACACCAGCGGGCCACTGATCTCCGTGATGGTCTCGTACTCCTTCTGCATTGTCAGTACAGCTCCCGGAGCTGGTCGGTGACGTCGGCCTCCAGCTCCTCGATGTAGGACTCCCAGTCGGCCTGGGTGTTCATCCGGTTCAACCGTGCGACGGCGTCGATATCGACGATCTCCTCGACGGGCACGCCCGCCTCCAGGGCGTCGAACGCCTCGTCGTTGAAGTGCCGTATCGCGGCCAACATCCGGTA
>PXQY01000128.1 GCA_003021745.1 Halobacteriales archaeon QH_7_69_31
CGGTGGGGCCGCCGAACTGCGGCATCGAGGGGTCCACGGCGCTGTCGGCCGCGGCGGGGATCCGGACCAGCCCGAAGTCGTGGCCGACCGCCGAGCCGTGGGGTAGGGTCTGTCGGGCGTAAGCCACGTCGCCGAGCTCGATGGTCGTGCCACGGACGATCAATCCGGTCGCGCCGCCGAACGTGCAGTCGTCGCAGACCGCGACCGACAGCTGGCTCACGTCGTAGACGTCGCCGTCGTCCTCGCGGTCCCGCGTTGCGTTCTCGCTGGCGTTCTTGCCGTCGGGGAGAAAGCAATGGCCGGCCGCCCCGATGTAGCGGTCGCCCCACCCGTCCTGCCAGACGAAGTTGGCCGTACAGCCGGCGGTCGTCCCGTCGGGGAAGGCGATGAACATCTGGGAGCCGGGCCGAATGCCGGTAGCCAGCTCCGGAACCTCGCCGGCGACGGTCTCGGTCCGGTCGTCGACCGGAAGGCAGGGCACCCGTTCGGCGGACTCCCGGCGGTCGACGGTCTCGCCCGCCGAGGCGGTTCCGATGCCGCCGACTCCCGCTGCAGTTGCTGCACTCGCTCGGAGCAAATTGCGACGCGTCAACCCGTCTCTGTCACGCATTGTTCGTGGTAGGGGCGAAGAACACAACTTCCTTACGCCGTCTATACCTGTCCTATTAAGAGCGCGCGACGGGACGGCGACGGGCCGCCGTGCAGTCGTAGAGCGCCGGTCGCGTCCGGCCACCGGTGCCGGGTTCACTTCGACCATCGGGCCGTCCGGGGCCTGCCGGCGCTTCGGCCCTATAGCGTGACGTCCTCGCCGGCGGTGACGACCTCCAGTTTTTGTGGTTCGTCGGCGCCCTCCTAGATGTCGTCGTTGGGTGGGAGCGGGACGTCGTCGACGACGGCATCTGTGCACACCGGGAGACCGTCGGGCCGCCGACGCCGGGCCCGCTAGCGCCCGCCAGGTGCGTGAGCACGCCGGCGGCGTCGGTGGCCCGGCCGGCCTCGTACTCGACGAGCAGCGAGCCGGAGTCGCCGGGTCAGGCGCGTATGCCTGCGTACCAGGCGTCGTTTGCACCGCCGGGGTTCATTCCAAAATCAGTACTGCCGGGACTGTGCCCGGGTTTGTACTCGAGCGCGTGCATGAAATATGGTGCGGATGAAGAGCACATACGTCGGGAGCGCCGGATTCTTTACTACACGACCGTCGAATCTGGGTACAGAAGGCGTCCCGGGTCCGTTCCATTTCTGGAACGCTTACCAACTTCGTTACGCTTATCACCGGGACTCCCCTTACCCTTCGGCATGGCACGGACGGCCGGGCGCGTCGGCCACGACGAGCTGGCGACGCTGAAGCTCGTCGCGCTCGACGGCGCGCTGGACGCGTCGAACCAGACGGCCTCCCGCCGGCTCCAGCGGCTCGAGGACGCCGACTACGTCGAACGGGAGATGACTGGGGACGGCCAACTCGTCGCGGTCACCGGGACTGGGGAGCGTGCCCTCCAGCGGGAGTACGCCGACTACCGGCGGCTGTTCGAGGGCGACGCCGACGTGGCGCTGTCCGGCACGGTCACGAGCGGGATGGGGGAGGGCCGCCACTACATCTCGCTGCCGGGGTACATGCGTCAGTTCCGCGAGCGGCTGGGGTACGAGCCCTACGAGGGCACCCTGAACGTCGACCTCGACGACGGGAGCGTCCGCGACCGGGCCCGGATGGACGCGCTTGCCCCCATCGACATTGACGGCTGGGCGGACGAGGACCGCACCTACGGGCCCGCCTACTGCTGGCCGGCGCGGGTCGAGCGGGCCGACGCGTCCGGCGAGGGTGAGCGTAACGACGCCTCCGGCGACGGCGATCGGTACGACGCCGCCCACGTCATCGCGCCGGAGCGGACCCACCACGGCGACGACCAGCTGGAGGTCATCGCCCCGGACCGGCTGCGGGACGAACTGCACCTGGCGGACGGCGACACGCTCACCATCCATGTCTCGGAGCAGTGACACCGCCGGCGTCCGCACGGGCGTCGACGACGCCGTCGCGGCGTTCGGAAGCGGCGACCCGGTCCTGATACACGACGCGGCCGACCGGGAGGGCGAGGTCGACCTGGTGTACCCGGCCGAGGCCGTCGACGCAGCGGACGTCGCCCGGATGCGGAACGACGCCGGCGGTCTGGTCTGCGTCGCGCTCCCGGACGACGTCTGCGACGCCTGGGGCCTCCCGTTCGCCCGGTCGACGCTCTCACATCCGGCAGCCGAGGCCCACGACCTCGCCTACGGCGACCGCTCGTCGTTCTCCATCACGGTGAACCACCGCGACACCTTCACCGGGGTCACCGACGAGGACCGGGCGTTGACCATCTCCGCGCTCGGCGAGGCCGCCGCTGCGGTGCGTCGAGCGACGGGGCTGGCCGGCGACGGGGCCCGCGGCGCCGTCGCCGCCGGCCCCGAGGGCTTCGCCGAGCGGTTCCGCGCACCGGGGCACGTCCACCTGCTGCGGGCCGCCCCCGGGCTGACCGACGACCGGGCGGGCCACACCGAACTCGGCGTCGCGCTGGCCGACGCCGCCGGCGTGGCGCCCGCCGCCGTGGTCTGTGAGATGCTCGACGACGAGGACGGCGGTGCGCTCTCGCCGACCGCCGCCCGCGCGCACGCCGACCGGCACGGGCTGGCATACGTGGAGGGGGCGGACCTCATCGAGCGGTTCGACCGAGAGTGATACAGGTGGCTTCTCCTGCGACTCTCGGCAAGGCAGTGATCGTATCGCGTTTCAGCTTCCATCGGCGTCCCCCACGTGTGGTTGCGTGCCAGCTTCCACACGAGACGGGCCGTCCCGTCCATCGCTACGGGTTGAGCTTCTCGTTGACGGACTGGCGGCTTACACCGGCGTTTTCTGCCAGTTTCGACTTACTGAAGTGGTGGTCGGGTGCGTCCATCAACGCGTCGATCATGTAGCTCACGCTGTCGTGTCGGCTGAGAACGCGCCAGCCACTCGGGTACTCATCCCGGAGTTCGGCTATCTCCCGGTCACCGGTCTCGGCGGGGTCCTGGCTCGCCATATCTCGACGAGGGATGTCAGGTGTGTTAAACCTGTTGGACACTCAATGCCGGCGGTCCCCATTGCTACAGCTCGCGAATGAATTCACCCACCTCGACATCCTGTGGGCTGCCGCGTATCTGCCATACTGTTTGAAGCCGCGGCCGTGCAAAAAGGTCGGTGTGCAACACTCATTACGGGCCCGTCCCACACGTTGGGTATGTCCTTCGAGGAGATGGACGTCGATACCATCTGGCAGAACGGGGAGTTCGTTGACTGGGACGATGCACAAACACACGTCCTGACGCACTCGCTGCACTACGGCACGGCCGTCTTCGAGGGCGTCCGGTGTTACGACACCGTCGACGGGCCGGCCATCTTCCGGTGGGACGAACATCTCGACCGCCTGTTCGACTCCGCGAAGGTCCTCGGGTTGGACATCCGGCACGACCGCGAAGAGATCACGTACGCGACCGCCGAACTCATCCGGCGACAGGACCTGCACTCGTGCTACATCCGGCCGCTCGTGTACTACGGCTACGACCAGCTCGGGGTCTCCCCGGAGGACTGTCCGACGGAGACCATCGTCGCCTGCTGGCCGTGGGGGGCGTACCTCGGCGAGGAGGCGCTCGAGAACGGCGTCGACGTGATGGTCTCCTCGTGGCGCAAGCACGCCTCCAGCCAGATCCCGACGAACGTCAAGGCGACCGGGCCGTACATCAACTCGATGCTGGCCGGCGAGGAGGCCCGCGGGAACGGCTACGTCGAGGCCATCGTCCTCAACAAGGAGGGCAACGTCGCCGAGGGGCCCGGCGAGAACCTCTTCGTGGTCGAGGACGGCGAGATATACACCCCCGGGCTCGCCGAATCCATCCTCGACGGCATCACGCGCAAGACGGTCATCACGCTGGCCCGGGACCTCGGCTACACCGTCCACGACCAGGCGACCGTCTCCCGCGGGGAGCTGTACACCGCCGACGAGCTGTTCTTCTCCGGCACGGCGGCCGAGGTGACGCCGATCCGGACCGTCGACGACACCGAGGTCGGAAATGGCGGCCGCGGCCCCGTCACCGCAGAGATACAGCAGCGGTTCTTCGACCTCGTCGAGGGCGACCTCGACGGCTACGACGAGTGGTTCAGGTACGTCTGAGTCCGCTTACCCCACGTACAGGGTTACGACGGTGTCTCGGCGTTCAGGACGACTGCGATTTACTCTGTAGGTGGTATCGACCGTACGAGCCTTTTCTGCGGCATCGATAAACAGATGCAGCAACTCCTACGAAATATCAGTCAGAGCCAGTTCGTACTGACGTATTCTACGACTACTGCCTCCTGCGGCAAATGTGTGGCTATCTCGTCGATGATTAATCCGACATTGCGGGCCGACAGCTGCTGGTTCCGCTGGGCGAGGACGCCGGCCGTGTCCGCGGGATCGATCTCGCTGAAGAAGTGGTGGTCCTGCGAGAGGACGAGTCTGTCGCGCCGGCGAGCGAAGTCTGCGATGTCCTCGTCCGACACGCCGGGGCCCAGCGCGTCAATATCCTGCACTCGCACGACATCGTGTCCCTGCCGGTTCAGGACGTCTATCGTCGCCGCTTCGACGTTCTCGTCGGCGAGAATCCGGTAGCCCACGTCTGGCTACTCACGGACCTCCTCGGGGTCCGTCGTCAAGTGCTCGTATTCATCGAAAGCCGCCATCCGCTGGCGTTCGACCGCCCGCATCTCGTCGGGGTTGTCGTGGTAGTACGTCAACGCGCGGTAGACGTCAGCGACGTCGAGGTCGTGACGGTCCGCGACCGTCCGCGGTTCGAGTCCACGGCCCTCGACACGCTCCCGGATGAACTGCACCGTAATGCGACGCCCCACGATGTGGGGCTCGTCGCGCAGCTCCCGCACGATACGGGACTGTTGCCGACTCATCACATAGACGTATGGTGCGGGACCGGATAAAAACAGTCGGTCGGTAATCGGCCGGAGCGTGTAGGTACCGAAGCCCGTTTATCCGCGCCGCCGTTTCCCAACGACATGTCGCTGTGCGTGACGTTCCTGGGGACGGGCGGGGCCGTGCCGACGACCCAGCGGAACACGAGCGCGGTGTTCGTCCGCCGCGAGGGCGACCGCATGCTGTTCGACTGCGGCGAGGGTACCCAGCGGCAGATGATGCGGTTCGGCACCGGGTTCGGCGTCGACCACGTCTTCGTCACGCACCTCCACGGCGACCACGTCCTCGGCATCCCGGGCCTGCTGCAGACGATGGACTTCAACGAGCGGACCGACCCCATCGCCATCCACGTCCCCGCCGGCACCCGAAGCGATGTCGAGGACCTCGTCTCCGTCGCCGGCGGCCGGCCGGAGTTCCCGGTCCGCGTCAACGCAGTCGAGGCGGGGGCCCCGGCGCTTTCGACCGATGACTACGAGGTAAGGGGGTTCGCGACGGACCACGACGCCCGGTCGGTCGGCTACGCGCTGATCGAAGACGAGCGCAAGGGCCGGTTCGACCGGGAGCGCGCCGAGGAACTCGGCGTCCCGGTCGGCCCGAAGTTCCAGCGGCTTCACGGCGGCGACCCCGTCGAACTGGAGGACGGGACGGTCGTCGAGCCCGACCAGGTCGTCGGCGACCCGCGGCCGGGCCGGACGGTGGCCTACACCGGCGACACCCGACCGACGGCGGCGACCGTCGAGGCCGCCGACGGCGCCGACCTGCTCGTCCACGACGCGACGTTCGCGTCGGACAACGCGGACCGGGCCGCCCGGACGGCCCACGCGACGGCCGTCGAGGCCGCGGAGGTCGCCAACGACGCCGGCGCCGCCCGGCTCGCGCTGGTCCACCTCTCCTCGCGGTACGCCGGCGACGCCACACCCATCGAGTCGGAGGCCGTCGAGGTCTTCCAGGGCGAGTGTGCGTTGGTGCCCGACGACGGCGAGGCCGTGGACGTCCCGTTCCCCGAGTGACAGAAAACATATACCTGGAGTGGCCCTGGTTGGATAGCATGGACGCCAACCCAACGCTTGCCCGCCGGCGGGTGCTGGCTGCCGGCGCGGCGACGCTCTTCGCGGGCCTCGCCGGGTGCAAAGGCGGCGGGGAGTCGATCGACCCCGGCCCGCCGACCGCCGGGGCCCCGGCGAACACGGGCGTGCTCGTCCGCGCCGACATGGCCCTATTGGACCACGACGGGACCGAGCAGATCCTCGATGCCTACGGGGCGACCACGGACGGCGACGGGTCCGCGAACGGGCCCGGTGGACCGGGCGGCGGCATCGACGCCGACCTGATCGGCGAGTTCGAGGGGCGGACCGGACTGGCCGCGGCCGACGCCGACGTCGTCGTGGTCTTCGCCGACCAGCCCCGCGGCGACTTCGCGGCCTACGTCGTCGAGGGTGGCTGGGACGAGTCGACCGTCGTCGAGTCGATCGAGTCCGCGACCGACCGGGAGTACGAGGCCAGAGACCACGAGGGTGGCACCGTCTACGGGCCGAGCGACGGTGGTGACGACGTGGATTACCTCGGATACGTCGCCGACGGCCGGTACGCCATCGGCAGCGAAGGCGCCGTGGAGGCCGCCATCGAGACGGCCCGCGCCGACCGAGAATCCGTCGGCGGTTCGCTGAAGGCCGCCTTCGACGACGCGACCGACAGCCAGGCCGAGGGGACCACCTACGTCACCGCGGCCACCGACGACCCCAGGGCGTATCTCCCGCCGGACGACAGCGACCGGGTGCCGGCGGCCGTCTCCCTGGACGTCTACGAGCAGGCGAACGTCGGCACGGTCTCGTACACGGCCGGAGAGAACGGCGTCGCTATCGACGCCGAACTCCGGGCCGACGACGAGAGCACCGCCCGCGAGATGGCGGACTTCACCGTCGTCCTCAAGCGGGGCCTCGCCGGTCGGGTGGGCGACGCCGTCGCGGCGGAACTGCAGAACGTGACGGTCGAACAGGACGGCGACGTCGTCACCATTGCCTACCGGGGCGACGTCGAGGGCGCGGCGGCCCTGGCCGGGTTCATCTAGCGTGGGCGTTCTTGCGCTCCTCCGGAAGGAGGCGATCACGCTCCGGCGTAACCTCGGGCTGTTTTTCGTCCTCCTCGTGTTGGTGCCGGCGGCGCTGGCGGTCGGGACCTCCGTCTACCAGCAGACCATCCCGCAGGACATCCCCGTCGCCGTCGCGCCGGCCGACGACGCCACGACCGAATCCGACATGCGGCTCGTCCGGGGCGCGGTGAGCTTCTTCGCGACCCCCGTGGAGTACGACAGCCGCGCGGCCGCGGTCGAGGCGATGGAGCGCGAGGAGGTCTACATGGCGTTCGTCGTGCCACCGAACCTCACCGACGACGACGCCAACGTGACGGTCACCGTCGTCACGGACGCCGCGAACGCGCCGCTTTCGGACCCGGCGGAGCTGGCCTTCGAGACCTTAGAGCGGCAGTTCGACAGCGTCTTTCCGGCGACCGTCACGCTCGAAGAGGAATCAGTCGGGACCGAGCGCACGCTCTCGGAGTTCATGGTTCCCTCGGCGCTTTTCGCCCTGGTCGTCCTCTACGCCCTGGTGTATCTCCCCTACCAGGTCCGGGAGGAGCGCCGCGTCATGGACCGGCTCCGGACCGAGACACGGCTCGAACTCGTGGTCGCGAACAAGCTCCTGTTCTACGGCGTCCTCGTCGTCGTGCCCGCCGCGACGGTGTCGGCCGCCGCCCGCTACTACGGCTACGGCTTCGACGCCCTGGGCGTCGAGACGCTCGCGGTGCTCGGGCTCTCATTTCTATATATGGCCGCCGCCGGACTCGCGGTCTTGTTCTTCATGCGGCTCCGCCAGGCGGCGGTGTTCGTGAACCTCGGGCTCGCCGTCGGCGTCCTGACGCTTTCGGGCCTCATCTACCCCGTCGGCTTCTACTCGGCCGTCCGGAAACAGCTCTCGCGGGCGCTGCCGACCCACTACTCGCTTGTCACGCTCCGCGGCACGTTGCTGCGCGGCCACTCGCTGTCGTTCCACGAGGAGCATCTGACCTGGCTGGCCGCGACGACCCTCGCCGCCCTCCTGGTGCTCGCGGTCGCGATCCGGCACTACGAGCGGGGTGGCGTCCATGGCTGAGGCCGGCTTCCGCGTCGCGGGCGTGACGAAGCGGTACGGGTCCGTGACCGCGCTGTCGGACGTCTCGCTCACCGTCTCGCCCGGGCGTCTCCACGGCCTCGTCGGCCCGAACGGCTCCGGGAAGACCACCCTGTTCCACGTCCTGTCCGGGCTGGCCCGACCGACCGACGGCCGGGTGGGCCGCCCGGCGGCGAGCGTCGGCGTGGGGTTCCAGACGCCGCGGTTCTACCCGGACCTCACGGTCCGGGAGAACCTCCGGGTGTTCCGGTCGTTCGCCAGAGATCCGCCGCCGGCCGACTGGACCGAGACGCTGCTTTCGGTACTCAGACTCGATCCGGCGGCCCACCGGCTGGCCGCCGACCTCTCCGGCGGCTTCCGCACCAAACTCGACCTCGCGCTGGCGATGGTCAAGCGGCCGACCTTCCTGTTGCTCGACGAACCGCTGGCGGACGTCGACGACCACTCCAGGCGCCGGATCGTCTCCTTTCTGTCCGGCTACCCCGGCGAGGACCGCTGCGTCGTCGTCTCGACCCATACCCTCGAGGCGTTCGCCGACGCCCTCGACCGCGTGACGGTACTGGTCGACGGGCGTGTCGAGTTCGACGGGCCGAGCGAGGACGACGCCCTCGCCCAGTACCGGGCCGCCCTGGAGTAGCGGCCGTCGCTCTGCCGTCAGCGACATGATGGCTGCCGTTATTCGCCGGGCTCCCGGCGCCGGTACATGCCGTCGCCGACCCACTCGATGACCGCCTCGTCGTGCTGGTTGTAGCCGGTGAGTTTCGAGCGGACGTGACCGATCTCCGGGCGGCTCTGGGAGGGCCGCGTCTCGAGGACCTCGATTTCGACCCGGAGGGTGTCCCCCGGCCGGACCGGCTCGATCCATTCCAAGTCCTCGACCCCGCTGGCGCCCATCGACGTCTCGGGGTCGAGGAAGTCATCGACCACGAGCCGCATACACATCGCGGCGGTGTGCCATCCGGAGGCGATGAGGCCCCCGAAGACGGAGTCCGCCGCGGCCGCCTCCTCCAGGTGGAACGGCTGGGGGTCGTACTGCTCGGCGAAGGCCGTGATTTCCTCGCGGTCGACCTCGTAGCGGCCCTCGAGCGCGTAGGTGTCGCCGGCCTCGAGGTCCTCGAAATACTGTGGCATGAATGGTGGTCGAGTCGGGCGGTGAAAAACCCGGCCCATCCGTCGGTGTAAGGTGGCCACGAACCCGTCCCTCGGTGTCGGCTGGGCACGACCCCGTTGCGTTCCGGCTACGGACGGGGTAACACACGGACGGTACAGTTTCCGGCAGCGGCACCGAGTTTATGCTCGGCCGCCCCGAACCCGGGGCCAGTGAGTACGCGCACGAGCGCCCTCGATTCGCTCATCTTCGGCGTCGACGTCCAGAGCGGCGACGTCAGGGGCGAGGCGCCCTCCTACGCCGTCGTCGCGCTCGACGGCGAGTCGGTCGACCGCGACGTGGTCAGCCGCCGGAAGCTCCGCCGGCGGATCCAGGCCGAGGAGCCGGCCATCGTCGCGACGGACAACACCTTCGAACTCGCCGCGGACAAGGAGGCGCTGGTGAGGTTCCTCCGGGAGTTGCCGGACGGAACCACGCTCGTCCAGGTGACGGGCGACGAGCGGCCGGAGCCGCTCTCGCGGGTGGCGGCCCGCCACGGCGTCCCTTACGGAAAGGCGCCGATGCAGGAGGCCGAAGCCGCCGCGCGGCTGGCCGCCCGGAACGTCGGTCACGAGGTGTCGGCCTTCACCGACACCACCGAGGTCAAGGTCGCCCGCGGCCGGACGACGGGCGGTGGCGGGTGGAGCGAGGACCGGCTCACCCGCCGGATCCACGGCTCGGTGAAGCGGACGGCCCGCGAGGTCGAATCCGACCTCGATGACGCCGGCCTCGCGTACGACCGCGACGTCACCGAGAAGTACGGCGGGTTCTCCCGGGCCGTCTTCGAGGTCAAGGCGACGCCGGCGGAGCTCCCGGTGTCGGCCCGGCGGTCCGGCGACGTCCGGATCGAGGTCGAGCGGGAGCGCCGCGACGGCATCGAGTACCGGCCGCTCGCCACCCGGCGGGACCACGTCGTCGTCGGCATCGATCCCGGGACGACGACGGCGGTGGCGCTTTTGAACCTGGACGGGGAGGCACTCGACGTCTGGTCGACCCGGACGGCCGACACCGCCGCGGTCATCGAGTGGATCATCGAGCACGGCCGGCCCGTCCTGGTGGCGGCCGACGTCACGCCGATGCCGGAGACCGTCGAGAAGATCCGGCGGAGCTTCGACGCCGGCGCCTGGGTGCCCGACGTCGACCTCCCGGTCGACGAGAAGCTCCACCGGACCCGCGAACACCCCACCGACAACGACCACGAGCGGGACGCCCTGGCCGCGGCGCTTTTCGCCTTCGACGACCGCGAGGACCAGTTCGAGCGGATCACCGCCAGGACGCCGGCGCCGCTGGACCGCGGGGAGGTCATCGCCGGCGTCGTCGGGAGCGACGAGAGCGTCGAGTCGGTGGTTTCCGACCTCGCCGACGACGAGGAGGGCGACGAGGAGGCGACCGAGCACGACCCGCGGGAACCGTCCGCCGAGGAGAAGGAGATAACGCGGCTGGAGACCCGCGTCGGCCGGCTCGAGGACCACGTCGAGGACCTCGAGGCCACCGTCCGGCGGAAGGACGACCGCATCGAGGAACTGGAGACGGAGCTGTCGGACGCCCGCCGCGAGGAGCGTCGGGAGGCTCGCGAGCGCCGGGAGGTCACCCGGCTCGAACGGGACAACGAGCGCCTGCAGCGGGAGCTGGCCGAGGCCGAGGCCGCCACCGAGCGGCTCGACGACAAGCTCGAGCGGCTGAAGGAGCTGTGGAAGCTCGACCACTCGAACTTCGCCGACGTCGCCGCCGAGAAGCAGGACCTGGTCCCGGTCAAGCCCGTCGAGCAGTTCACGACCGACGCCATCGAGGCCGCCGACGAGGCCTACGGCATCGCGGCCGGCGACGTCGTCTACCTCAGGGACGCAAGCGGCGCCGGCCGGTCGACGGCCCGCCTGCTCGCCGACATGGGGCCGCGGCTCGTCCTCCGGTCGGGCGGGCTCTCCGAGCAGGCCGACCGGGTGCTGTTCGAGGCGGAGGTGCCGGTCGCGCCCGCCGAGGAGGCGACCATCCGGGAGATCGACGAACTCGCGGTCACCCGCGAGGGCGACGTCGAGGCGGCCATCGCCGGCTGGGAGACCCGCGCCGAACGGCGCCGCCGCGAGCGGAAGGCCGAGGAGCTGGATCGGCTCATCAGCGAACACCGGGCCAGGGACGCCGACCGGGACTGACCACGACCGAAGCGCTTTTAGTTCGGGATGGAATCGCCTGAACCGTGAGACCCCTCCAGTTCGGCATCCCCGGCGGCCCGGAGATACTGATAATCCTACTCATCCCGGTCATCGCGGTCGCGCTCGCGTACTATATCTACACGGACGCGGAGAAGCGTGGCGAGGACAACGGGGCGCTGTGGGCAGTCGTGGCTGGCCTCGCATCCATTGTTGCATCCCCCATCGGCGGGCTGATCGTCCTGTTCGTGTACGTGCTCCAGCGCGAGTAGACCCGTCCGAGTCCGGGCTCGCCCGTGGATCAGAACAGGTCCTCGTACTCCATCCCCATCGACCGGAGGAACGACTCCATGAGCCCGTGGCCCAGGAGGGCGTAGCCGAGGGCTACGACGAGCGCCCCGACGGCGGCCCGCCGGTTCTCCCGGGCGAGGATGAGAAAGCCGACGACGAGTGCCACGAGGCCGGCGATGCCGGTCTCGCCGAGCGTCTTCTTTGCGACGTCTCCATCCATACCGTCGAATGAGAGCGATGCGGTAAAAGGGATTTGCTCGGTCCGGGGGTGTGCGTCCCCGGGAAGACATCTCGGCCTGCCGAGCGTCGCAGAATCAGGAAGCATCCCGGGGCGAATGTAGTGAGAGAGAGAGAGAGAGAGCAATTCACCCGCGGCGAGGGCGGCACGCGAGCAGAGAGAAGGGAAATAGAATGCGGTTGGTCGGGAGCGACGAGCATCCGCGAGCGCGCAGCAGGCGCGCGAGCGGTTCACCGACGCCGAGCGCCGATA
>PXQY01000129.1 GCA_003021745.1 Halobacteriales archaeon QH_7_69_31
TCGCGCGGCCCCGATTAAGAAGTTTGCCACCCGGAGTGGGAGTGGTCCAGCCGACCCCCGGCGCCAGGTTCAATGGAGTCGTCGTCAGCCAGGGCCACAGCTCGTTTTCTTCGAGCCGTAGGCCCCGAGCGGGCCAGTTTCGAAGACCTCGTGAGTGGGACCGCCCGAATTTGAATCGGGGTTACATGCACCCAAAGCATGAAGGATACCAAGCTACCCCACGGTCCCACAACCGATAGTAGTTTCCGCCCGCGTGAAAACGTTTCGCTCCGGCCGGTCGGCCCCAAGCGATATAGCCGGACCCCACGACCACCGGCCATGGTCACGACAACCGAGATAGCGCTGCTTGCATTCGTGTTATTGCTGCTCTTGGGAGCATACCTGACCCTCAAGACGATAAAGCCTCTCGTCATCAACGCCATCGTCGGCGTCGTCATCCTCGTGGTGGCCAACGTCGCCGGCCTCGGCGTCGCGATCACGCCGATCGCCGTGCTGATCTGTGCCGTCGGCGGCGTGCCGGGTGCGATCCTCGTGATCCTCCTGGCGTACCTGGAGGTTGCGTTCGCCGGGATGATCGCGCCGCTGGCCTCCCTGGCGCTGGTCTAATCGAGGAATCGGCCACGTCGGCAGTGGATCACACGTATCCACGGGAGCCAGTAGCACAAACAGCTGTTTTAGCCAACGCCATCGCTTTGATATAGCCGTGGCTCGGTCAGACTATGAGACACCCCACGGTCTCCGGACGGCTCTTCGAGCCGCTCGGCTGGGCACTCGGTCGCCTCCTGTCGGTCGTCGAAGGGGTGGCCTTCTGGGCCGCCGCGACGTTTCCGTTCGTCCACGCCGCGGCCGGACTTCTGTACGTACAGGAATCGATCTCGACGTCGGTTCTCGTCGGTCTGGCGCTGTTGCACGCGACCGCCATCGTCGTCGGGCACCGATACAAGCATAATGCGGGTGGTGGGCGATGAGCCGAAGCGCACGCGTCACCGACGCCGACGCGGAGCGCCTAGAGCAGTACCTTCACCGCGAGGCGGCCGACGGCGATGCCTACGTCAAAAGCAAGTTCGTCGCCGACGAGGTCGACCTGACGCCCTCCCAGGTCGGCCTGCTGCTCACGCGACTCAGGGAATCCGACGGCGGCGTCGACGTCGAGAAGTGGTCCTACACCAACGCGACGACCTGGCGGGTCCGGGCCGGCGACTGATACTTCCGGCTGTAACCACGTAAAGCGGTCCCGTCCGGAAGATGGGGGTCTGGACGGTATCCAACCGGATATCGCCGAGGAATCCTGAAAGAATTACAGCCGGCAGTATGACCGGCCACGAACGTCGCGGCGACGTGTCCACCGTCAGTACTCGTCGCGGAGCTCCATCTCGGCGACGATGCCGGCCGGGTCGGTCCCCCGTCGGACCGCCTCCAGTAGCGCGCCGGCCTCCTCGGGGGCGAGGAAGTGCTCGGTGACGGCACGCCCGAGGTCGGTCGGCTCTAGCCCGTCGATGAACCCGGACTCCAGGAGCTTCCCGACGGCGTGGGTAGTGGGGACCTCGCCGACCATCCGGTCGTTGAGCCGCTTGGCCGCGCCGCCGGCGACGGCGACGTTCGCCAGCGTCTCCTCGACGGCCGCCGCCTCGTCGTAGTCGGTGACGACCGGCTCCATCTCGCCCTTCAGGAGCGTGAACGCCACCTCGTCCTCGGTCCGCTCCATGGAGTGGTGGTACGTATAGTCCGGTTCGACGAGGACGTAGACGGTGCCCCGGTCGTGGTAATCCGGGCGACCGGCGCGGCCGAGCATCTGCTCGAACTCCTGGACGGAGAGCCACTCGATGCCCATCGCCAGCGAGTCGAAGACGACCTGGGAGGCCGGGAAATCGACGCCGGCCGAAAGCGCCGCCGTGGTCACGACGCAGGCCAGCTCCTGGTCGCCGAACTGCCGTTCGACGCGCTTGCGCTCGCCGTGGTCGAGCCCGGCGTGGTACGGGGCCGATTCGTACTCCAGCCGCCGGGAGATTTCGTGGCACCGCCGGCGGGCGTTCGTGAACACGATGGTCTGGCCCCGGTACCCTTTCGACGATTTCGTGTCGAACGCCCGCTTGACGAGTTTGTTCTCGATGTCGACCTTCTCGCCGCCGTTGGCGAAGGTAACGTGGCGCACGATGGGGACCGGCCGTTCCTCGAACTCGATGCAGCGGGCCTCGAGCTGGTCGGCCAGCTGACCGGCGTTGCCGACCGTCGCCGACAGGTACACCCACTGGGTGTCACACCGGTTCGTCTCGCAGTAGTACTTCAGCCGAGAGATCAGGCCGTCGAGCCGGTGGCCGCGTTCGGCCTCGCCGAGGTTGTGGACCTCGTCGATGACGACGGTGCCGACATCGCCGAGGTCCGTGCCGGTCCGGAGAGCGTGGTCGATGCCCTCGTAGGTGCCGACGATGACGTCGGCGTGGGGGTCGAACCGGGTCCCCGACCCCCGGATGCGGGAGGCCCCGACCCGCAACGACACGTCCAGGAGGTCCCCGTACTCCGCCTGGAAGTCCCCGTGTTTCTGGTTTGCCAGCGCCACGAGCGGCACCAAAAACAGGAGTTTACCCTCGCCGGACAGCGCGCGGTCGACGCCGGCGAGTTCGCCGACGAGCGTCTTGCCGGTCGCCGTCGCGGAGACGACGAGCTGGTCGCGGCCCTCCAGGAGGCCGCTCTCGACGGCGAGACTCTGGACCGGGAGGAGCTCGTCGAACTGCGTCACGCTGGCCAGGAGGTCCGGGTGGACGGACAGCGAGTCGGTCGGGACCGGGTCGACCGCGTCGGTGGTGGCGCTGATCTCGTCGAACTTCGTCAGCTCGGGGTCGAGCTGGCCGGACAGCAGGTTCCGGACGCGCTCTACGTCGCCGACCTCGACGAGCAGGTCCTCGAGCCGGTCGCGGGCGCCCGAGCGGAGCCCGCGGTAGTCGGCCTCCCGCTGTAGCTCCCGTTTGGCGCAGTCGGGACAGATGTACTCCTCGGCGGACTCGATCGCCGTCTCCGAGGTCAACGGCGCGTAGCGGTCCTTCCCCGCACAGATCCGGCACGTCCGGACCTGCTCGGCGGCCAGCTGGTAGCCGTCGAGCATCGCCACGAGGTCCCGGCGGCCGCCGCGGGAGGTCTGCTCGGAGATCCGGATCCGGGTCGCGCGTCGCGCCATCTCGACGAACTGCTCGGGCCGCCGCGGCACCGTGTCGTCGCCGTCGATCACCCGGAATCGGCCCGGCCGCGGCCCCGCGTCGGTCTCCTTGAGTTCCAGTCGACCGCGGAGCAGCCGCTCGCCGTCCCGCCGGACGACGACGGCGTACTCGTCGCCGGTCCCGTGGAGGAACAGGGTATCGACGTCGGCGACCTGCTCCGGCACGCCCGTGGGTAGTGCAGCGGGCTATTTGAGTGGACCGGGCGCGCGCGGGGGCCGGCGACACTGCTCCCGCTGCGGTGGACGGGCCCGCATCACTCCTCGTGGAGCCTGATCTCGTCGTCGCCGGTCGGGACCGCACAGACGAACGCGCCCGGTTCGTCGCGCTCGTTCCGGTACCAGTGGACCGTCCCGGCGGGGATGTGCAGCGAGTCGCCCGCCCGGACCGTATACTCCTCGTCGCCGATCCCGGCCACGTACTCGCCCTCGAGGACGTACTGCTCGTGTTCGATCTCGTTCGTGTGTTTTGGCACCTCGCCGCCGGCCTCGATGACGAACCGACGGATCGCCAGATTGGGCGCGCCCTGGGCGTCGCCCACGAGGACGCCCTTCCGGAGCCCCGTGGCGGCGTCGACGGTGTCGTACTCCACCTCGCCGGCGCGGCGAACCAGCGGCCCTGTCTGCCGACTCATGGTCGTCGCTATGCGGCGGAGTCACTCCAATCCCTCGACGCGCACACCGCTCGTGTCCGCTCGCGACCCGGCCGGCGGCCGCGGCCGACCGGCTATTTAGGGCTCCGGCGAGAACGCCGCGGCATGAAGCGCTTCCGCGTCGGCAGCGCCGTCGGCATCCCCATCCGGCTGGACGTCACCTTCCTCCTCGTGCTCCCGGTGGTCGCCTACGTCATCGGGACCCAGCTCGGCGAGTGGGCCCCGCTCATGGCCGACACCCTCGGGGCCACGATCGACGACGAGGCCCTGACCGGCTCGGTCGCCGTCCGGTTCGCCATCGGTGCCGTCGCCGCCGTCGGCCTGTTCGCCTGCATCGTCGCCCACGAGTTCGGCCACTCGCTCGTCGCCCGTCGCTACGGCGTCTCCATCGAGTCCATCACGCTGTGGCTGCTCGGCGGCGTCGCCCAGATGGCGGAGATCCCCGAGGACTGGAAACAGGAGTTCACCATCGCCATCGCCGGCCCGATCGTCTCCGTCGCCGTCGGCGTCCTGTCGTACGTCGCCTTCCTCGCCACGCCGTCCGGCGGCGTCGCGCTCGAAGCCCTCCGGTTTACCCTCGCCTATCTCGCCGTGATGAACGTCGTCCTCGCCGCGTTCAACCTCCTGCCCGGGTTCCCGATGGACGGCGGCCGCATCCTCCGGGCGCTGCTCGCCAGGAGCCGCCCGCACGCCAGGGCCACCCAGCAGGCCGCCCGCGTCGGCCAGGGCTTCGCCATCCTGCTCGGCCTCTGGGGCCTGCTCGCCGGCTTCAACCCGTTTCTCATCGTGCTTGCCTTCTTCATCTACATCGCGGCCGCCAGCGAGTCCTCCCGGACCGTAATGGCCGCCGCCTTCGAGGGCGTCGAGGTCCGGGCCGTGATGACGCCCGGCGAGGAGCTGGACGTGGTCGACCGCGAGACCTCGGTCGCGGACCTCATCGCGCGGATGTTCCGCGAACGCCACACCGGCTACCCGGTGGTGGCGAACGGCCGGGTCGCCGGCATCGTCACGCTGTCGGACGCCCGCGAGGTCGACGAGATCGAGCGGGATGCCTTCACCGTCGAGGACGTGATGACACGGGAGGTGGAGACCGCGACGCCGGAGACCCCGGTGATGGACGCCTTCGAGACGATGCAGGCGGAGGGCATCGGACGGCTGCTGGTGGTGGATGGTGAGGTTTCGGATCGGTTGGTGGGGCTGGTGTCGCGGACGGACGTGATGACGGCGCTGGAGATCGTCAAGGAGGGCGGGGAGCTGTCGGGGCGGGGTGGCGGGACACGGACCGGTCCGGACACTGTCAGAAACCGTGGCGACACGTCGTCGATGGGCCCTCGGTAGCCATCTCCGCGCTTCTCTGTCATCCCGATGCCAGTGAATCAGATCCGTCCCGGAGCGACCTGCTCAGTTCGACCTCGGTCGTCACTGTTCCGTACGGGACGAATGGCTGTGTCTCGCCATCGACCAGGAGCCGTTCTATGGCGAAGGGCTCGGGGGATACACTGCGCACCCGACGCTCCCGGTGAGAGGTTACCCTACACTCGTACCAGTACAAAAAATACGACTATGCATGTCACGCCGCTATTCGCATCGAGCATCAGAGAGTGCAGTTACACGTCTCTCGTATCTGCAGGAACCACGACGAACCCCAGCGTGTGGAAATCGTCGGTGTCGAAGGTGAAGATATGCTCGATATTGTGGTCGTCGGCGAGGACACCACTGGAGTGATCGACGAACGAAATCTGCCGAGCATCGTATCGAGCGAACCGCCCACAGGTCCGGTCGAACGCGCCACTCCCGAGCGGGAGAACGTTGATACTTTCGGCGGAACGGATCGTTTCGAGGGCGTCCACCGCCGGGGGATGACCGACCTTCCGGCGCATGAGGGTGGCGAACTCGGAGAGCACGTATCGACTCGTGACCAGCGGGCCGTACTGCAACTCCCCGTCGCGGAGGCCCTGGAAGACGGCCCGTGCCCGATCATGCTCGGCGGCTCGTTCGTTGAAGCGAGCGAAAAATGCCCCGGTATCGATAAACAGTGGCACCGGCGGCTGGCTCATTCGGATTCGACGTCGCCATAAACGACATCGTCGATGTCCGACGCGCTCATGGCTTCGCCTGCGTAGGTCTCAGCATCCCAGAATCCGTCGTCGGGGTCGACGTCACGGATCTCCACGGCTCCGTCGGCGAGGCTCCACGCCAGGGAGTTTCCGATCTTCTTGCTCGCGACCTTTCGTTCGTCCTCGAGTTTCCGAAGCCGGTAATCGGCACTTTGCCGTGCTACACCGACGACCTGGGCGATCTCGCTCGTCGCCGCCGGCTCGTGCTCGCGCACAGCGTCGAGGTACTTCTCGTCCGAATAGCGTTCCTCCACCGGTTCGCTCATAACAGACCACACGAACGCCAACCGTTTAAAATCTATGCTACACAGCAGAAAATCTAACAGTCCGCCAATGTGGGTTCCAGTTCATCTTCCTGATTCCGTGAACGGCTCTGAAAGGATGGCGACGGTCTCTTCGTCGGAGAGTGCAACGACGCTCACTCTACCCGTGATTGCACATCGAAGGTCTACAACCCCTATAGTACCGCGTTATTGGTCGAGTGCCTTGTCGAGATTGTCCCCGTCGGCGGTCCGACCCTCGGCGATGTCCTCGATCCCCTCGAGGACACCTGCCGGGACCATACTCACCGAATTGTCGCAGCCGCTCCACCTCAACGCGATCGAAACAAAATCGTTGATACAGCTACGAGTGGTCGTAATCGAACTTCGCGATGGTTTCGCTACTGGAATCATCCTCGAAATCCCAAATGATACGGAGCGTTCCGGAATCGGTGAACTCGGCCGTACAACTATTACCTGCTGTAATTTCGGTGTCACCCCAACCGGTTCCTTCGCTACAACCTGCCACAGAGGTACCGTTTCCAGCTATGACTTTGATATTGTCTCTCGAAAGGGGGTCCCCTCCATCGTGGGTCAGGGTTATGTCGTCGCCGTCTTCATTGAACGTGAACTTTGCCTGTGGCGCCGGGGTTTCGCCCTCGTCGCTCAACGCCAGGACGAACGTCCCGATGACGGCGGCCAGGATCACCGTGACGGCGACCATCAGGATGACGCCGATGACCGGCGATACCGCGTCGTGGTCTACGAATAGGTCGGTCTGTTTCATGGGTTTGGTCCGCAGCCTCCGACCGAGACCACGGCCCACAAGGTACCCCCGCCCCGGCCGACGATCCGCCGCCGGCGGGCGTCCCCGGCCGTCCGGGCTCGGCGATGACTGCGGATGTCGCTCGTGACATATTAAATGTTGCATTGCGTTCATTAGCCGATGCGGAGCGGTGCGGCCCCTAACCATGGATTAAAGCCGTGAGACGGCTGTAATCCGGACCGGTTCCGGGCGGTGCCGCCGATCGTAATGGATCTCCTCGCGTTAAGATTTCGTTATGGCCGGGTGAGCGAGCGTATCCGAAGTTTTCGAGGGGGTAGGACGCTGAATAATGGGCTTGCGGCGTGAGATACGTCGCGGTCGCGGGGGGACTGTCTTTCGAGGGTGCGGTGGGCACGACTTGGCCTTTCGCGGCGTCCATCCGTCGAGCACAAACCATAGTTCCAAAACTGATAACTGGTAATATCCATCGGGTCGGTATTCACGCCGCCGTAGCCCCCTCGTCGAGATGTCGGCCGACGAGTTCGGCGTATAGATGGACCCGTTCGTAGGGGAGGTACGGCCGTCGCGATTGCCCGTCTTCGACGACGAACAGCAGGCCGTAGTCGGCGAGAAGCGTGACGTAGTCGTGGACCGTGCTGTAGTCGCGGTCGAGGTCCGCCGCGAGCGCGGCGATGCTTTCGGTGGCCACGAGCATCTGCAGTAGTTCGATGCGGCGGTCGGTGAGGATCTTCCGCAGCTCGCCGACCGAGCCGAACGAGACGACTGCGGGCTGGTCCTCCCCCTCCTCGACCGCGCCGACCGCGGCACGGGTATCCTCACACATCTCGTCGAACGACTCCACGGTGATGCGGAGCATGCTGGGTTGTGGACGGTCGTGGGGGTCGCGATACTCGTCGGGCCAGCCGTCGTCGGTGCGTTCAGTCATGGTCAGTGTCCTCCACGTCGGTGATGTGGGTGGCCTGCTGCAGTAAGCAAGGATGCAGGAGTAAGGGGATCGGGCAACTGCTGGTGGTTGGTAGTACTGATTCAGATCAGGTAATCGGGTTGGTGTCGCGGGCGGACGTCTGTACAGCGCTGGAGATTGCCAAAAACAGGCTTGGAAGCGACGAATCAAAAGGGCAGGTAGTAAATAATTCTAATACACCTCTAACGAGTTAGATTTGAAAATGCCCCGAAAATATTGTTGTCTTCAGTTATCACTAACGAATTTACCGTCAATAAAAGAAAAACTGGATGTTACCTACTGGTCGTAGTCGTACCTCGCGAGGGTGCCGGTCTGGGATCCGTCGTCGGACTCCCAAGTGACGCGCACGGTTTCCCCGCTATCAAGTTCGCTATCGGTAACTGTACAAGTATCACCAGCGGAGATCTCCGTGGACCAACTATTTGTACCCCCTCCTCCGGACTGGCAATTGGTTATCGGACTGCTCCCAGTACCGGTCACGTTTAGGTTTTCTGCCTGTACTTTATCGCCGCCGTCATGAGTGATGTCGAGGTTCCCGTTACTCTGCTCCTGGAACGTGAAATCGACCTGTGGCGTCGTGCTCTGGATCTCGGAGCCGAGTCCGAGCACGAACGTTCCGATGACGGCGGCCAGGATCACCGTGATGGCGACCATCAGGATGACGCCGATGACCGGCGATACCGCGTCGTTGTCTGCGAATAGTTCGTTCAGTTTCATGGGTTTGCGTCCGCAGCCTCCGGCCGAGAGGACGGCCGGGAAGGGTACGTCCCGCCCCTGCCGACGTTCCGACGCCGGCGGGGGTCGGTCCCCGGCCGTCCGGGCTCGGCGATGACTGCTTGGCTCCCGGTCTTCCTCGGGGTGTATTAAACGTTGGATTGCTTTCAATATCCGATACGGAGCCATGGGCCTCCTAATCAGGGGTTAAAAGCCGCGAGACGGCCGTACTCCGGAGCGGTTCCGAGCAGTGCCGCCGATCGAAACGTTGTCTCGCGTTAATCTGTCATTATGGCCGGGTGAGCGGGCGTGTTCGGAATTTTCGATTCGGTGGGGCGCTGAATTAGTGGGTTAGGCCCTGAAACGCCTCGCGCGCGGTCGGAGGACTGTTTATCGAAGGCGCGGGCACCCAGGTCTGGGCCAGGTCGCGTCGGGATACCAGGTCGCGTCTACCACCGACACCGATGGGTGGTACTCGGTACTCCAGGTGCCGGACTCGAGCTTGAACGATCCCTCGAGCGCCCCGGCTCGGGCGCCTCCCCATCCACTCTTCAGAAGACCGCTGAACCGCACCCGTACACCGGTCCCACCCATCGTCCTCATCAGGGTGTCGAACGACACCACCGCTCGACACCCCGCTCCGACCGACCGTTCCCGAGGAACGCCTATCCGCTGCTGTTGATACTGCCGGACGTAATTTCGTGAACATCTGAATCCGTATTAGTCCACGTATCCGAACGAACGCGACGGGAGACTGGACTACAATTCACGTAGTTACGTCCGTCAGTGAGACCTCACCCGCGAACAGTCTACCGTCAGGTTGGGGAAGGCGCTCGTCATTCGGGCGCCCGCAGTAAGTCGGGATCGACGTGGCCGAGTTCATCCCGCGACGCTCCACAGCGGACGCAGGTGTACTCGTCGCGTTCGAGGGCGCGCCGTCTCGCGCGATGCCATCCCGGTCCGTAGTTGGCCTCACCCCCTCCGTCCCAGTTCGGATGGCCCTCGCCGGTGAACGTCTTCGAGAGCCACGCGTACTGGCACTCGTCACTGCAGAAGACGTACTTGCTGGTGATGTTGCTCGGCCATCGGATGACCGTAGCCCCACACTGCTCGCAGTCGAGTTCCTGTTGGCCACCTTCCCAAAGGGGGTTTTCCTCACCGGTGATTTCCGGTCGATAGCGCCAGTTTTCGTTCCTGACGCACGAGCCGCAGTAGAGGCCTTTCTTTTCCGACGGGTAGTATTCGAAGATCGTTCCGCAGATGTCGCAAGTCGTTTCCTCTCTGGCGTCGCGGTAGTTCGGGTGGTTCTCACCCTCGAAGGAAACCGCCGTATCCCGACAGTCGTCGGAACAGTATTTCTTCTCGTGTTCCGAGTGGAACTCGGTCCCACAGTGGTGGCAGTCTCGATTAGGAAGGAGTACATCGTGGGCCTGGCTGTGGTGGACGCCGAGACCCCGACGTGAGTCGAATTCGGAGCCACAGGTCGGACATTCCGGCATACGTGAGATGGTTCATCATCCCTCTTGACATCCTCCTCCGCCTGAAGGCGGAGGAATCCCAAGTGTTGGGATATTAGGGTTTGCAGTCTCCCTGCTCTCTCGTGTTGAACGACCCGCTCTCGCGGTCAAACAGGAAGACTCCGGGCTGTGCCAACCAGCCGTTACTCATATCCCCCGTCGGGGGACTCTGAGTTATCTTTCTACGGATATTTACTGCACCGTTCACGTCTGCGTTCATCGTCGTCTCACATGACGAACAGAAGTACAGACCACGCTCCACGCGATTACTCTCTCGAATCTGCCCGCAACACGAACACGTCTTTGAGGTATTCTTCTCGCCCACACGGTCAACGAGGAGACCATATTCCTCAGCCTTGTATTCGAGGAGACGAACGAATCGGTCAAACTCCCACCCGTGCAGTTTCTTGTTCCCCGACTGGCCCCAGTTCCGTGAGTCGCCGTCCTCGTCTTCGCGGATGTCGCTGAGGTCGCCAACTGCTATCTTCCCCACGCCTTCTTCGACACACCGCTGAACGATGTGTTTCGAGAGAGTGTGGAGGAAGTGGTCTTTGCGCCGGGAGAGTTTCCGGCGAGCCTTCCGCGCACGTTTCGACGGCCCCGTCTCGCCTTCAGTCTGATACTCGTCGCGGGTGAAGTAGTGCTTGTCCTCTTTCAGCACGTTCCCCGGATACAACTCTGAGGGGCAGTCCTCGTAGTCAATGGCGAGGTAGTTGCTGATACCGAGGTCAATTCCGGCCACCTTCTCGCCCGGTGCGTCTTCGACAGGAATCTCTTTCTTACAGACGAGGTGCAGTTCCCACTCGTCTCCGTTCCAGACGGCACGCACCTGCTGGATATTATTGATTTCTACGTCGGGCCGGGTTTCGTACTCGGCGAGGATGAAGTCAGACCGTCCGTCTTTCAGATTCCAGCCTTTCGAGAGGCGGATTTGACCGTGTTTGGCGTCGTGTTTAATGCCTTTCTGTTTCCACGTCACGGTGGCGCGTGGATGTCGATCGCCACGTTTCCGATAGCCCGGTGGATTGTTGCCATTTTCGGAGTTGTACCAGCCAGTGAACGCTTCAGCAAGTTCTTCAAGAACTCGCTGACTTGACTGAGAATGCAGGTCACTATAGCGTTCGTGGTCTTTCAACTCCGATTTCAGTTCGGCTTCATCGGGTATTTCACCGTCTTCATCCCATCGACCTTGGATATAGTAGCGTCCGACGTTCCACAGTTTCGATGCGGAGAACCCGCACTGGTCAAGGTCGCCACGAACCTGACTGTGGTTCGTGATTTTAGCGACGTAGGTTCGGGTCGTATCCAGCATCGTACTGTGTCCATAACAAGTTATGTGGTAAAGAATATTAAAGGCTTTGTTTGATGTAGAATATCCGGCCCTGACGGTATCGGTGGAAGGTGTCACTGAGTGACGGCGCGTATCCACGGCCTGAAGGCCGTGGTATTGCGCCTGCTCCGCGTATAAACGTCAGAGCGCGACGTCTCCACCACCCCGAATTAATGTAAGAAAATTAATCAGTCCGGGTGTGGGAATCGAACCCACTTCGTAGCCGCCACAGGGCTACAGGATACCAATACCCCAACCCGGACACGCAGACGTGAGTAGTCAGGTGGCGCTCAAATACGTTACGACTCCTCCACCGAAAATCCCGACTTCGAGTCGCGGGACGTCCCTGCGGCGTCCAACATGACTTTTACCGCTCGACCGCCTACAATCGTCACCGTGGCCGTCACCGACCGGATCTATGTCGAGAACCACCGCCGGCTCGCCGCCCAGCTGGAGGCGTCGTTCCCGAAGAGCGCCTTCGCCGGGGCGACCCTCGACGTCCTGTTCACCGGTGACGGCATCGCGAAGCTGGACGATGCAGCCCGCGACCGCGTGCTCTCGTTCGCCGAGGACTTCCTCGACTGCGACTGCCAGGCCCACCCCCACTGCGGGCACCCCGAGGAGAAGTTCGTCGGATATCTCCTGGCGCTGCGGGCCCGGGGCCTCGGGCCCGAGGCCATCGTCGACGTGATGGGCGACGACTACATGCTGTACGCCTACCCGGGCGACGTCCTCTCGTTTCTCGACGACGCCGTCCGGACGCTGGAGGCGGCCGAGCGGCTCGCGGCCGTCGAGGACCGGGCGGACCGGCGAGCCGAGATCCGGCGGTACCGGCAGGACCTGATTGGTTGAAGAGAAACTGACGGCGCCGAGGGTTACCCGAGGTGGAACGGCTCCTCTTCGGTCCCGTCGTCGGCGTCGAGGTCCTCGAGCTGGACGACCTCCTCGGCCTCCTGGGACTCGAGCTTCTGGCTGAGCGTCGTGACGTACTGCTTGTACTCCTCGAGCTGGTCGCGGAGGTGGTCGGCCTCCAGCTCGAGCCGCTCGTGTTCGCGGACGTAGCTCTTCGGCACCTCGACCGTCGGCGGGAACTCGCCGTCGTCGGCCCCGGCGGCGCCGTCGACCTGGTGTTCGGGCACCACCGTGACCCGGCCGTCGTGGGCGATGAGGGCGTCGACGTAGTCGCGGAACACCGCCGACAGCGAGATGTCCCGCTGCTCTGCGATCTCCCGGAGGGCCTCGAAGGCGTCCTCGTTGACCCTGAAGGAGATGGTCTTGTTCTTGTTACCCATCGTCCCCCTATGTGGGTCGGCCACGCACATAAGCGTTCGTCAGACGGACGCACGTCGCTAGCGGTCCGTCCATGGAGAGGGTCGCCGCGCCCGTCGGCACGGCCGGGGATCGCCGCGCCGGCCTGCACGGCCGATGTCGCCGCGCCAGTCGGCACGGCCGGGTGTCGCTGCGCCCATTGGCACGACAAGGGGCCCCGACCCGGGGCGGCGTCTACGCCTCGGCGGCGACCTGCGGTTCGTCCTCGAGGCCCTCCAGGGCGGCGACGGCGCGGTCGCGGTAGACGGCGAGGTCGGGGGCGTACTGCGTCTCGGCCATGGCCGCGTACTCGCCGGCCACCGCGGCGTCCTCGCCGGCCGGCGCGCCCGCCGAGGCCCCGTCGAACGCCTGGATGCGCTCTAAGGTCCGCTCGGCCGCCTCCACCACCCAGCGGTCCCGGGTGGCGTCGTCGACCACGGTGATCGACTCCGGCCGGAGCGAGACGTTGACGTCGCCCTCCTCGGTCTCGTAGGTGCTGGGCTTGCCGACCACGGCGGCGTAGACCGGCGTCTCGGTCTCACGAAGGGTCGCGGCGGCGTCCGGCTGGTACTGGCCGGCGTAGGTGAAAAAGGTCCCGGTGGGGTCGACGATGCGGCCCCGCCAGTACTCGGCGTCGTCGCCGAGGTCCTCGGTCTCGGTCAGCGTGCCGACCACGAAGACGCGGTTGGCGCGTTCGCCGGTCGGGAGCAGCGAGTACACCGGGGCCCGCTCGTCGTCGGACTCCGTGAACGTGTACCTCGCGTCGTTGAACTCGGCCGCGAGGACGCGGCGGGCGACCTCGCGGCTGGGCGCGGCCTCGCTCATTACAGGGACCTCGCCTTGATCAGCACGCTCTCGTGGTCGACCGGGGCCCCGCGGGTCTCGACGTCGTCGGCCAGGACGTACCGGCCGAGCGACGGCCCGGTCACGCGGTAGTACCGGCCCAGCACGGTCTCGGCCATCTCCTCGACGACGACCTCGGTGTCGAGGGCGTCCTTGGCCATCTCCTGGGCCGCCTCGAGGGTGATCCCGGTCAGCTCCTCGGTGGCGTCCTGGTCGAAGATGACCTCCTGGACCTCGCGGCCGTCGTCGAGGACGCCCTTGATCCGGAGGTCGAACTCCCCGTCGACCTCGCCGTGTTCCGAGCAGCGCCCGTTCTGGAGGACGCGCGTGCAGTCGTCGTCCGGACACCGCTTGATGAGCCCGGAGCCCGACTGGATGTCCACGAGCGCGCCCTCGATCTCGGTGGTATCGTCGCCGACTTCGAGGTCGGTGTCGAGGGCCTCGATGGTGGTCGCGGAGTTGAGCGTCACCGAAAAGCGGCCCTCGTACTCGTCGGTCACGACGCTGTCGAGACGGTAGACGGTGCCCTCCTCGAGTTCGGGCAGGTCGCTTTTCGCCCACTTCGTGAACTTCACGGTGCCGGTCTCGTCGCCGATCAGGCCGACCTGGGCGATCGAATCCGCGTTGGGCTCCCAGAGCTCGACGACCTTCGCGGTCACCTCGAGCCACTCCTCTGGGGCGTCGATGTCGGCGACGTCTGTGGCCTCGCTGGTCCCGCCGGCCAGGGTGTCGCGGTCCATGTCGGCCTCGTCGAGGTACGTCGAGACCACGCTGCGACGCGCCTCCTCGAGGGGGACGCTGTAGTCGTCGACGAGCGTTTCGAGCCGTCCCTCGACGTCGTCGGCGTCGACGTCGAGCGAGTCGGAGAACTGTTCGGTTATCTCGGCCGCGTGCTGTCGCAGGTCTGTCATGGCTGGGCCGTCTCCGCGTGGTTTCGGTGGGAGACGTACGGCGGTTGCTGCCCGATGGTATAAAAATCGTCGGTGGCGCGGTGGAAGTAGAACGCGCCGGAGTGGTGGCCGAGTTCCTGCCGGGCCGGCTGTGGGAAACGGCGCCCTGGCGGCCGCGGGAGATGGCCCGTCCAGCGCGACGCCGGAAGACGACCCGTCCTGCATGGCGCCGGGAGCCGGCTCGTCCAGCGCGGCATCGGGAGAGGGTCGGCGGGATCGCCGCGGGGCACTGTTCAGATAAGGGATTCCGGGGTCCAGAAAGCCCTCGGCGCTCTCGACTTCTGCTCGCGGGCCATGCGCGGCGCTACGCGCCGCGAATTCGAGGCGACCTCCGGTCCCTCGCTGCTTACGTCGTCGGGGTTCGCCGAGAGCGCCTCGCCCTTTCAGTCCGCCAGGATTCGGTTGCTTCCCCGGCAGAAACAGACCGGCTCGCCGGTGCTTATCTGAAAACCGCCGCCGCGGGAGCCGACGCGCCTTTGGGCCCGCGGGTGCTACCGGCGGACGTGAGCAACCGACGGCGCCTCGAGCGGCTCCTCAGGACGAAACTACGCTCCGCCGGGACGCAGTACGCGGAGGCCAAGCGCGCCTACAGTGAGGCACGTGCGGCCGCATCCATCGACTTGCCCACCGACGAGGCGGGCCGGGCGAAGATCGTCTGCCGTCGCCACGCCGAACGGCGCCGCGTCTCCCTGGACGACGCGGCGCGACCCCACTGTTTCGACGGCGACCACCCGGACTGCCGCGGCTGCGTCGAGGACGTTCGGGACGGCTGCGTCGAAACCTGGTGAACGACCGACGCCAGGGATGGCCGGGACCCAGGGGGTCGCCGACGAAGGGAACCCGCTCGGGGGCGGCGCTCCGTCGCGGCGCCGGCGCCGACACGGCGTTGTCGTCGTGCGCTGGGCGCGGGTCAGAACTCCGATTCGATGGTGGCGCCGAGCCGCCGGACGCGCTCGCGGTCGTAGCTCCACATGGCGTCCCACTCGTTGGCACCGGTTTCGACGGCCAACAGCGCGGCCGGTTCCTCGTGGGCCGGCGCGCGGAAGACGACGACCCAGGACTGCCGGTAGGCGGGCGTCTCGCCCCGGTGGACCGTGATCCCGTCGAGGTCGGGGTCCGCGTCGGGGACCCCGTAGACGTGGACGTCGACGTCGGTGTCTGCCAGGCGCGCGTACACCTGTCCGGTCCCGTACTCGTCGTGGACCCGGGACAGTTCCTGGAAGGCGACGTCGAGCCGTCCCCTCCCGACCTCGAGGGCGCGTTTCTCGATGAACCGCGACATCACCACCAGGAGGAGTTTCTCCCTGGTCGAGGCCGGGAACCCACGGAGGGTGAACCGCATCTCGTCCAGTTCCGTCAGCACGGCCGGTGCCTCGTACTGCTCGATGCCGCTGAGCCCGGTCGCGTACAGGTCGGTGTTCACCAGCAACACCGCCTGCTGGAGGGCCTCGAGTGTGGAGGTCGCGACCACCTCGCCGTCCTCGAGGAGGTAGACCAGGTTCTCACCCCGGTCCGGGTCGACCCGTCGCTCGAGGTCGACGGGCAGCGGGTCGACCGTCTGCTCGAGCAGCCGTTCGATCTGCTCCGGGGCGTCCCAGTTCACCACCAGGATGGTCCGTTCGGGCGCCGTCTGATTCGCGAGGAACTGCCCGAACGAGGCGAGCGCATCGGCGGACATCGGCGTGGTCGTCTCAGTACCGGACCGCCATAAATCACGCTCCCCATTCGTTGGGCTGCCGACGGCGCGGTGGTTCGACCCGGATCGAGCCGGGTCAGACGCTCCGGGTCGCGCCGCCGTCGACGGGGACGGCGGCGCCGTTGAGGTACGAGGCGCGGTCGCTGGACAGCCAGGCGACGGTCTCGCCGAGTTCGCGCGGCTCGCCGACCCGCTCGAGGGGGACGCCCTCGGACCAGTCGGCCAGCCCGGCCTCGTAGTCCGGGTGGTCCCCGCGCTCGACGGCCGCCTCGACCAGCTCCTCGATGCGGCCCGTCTCGTGGGCGCCCGGCAGGACGGCGTTCGTCCGCACCGCCGGGGCGAACTCCCGGGAGAGCGTCTTCATGAGCCCGATGACGCCGCGCCGCACGGCGTTCGACAGCACGAGGTCGTCGATGACCTCCCGGACGGACCGGGAGGTGATGGTGACGACGGTGCCGCCGCCCGCCTCGGCGATGGTCGGGTGGGCCGCCCGGACCGTCCGGACCACGCTCATCACGAGCAGGTCGTAGGCGTGGTACCAGTCCTCGTCGTCCGTCTCGAGGAACGAGCCCGACGGCGGGCCGCCGGCGCTGGTGACGACGTGGTCGAGGCCGTCGAACGTCCGGACGGTCTCGCCGACGAAGCCCTCGAGTGCGTCGGGGTCGGTGATGTCCGCGCCGACGGCGAGCACCTCGCCGTCGCCGGTCGCCTCCAGGCGGGCCTCCGCCCGGGCGAGGCGGTCGGCGTCGCGGCCACAGACCGCGACGTCACACCCCGCCCGGGCGAGCGCCGCCGCGCTGGCCAGCCCGAGGCCGGCCGTGCCCGCCGTGACCAGTGCCGCGTCGCCGTCGAGTCCGAGGTCCATACCGCCGCCTCGGGGCCCGGCGCCGTAAGCCCGTCGTCGACCGCGCGGCGCGACGCGGGCGGCGCGAGCGGAGCGAGCGCCGCCGAACGGGCGAGCGGGAGGAGCGACCAGCGGGAGCGACGACACGCGAGCCGCGAGGCCGAACGAAGTGAGGCCGCCGAACGGGCGAACGGTGTCCTCGCGAGCGCAGCGAGCGAGGGCTCGGCAGCGCTTCGCTCTGCCGGCGAACGTAGTGAACCGTGAGCAAGCGAGCGAGGGCTCGGCAGAGCGACGGTCTGCCGGTGAACGAAGTGAACCGTGAGCCAGGGAGCGCCGCCGGATGAGCGAGTAGCGAGGGACCGAAGGTCCCTCGAACCGTGCGAACGGCGGCCTTCGGCCGCCGTGAGCAGACGGCGACGCCGCGAGCAGTGAGCGATGCTTGCAGCGAGCGGGCGGCGCGACGCGACGGCCGGGAGGAGTCACTCCCGGACGCGGACGGTGCCGTCGCCCGTGACGCTTACCGTGATGTCGCGGCGGACCTCCCGGCCGTGGACGGCGTCGCCGGCCGCGTCGCCGACGAGCCGCATCACCTCGGGCGCCGTCCGGGCGACCTTCACGCCCTCCTCGTCGCAGGCGGAGTACACCATGTTCGGGACGTCGTAGAGGTCGGTGCCGGCCTCGACGGTGACCTGAACCGGCGCCGACAGCGCCTCGGCGAAGGCGACGGTCTCCCGGGCCTTCGCGACGTTCTCGCGGGCGCTCGATTCGACGCTCGAGACGTTCGCCCGCGAGGTCCCCAGGTGGTCGGCGATGTCGGCCTGGGCGACCCCCCGCTCTCTGAACGCAAGCACCTCGGCCTGCCGCCTGGTGAGGACGCTGTCGGCCGCGACGAACCCGGCCCGGTCGAGCAGCTCGTCGGCGTCTGGACGGGTCAACTGCCCCAGAAGTTCTCGCGGCTGCCCAGGCGTTCGCGGTCCAGCGCGCGCTCCCGCTCGCTCTCTCCGGCCCCCTCCTCGCCGTCGGACGCCCCCGACTCGCCGGTCGCGACGGCCTCTTCGCCCTCGCCCTCCTCGTCCATCGGGAGGCGTTCGACCTCGTCCGCGCGCGCGTGGTTCGAGCGGACCTCCGTGATCCGGACCTTCGCCCGCGCCTCAGGCAGCACGCCGTCGACCATCACGATGAAGCCGTCCTCCGTCCGACCCACGCCGGCGCCGGACTCGTGGATGTCCTCCACGTCGACGACCACCTCCTCGCCGAGCGTGACGGGCTGGCCCTTGAGGTCCCGGATCGGCTGGCTGTAGTGGGAGCACCACTCGGCGCCGCCCCGGTCCCCGTAGTGTTGACACCCCATGCCCTCTATCCGTTCGGAGAAACTGGGGCACTCCTCGGCGAGCGGGCAGTCGGGCATGCGGGGTGGTTAGTGAGACACCGTTAAACCGTTTCGGATGGTCATCCGGGCACTGTTCAGTTAACACGGGGAGTAGTATTCCGGTGGACGCAAGCCCCCGGCTCCTCGGGTCGGGCGGCTCGCTGCGCGCTTCGCTCACTTCGTTCGCTGCAGTGCTTGCGTCGCCGGCCTTCCCCGAGAAGCCGGCCCCTTGCGGAGTCCCGCCCGATGTTGGTCTCCGAGGGGCTGACAGAGGCCCTGCGTTCGGTGAGTCGATGTGTCTGACGAACGGCATTCTAATCTGAACAGTGCCGCCCTGCCTCCGACGGTCCGGCCCGGGCGCTCACCTCCGGGGCGTGCACGCTCCGAGCCCACTCGTTCCGGCCGGCCGTCCGCCCGTCCCGCCTTCCGGGCAGGGTCCGGACGCCGGGCGGGAGGCGGTGGGTGACGCCGAGCGCTAGTCCTGCTGGTCGATCAGGTGGATCTCCAGCACCGCCAGGACCACCATGGTGGCGAACAGGAGCAACAGCAACCACCAGTTGAAACCGCCCTCGAGGAAGGGGAACCAGCCGCGGTCGCGGGTGACCGGGGTCGGGGAGGCCGTTTCGTTCGGCGGGGGGGTTGCCGTCGGGGTGGGAGAGACCGTCGGGGTGGGAGAGGTCGTCCGCGTACCCACCCCGTCGGCGTCGGCGTGGGTGTATCGACCGAGGGCGGGCGTGCGGGCGTCGGGCTCGGCGTCGGCGTCGGGGTGTCGGTCGGGCGTTGCTCGACCTCGAAGGTCCGGGTCGTCGAGTCGACGTTGCCGGCCCGGTCCGTCGCGTAGACCGTCACCGTGTGCGTCCCGGCGGCGACGGAGAAGGAGGTGTTCGGCGTGAAGCTCCGCCGGGGCCCGCCGTCGAGGCTGTACGACCAGTCCGTGACCTGTTCGTCGGCCGTGACCGAAAGCGGGACCGACCCCGCCGTGTGTCCGTCCGTCGTCGGCTCCACGATGGTCACGTCGGGGGGCGTGCTGTCGCCGCCGTACCGGAACTCCCCTTCGACCCGCTCCGGAAAGTGCGTGCTGCTGACCCCGTGGTTGCGATTCACGCTGACGGGATCGCCGTCCACGGTCAGCCTCGAGATCGGGTTGTCCGGTGCCTCCTCCAGGTACGTCGTGGTGTACTTCAACACGCCCTCGGTGT
>PXQY01000130.1 GCA_003021745.1 Halobacteriales archaeon QH_7_69_31
CTGTGTCCCGCTCCTGTTACCATCCTCCCAGTAGGTGAACTGCAGCTTCGAATCCTGGGGAACGTCCCAGTGGCTGGCGTTCAGCGTCGCCTCGGTGTCCGTGACTCCCGACGTCTCGCCCGTCTCCGTGTAGATGCCCCCGGCAACCTGGACTGTCTCGAACGACGTGCGCGCTGCGTCGCTACGGTTGGGGTCGTCGACGTACCCCTCGACCTGATACGCCACGTTTCGCGACTCCTCGGACCACTCGACGGGCCCGGTGAGGTTGACGATGAGGTCGATCGGCTGGTCCCGCTTGTTCGGCTGGACCCCGATCCGGATGGTCTCCTCGATCCCGTCACCGTCCCCGTCGATCGCGGTGGCGCTGTCGGAGATACCCACGTCCTCCGGCGTGCCGCCGCAGCGACAGGTGACGTTGCCGCTGAACGAAGATGCGTCCAGCCGCCCGGAGGAGACGTTGAACTGATCGTTGAACGCCACCTGAATCTTGACTGAATCGCCGGAGTTCGTGACATTCTCGACCAGGAAGCCGTAGGTCAGCTCCTTCGTTTCGCTCGTGTTGGCCGCGTAGACCGCCTCGCCGGTACTCGGATCGGTGACCGAGCCGTCGTGGATGTTCTCCGCGGCCGTTGCCGCCCCCACCAGGGCGACGCCGCCGACGAGCGCCGCGAGCACGACCGCGACGGCAAGCGTTACCGTTCGAAATCCGATATCCGTACTGTTCATCGATGCTGCGATTAGTACGCCCGACCAAATGCATAAGGCTTGTCATATTTACAACGTCCGATATACGCAGCCGTGCCACGAACGGACCCAGGGCCCCGGAACGGGAATCGCCCCGGCCACCTCCCGGTCACCGTACCGCGAATCGCCCGGCACCGCGATGGCTCACACGCGGTGGTGGCGGGTGAGACGGTCCCGCCGGTGCTCGACCGGCCGCGCCCAACGCGAGGGGTGGTTACCGGAGCAGCGACGTCATCTCGCAGGACACGACCGTCTGATCCCGCTGGTTCTTGACGGCAACGTCGGTCCGCACGGTGCCGTTTCCGGGGCCCTCCTCCCGTTCCCGGGTCTCGAGGACCTCCGTTTCGACGCGGATCGTGTCGCCAACGTACGTCGGTTGCCTGAAACGGAGGTCGTCGACGCCGTAGAACGCCACCAGGGCCTCCCGCTCCGCCGGGGTTCGTGACTGCCACAGCAGCCCGGTCGCGGCGCTGACGACGAACATTCCGTGGGCGATCCGCTCGCCGAACATCGACTCGCTCATCCGTTCGCCGTCGGTATGGAGATGGTTGAAGTCCCCGGAGACGCCGGCGAAGTTCGCGACGTCCGCGTCGGTGACGGTGCGGCCCTGCGTGACGGCCGTGTCACCCGCCTCGACGTCGGCGAAGACGGCCGACGGGTCGTCGTCGCTCACGCGTCGCCACCCCCGATGATGCGGTAGCTGGTGCCGCCGGTCGCGACGACGGTCCGCTCGCCCTCGTGGACGGTCGTGGCCTCACAGTCGGTGACGCCCATCGAGTCGCCCGCCCGGACCACGTCGGCGGTCACGCGGACGTCGCCCCGGGCGGGCCGGACGTACCGGACGTTCAGGTCCGTCGTGGTCAACCGGACGCCGGCGGGCTCGTCGAACGTCGAGCGGAGCGCGAACCCGGAGGCGGTATCGAGGACCGTCGCCGTGACGCCGCCGTGGACCGTCCCCGAGGTGAGGTTGGCGAACTTCTCGTCGAACGGGAGCACGAACGTCGCGTGGCCCGGTGCGACCCGTTCGATGTCGAGGTCGAGCCAGGCGAACAGCCCGTGGTCGGCGAGCGCCGCCGCCAGATCCGACTCCAAGGCGAGGTCGCTCATCGGCCCTCGAACTCCGGGTCGCGGTCCTCCATGAACGCCGCGGCGCCCTCCATCATGTCGTCGGTCTCCAGCAGGACCCCGAACGCCTGGGACTCCAGTTCGAGCCCGGCGCTCATGTCCTGGTCCCGACCCCGGTTTATGACCCGCTTTGCCTTCCGGAGGGCGATCGGCGGCCCCGAGACGACGTCGTCGACGAACGCCCCGACCACCTCGTCGAACTCCTCGGGCTCGACGGCACGGTTGATGAGCCCCCACGATTCGGCCCGCTCGGCGGAGATCCGGTTACCTCGGTATATCAACTCCTTTGCGCGCGCATCGCCGAGCATCCGGACCGTCCGCTGGGTGCCGCCGCCACCCGGGATGAGCCCCAGGTTGATCTCGGGGAAACCGAACTCCGAGTCGGTGGTCGCGACCCGGAGGTCGCAGGCCAGCGCGAGTTCGTGGCCGCCGCCGAGACAGAAGCCGTCGATCTTCGCGATCGTCGGCCGCGGGAACTCCTCTATGGCCCGGTAGACCTCCCCGGGCTCGACCTCGTGGGGGTCGTAGCCGCTGAACGACGTGATGTCGGCCCCGGCCGAGAAGGCGCGGTCGCCGGCGCCCTCGAACAGCATACACCGGACCTCGTCTTGGTCGACCGTCCCCAGCAGGTGGACCACCTCGTCCATGAGGTCCGGGCTGATGGCGTTCAGCCGCTCCGGCCGGTCCAGTTGGATCTCCAGGAGGCCGTCGTCGTGTAGTGTCCGGTTGATGGTCGTGTAGTCACGCTCGTCGGCCTCGCCGTACTCGAAGAAGCCGGCGCCGGCGTCCTCGCCCGTCCGGCCGTCCTCGACGAGGTCCCGGAGGTGCGCGGCGGGCTCGTAGCGGGCCTCGCCGTACTCGTCGTGCAGGGCCTCGAGCTTCTCCAGCACCCTCTCCAGCCCGATCTTGTCGCCGCGCCGACAGGGACCCTCGGGGAAGCCGGCGCCGAGGCGGAGCCCGGTGTCTATCGCCTCGGCGGTCGCGACCTCGTCGCCGACGAGGTCGGCGGCCTCGTTCACGATGCGGGCCTCGATGCGGAGCCAGTCGAACTCCGCGGAGGCGTCCTCGGGGGCGTAGTCGGCGCCGTCGCCGTCGTCGTACTCGTAATACCCGACGCCCGTCTTCCGGCCGAGTTCGTCGGCCTCGACCTTCGCCTCGACGACGGGCGGGACCGGCTGGCCGGCCTCCCTGCGGACCTGGTAGCCGTCGACCTCCCGGACGTCGGCCTCGCCCTCCGAGACCATCCAGGCGGCCTCGTCGCCGAACGGCCCGAGGACGGTGTTGACGACGAAGCCGCGGACGTCCTTCCGGACGTAGATCGGCGTCCTGTCGATGGACTCGACGAACGCGTGGGCCGTCTCGGCCGTCTCCTCGGTCGTGTGCTCGCCGTAGATGACCTCGACGAGGTCCATCTTCACCGGCGGGTTGAAGAAGTGCGTTCCGACCACCCGCTCGGGGCTGTCGGTGGCCTCGGCGATGTCCGTGATCGGGAGCGAGGAGGTGTTCGACGCGAGGATGGCCTCGTCGTGGGTCAACTCCTCGAGGTCGGCGAAGACGTCGTGCTTGAGATCCAGTTCCTCGGGGGCGGCCTCGATGACGAGGTCGGCGTCCGTCACGGCCGCCTCCAGATCGGTGGTCGTCTCGATGCGATCGAGCACGTCGGCGGGGGCCTCGTCGATCCGGTCCTTCTCGGCGAGTTTCTCCAGCGACCACTCGATGTCCTCGTAGCCCGACTCGACGAACTCGGTCTCGACGTCCCGCATCGTAACTGGGTAGCCGGCGATGGCGACGACTTCGGTGATCCCGTGGCCCATGCTCCCGGCGCCGAGCACCGCGACGCGGTCGACGTCCTCGAGCGTCATGCCCGCCGTGGCGGCCGGCACCACCAAAAGCGTACCCCCCTCGGTTAGCTATGTAAGGAGTACCGGGCCCGAAATCGACCGATGTAAATACCCCGGGGCGTCGTGCGGCGGCGCGTGGGGCCGACGGCCCGGGTTTTCCGCTTCGGAAGATATTTTTTCACGGACCGAAAAGAATCGCTCATGGTAGCGGAGACGGCCGAGCGGATCCTCTCCGTGCTGGAGGACGACGCCAAGGCCTCGTACGCCGAGATCGCCGACCGGGCGGACGTCTCCAAGCCCACCGTCCGCAAGTACATCGACAAACTGGAGTCCGAGGGGGTGATCGTCGGGTACTCCGCCGACGTCGACCCGAAGAAACTCGCCGAGAAGTCCATCGCCTTGGTCGGCATGGACGTCTCCAGCGAGCGCTACGTGGAGGTCACGACCGAACTCAAGGAGTTCGACGCGGTCGAGTCGCTGTACACCTCCAGCGGCGACCACATGCTCATGGCCGAGGTCCGCGCGTCGGACGGCGACGCCGTCGGGGAGGTCATCCGCGAGGAGATCCTCTCCATCGACGGCGTCGACGCCGCCCACCCCTGCTTCCTCCAGGAACGCCTCAAGTGACGGCGGCCTCGGTATTCGGCACGGGAGACCGCTCACCGGTCGGCTCACGCGCATCGTTCCGTACCGTTTTTGTGCCGGCGACCCAACGCTCGGTGTGGCGACCTACACCCGAGAGACCCGCGTTCGGGCGCCCCTCGAGGACGTCTGGGCGTTCCACTCGACGCTGGACGGCCTCGAGGCGCTCACGCCCGCGTTCATGCACCTGGAGGTCCGGTCGGTGACCGGGCCGGACGGCGACCCGGACCCGGACGTGCTGGCGGCCGGCACGCGGGTCGAGTTGGCGATGCAGCCGTTCGGCGTCGGGCCACGCACCGACTGGACGACGGTCATCACGGACCGCAGCGAGGGCGAGGGCACGGCCCGGTTCCGCGACGTGATGGCGGAGGGGCCCTTCCCCACGTGGGAGCACACCCACCGATTCGTCGCCGACGGCGACGTGACGGTCGTTTCCGACCGGGTCGAGTACGCGTTGCCCGGCGGCACCGTGGGCCGGGCCGTCTCGCCGCTGGGCTGGGTCGGGTTCGAGCCGATGTTCCGTGCCCGCCACCGGAAGACGAAAGCGCTGCTCGGGTGAGCGACACCCCTCGCGGCCGTGTCGTCCCGTCGACCACCGTGCATCCGCTACCACGGCCCGGTCACCGTCGAACACGTCGCCTCCTGGCCGTGTCGTGCGTCGACCGCCGTGCATTCGTCTCCCGGGGACGCCGCTCGGCCGCGAGCCCCAGGCCGCGTCGCCGACGCGCGGTCTCGTCTCCGTCGGCGTCAGCCAAGCCGTCTCCCACACGACCGGCGGTCGGCCGACAGATTGCGGAACCGACTTGGACGCCCGGGTGCCAGCCCCGGCCGTGCTCGGCCGGCTCCGGCAGCGCACCCCGCCGATGGCCGCACTCGGCGTCGCCATCGCCGCCGTCTCGACCAGCGCGGTCCTCGTCAGGTGGAGTGTGGCGCCGTCGGTCGTCCTCGCGTTCTACCGCGTGCTGTTGACGACGCTTCTCGTCGCGCCCTTCCTCCTCACGCGGTACCGCGGCGAGTTCGGGGCGTTCCGCCGCCGGGACTGGGCCGTGGCGACGGCGACCGGAGCCGCGCTCGCGGTCCACTTCGCGGCGTACTTCGAGAGCCTCGCGTGGACGAGCGTCGCCGCCAGCGTCACCCTCGTGCAAGCACAGCCGCTCTTCGTCGCCATCGGCGCGGCACTCCTCCTGGACGAGGTCGTCGGTCTCCGTCGGGCGACCGGCATCCTCGTCGCCCTCGCCGGGATGGCGGCGATGTCCGCCGGGGACCTCCTGGCCGGCGCGACCGTCCGGGGCCCGCGGCCGCTGTACGGGAACGCCCTCGCGGTGGTGGGCGCCGTGATGGCCGCCGTCTACGTCCTCGTCGGCCGGTCGCTCCGCCAGCGCGTCGCCCTCGTCCCCTACGTCGTCGTCGTGTACACGGCGTGTGCACTGACGCTTCTCGTCGTGGCGCTCGCCCAGGGGCTCCCGCTGTCCGGGTACGGGACCCGGGAGTGGCTCATCTTCCTCGCGCTGGCCGTCGGCCCCGGTCTCCTCGGCCACACCGTCGTCAACTGGGCGCTGGAACACGTCGAGTCCTCCGTCGTCAGCGTCAGCCTGCTCGGCGAACCGATCGGCGCGACCCTCCTTGGCGTGGTGCTGCTCGCGGAGGTCCCCGGCCCGACCACGGTGGCCGGCGCGTCACTGGTCCTCGTGGGCATCTACCTCACCGCCCGGGGGGCGTAGGCCCTCCCCATCCGTCCTCGCCGGGCGTCCGACCTGCCGCTGCAACGACAGCCGGCAGGTCCTCGCCAGACGCCGCCGACGCCGGCCATGCGGTGAAGCGACCGTCCGCCGCGGCGAGTCTGGCGACGGGCCAGTCCGGCAGTCGGCACGCGAACCACTCGGCAGGCGCCGAACAAACCCGCCGGTCACGGACGTCGCCGGTGTCGCACTTCCGTCCTCGAGGGAGCCGGTGATCCCCGACCCCACCCCGCGGTCTCGCGGTCCGCAAGCAGTGTAGAGGTACCCCGGTCACGGCCCGGCGATGGCCTGCGGCGGCCCGGCGACGGGTCGGGTGATGGAAACGGTCCCCGACCGAGAACGCGCCGAGGTACCCGGCACGCTTTTGCCGCGGCCACCCACAGCGGGTAGTATGAAGGAGTCCCTGATGGACGTCCTGTGCTGTCCGCTCGACAAGAGCGACCTCGAATTGGAGGTCGACCGGGAGGACGACGAGGAGATCCTGGAGGGCCGGCTGGTCTGTGTGGACTGCGGCGAGGCGTACCCGATCGAGGACGGTATTCCGAACCTGCTCCCGCCGGACATGCGGGACGAGGCGGCGGCGTAGCGACTGCCGGGGCCGGAAAACGACTGCCGCGATCGAGGTACCCGCCGGCCCCCGCCCGGGCCCCGCGGCGGTGCTCGGCCGCTCCCGTCCCGACGAGACGACGCCGCGGCCCGGCGCCGGAATCGACCGACGGACCGTCGCCGACTCCCCGAGCGGGGCAGGGGAGGCTTTTTGTACTCACCGCGTCACTCTCCGCCAGTGATCGAATCGCTCGGCGTGGACGTAAACCGCAGCGGCCTACACACCCTCGAGGTCGACGAGCGGTTCGAGGCCGACGGCCCGTTCGTCGTCGAACTCACGAACCACGGCGAGTCCACCCACCTCCACGTCCACCTCGACGACGACCTCTCGCAGGTCGCTCGCCTGGAGGCGGCCAACCACTACGTCGAGAGCGGCGAGACCCGGCGCGTCCGCGTCCAGGTCATGGACCACCGGGAGTGGCCAGAGGACGTCATCCGGGGGAAGCTGAAGGTCGTCGCGGGCCACGGCCGCGAGACGCAGTTCGTCGACGTCGTCTTCGACCGGACCACGGACGAGGAACCGGTCGAGGTCGACCCGGAGCTGGCGGCCTCGGGTGCCGGCCCGTCGGGATCCGGCTCCTCGCGGTCGTCGACGCTCCGGCTCATCCCGGTCGCGGTCCTCGGGCTCGTCGCCGTCCTGCTCGCGGTCGCGGCCCTCCTCACGGTGGAGGGGATCGACCTCCTGTTCGGCGGTCTGGCCCTCGTCGCCGCCCTCCTGTCGGCGGTCGTCGCCTACGCCCTCGTGTGAGGCCGGGCAGGCGTCGGTCCGTCATCAGTGTCGCTGTGGCTCGCGGTTTTCCCGCGCATCGCTCGGCGAGGTTGGTACTGTTGGTATCCGGCCCGCCAGGGTCGAATGGTGCCCGGAACACGCTAGCGGTCCGGTCCGGCTGCCGGCTCACGACGCCGACGTGTCGTGCTCGAAGGTCTGGACCTCCACCGTCCGGCCCTCCGGGTCCGTCGCGAAGAACTGGTAGATCTCGTACCGCTCGTTGTACCGCGGCGCCCCGTCGGCGACGTCTGCCAGGTCGGCGTGGAGGTCCTCGACCGCCTCTCTGGTCTCGACCACGAAGGTCACGATGCCGTCGGTGTCGGCCGCCTCCCGCTCGCAGAAACCGAGCCGGAAGTCGCCCGCCCGGAGGACGGTGCAGTCGGGCTGTTCGAGCCACACGTGGGTGCCGAGGCGGTCCCGGTAGAAGGCGACCACCTCGGCGAGCCGTTCGGTCCGGAAGAACACGATGCCGTCCATGCCGGCTGCTCGGCCCGCCCGGGCAAAAACCCCGCCCCGGCCGGAACCGACACGGGCTTTGCCCGTCGACGAGAGCCTCCGGCCATGACAGTCGCTGCCGACGCGCGGGCCGCCGTCCGCGAACACCCGTTCCTCCAGACGGCCCTCCGGGCGGGCGTCGTCAACTACACCGCCGCGGCCCGGTTCCTGGAGGTCGGCGAGGAGGCGGCCGTCGCGGCCGCGCTCCGCCGGTACGCCGAGGAACTCGACGAGTACGCCCCGCCGGACCGCCGGGCGAGCGTCTCGATGCGGTCGGGGATCGGCCGCGCGGCCAGCATCGATGGCGACGAGGACGCTCTGCTCGCGGTCGGCGGTGAAGCGTTCACGGCAGACGGCGGCGACCTCACCGCGGTCGTCGCTGAGGGGGAGGTCGACGCGGACGCGCTCGCGGATGTCATCGCACGGTTGCGAACCGCGTCGGTCGCCGTCGAGGCCACCGCTGCCGGGGACGGGGCCCTCGCCGTCGTGGTCGGGCGCCGCGCCGGCGCGAACGCCGTCCGGGCCGTCGAGGACGCGCTCTAACGGGCGTTCCGAACGCGGACGCTTCTACTCACCCGCGACGCGGCGGCGCGACGAGGTAGCTCACGAGCAGGCCGGCCGCGGCCGCGAGGAACACTCCGCCCGCCCACAGGTGGACAGACCAGCGCAGTACCCCGCGGAGCCACAGCGTCGCAAAGGGCGTCGCGGCGAGCGTCCCGGGAAGCGTCGCGCCGAGGACCCGCATTGCCAGTGGACGGTCGGCGGACGGCCGGAAGGTCGCGGATACCAGGTCCGCGACGGCGCCGGCGAGGAGGTACGCAGGCAGCAGGAAGAACGACTCACCCAGCACCGTCATCGCCGCGCCGTTGAACCCCACGAGGACCGTGAACCAGCCCGTCCCCAGCCGAAAGCGGCCCACGAGCAGGAGAACGGTCCCCGCCAGCAGGGCGGCGTTGAGCTGGAGGCCGGCCAGCGCGAGGGCGGTGCGGGTATGGCCGGTGCCTGGCAGGACGACGGCGGGATGGGCGTACAGGGTGAACCCGGTGAACACCGTCAGGACGAGTGCGGCGGGGACGGCGACAGCGAACTGCGCCAGCGGGCCGACGGCGTCCTTCCGCCGCCAGCTCGCACGGAGCGGGGAGGTGCCGAACAGGACCGCGCCGGTCGCCAGGAGGAGGTGCGTGGGGCTGACAAGCGCCTCGATGTCCGCCTCTGCGCCGAACGTCGTGTGCCAGAGGAAATCGCCGGGGCCGCCGAGGATGAACAGTCCCAACCCCACGAACCCGAGGCCGTAGCCCTCGGGGACCGCGGCGACCCAACCCGCCGACTCGCGACCCCGTGCGACCGTGACGACCACGACGAGAACAGCGGCCAGGACGACGCCGCCGTAAATGACGGTGTGTTCCGGAGTGGCGAAGCCCTCCTCGGCGAAGTCGAGGCCGGCCATGTGCGACCGGACGTCCAGCAGGAAGCCGACGACCGAGAGGAGCACGAGCGCCGTCACGGCCGCGTCGAGGCGCGGCCCGACCAGGGAAGCGACCCGTTGGACGGCGTCTGTGACCGCACCGGACGCGGCCGGCTCCGCACCCGTTCCATCCATACGGGGCCACCGCGAGGGACCGGCATCAAGGTTCCCCCGGTGTCGCCGGGTCAGGCCCCGGCGCAAGCGACGGTTTGAAACCGGCCGGGGGTGACCGTCTGGTAATGACGCTGCGCGTGCTGAACACGCTCTCCGGCGAGCGCGAGGTGTTCGAGCCGGCCGACCCCGAGGAGGTCCTCCTGTACTACTGCGGGCTGACGGTCTCCGACGACCCCCACCTCGGTCACGCGCGCACCTGGGTCCACGTCGACGTCATCCACCGGTGGCTCGAACAGCTCGGGTACGGCGTCCGCCACGTCGAGAACGTCACCGACGTCAACGAGAAGATCGTCGCCCGCGTCGGCGAGCGGGCCGGCGACGGGACGGTGGGCGACTCCGAGCGCGACGTCGCCCGGCGGTTCATCGACCGGCTGTTTTCCGATATGCGTTCGTTACGACTCAAGCGGGCGGAGGTGTACCCCCGCGTCACCGAGCACCTCCCGGAGATCATCGAGCTGGTCGAGACGCTACTCGAGGAGGGGTACGCCTACGAGTCCGACGGCTCCGTCTACTTCGACGTCACCGCGGTTCCGGACTACGGCGCGCTGTCGAACCAGCGCGTCGAGGACCTGGAGGCCCAGGGCCCCGAGGCCGGACGCGCCGACAAGCACAACCCCGCGGACTTTGCGTTGTGGAAGGCCGGCGGCGTCGAGCCCACGGCGATCGAGGAGCACCGCCACGAGGCCCGAACCTACGACGCCGACGAGCCCGAGGGCGAGACGTGGCCCTCCCCGTGGGGCGATGGCCGGCCAGGCTGGCACGTCGAGTGCTCGGCGATGTCGATGGCCCACCTCGGGGCGACCATCGACGTCCACATGGGCGGCCGGGACCTCGTCTTCCCGCACCACGAGAACGAGATCGCCCAGAGCGAGGCGGCCACCGGCCAGCAGTTCGCCCGCTACTGGCTCCACGCCGACCTGCTCGGGGTGGACGACGAGAAGATGTCCTCCAGCCGGGGCAACTTCATCCCGGTCGCGGAGGCGGTCGACCACTACGGCGTCGACCCGCTCCGGATGTTCTTCCTGTCGGCGTCGTACAACTCCACCCAGACCTACAGCGGGGACGCCATCGAGGAGGCCATCGAGCGCTGGGACCGCCTCCGAACCGCCCACGACCGGGCGGTCGAGGCCGCCGCCGACCCCGCCGCCCGGTCCAAGGTCGACTCCGCCCTCCGGGACCGGGCCGACGCCGCGCGCGAGGCGTTCGCCGACGCGATGAACGACGACTTCAACACCCGGGAGGCGCTTTCGGCGCTTTTCGACCTGGCCGGCGCGGTCAACAGCTACCTCGACGACGCCGACACGTACGACTACCGCGGCCTCAGGGCCTCAGTCGAGGCCTTCGCGGACCTCGGCGGGGACGTGCTCGGCTTCGAGTTCACCGACGAGGCCGACGGCGACGTCACGCTGGCAGGGGAACTCGTGGAACTCGTCCTGGACGTCCGGGAGCGGGAACGCGAGGCGGGCAACTACGAGCGGGCCGACGCGCTCAGAGACGACCTTGAGGCGCTCGGCGTCGAAGTCCAGGACACCGACGAGGGACCAGCCTACCAACTGTAGCCGTCCGACCCGGGGTCAGTCCGGCCCCAGGTAGTCCTGTGGCGTGGTTCCGCCGAGGCGGTCGAACAGGCGGAGCACGGCCCCGTGGAACCCCACCGGGAGCACGACACTCGCGACGATGATGCCCACACGGGTCGGCGTCGAGAGCAGGCCGAGCGAGACGATGAGCGTCGTCGTACACGCCGGTGTCCGTGGCGATCATCGCCCAGCTCGTCAGCACGATGGAGGCCGTCGCGCTCGCCGCGAGCCGGAAGCCGCCGGGAAAACGCCGCCGGCGTCGCGGTGAGGGGCCAGCGCCACCCAGACGGCCAACCCGGCACCCCTACCGATCAGGTGGCTCCCGACGACCCGGCGGGCGTGGGTCCGCTCGCTCCGGCGGTCGAACGCCAGCACGAAGGCCGTGGGCCGAGGCTCGGGAAGACGAAGGGCTGTCCGCTCGCCCAGCCGATGGCGCCGAGCACCGTGAACAGGAGGCCCGCGTAGCGACTCGTGCTGACACGCCCTCGCCTCACAGGGGCCTCCATGGGCCCGCGGTATATCATCGACGTTTCCGGGCCCCGCCGGCAGCCTGCGTCACGAACGGCCGAATGACTGGCTGCCGGTCCCGTTCAGCAGTTTAGAGGCGGTGCCTCCGGCCTCAAGGAGCGCAGGGCTTCCGGCCCCGGCGGAAGTACAAGCGAGTAGGCCGGGGAGGAAGCCGACAACTCCGCCACTGTCCACGTGCTGTTGCCGCCTTTTCTCCCTGATATTTATAAAGGATTGGGCACCCATCTGGCGTATGGAGGTGCGGCGAACTGTCCCGGTCAAACTCGAGGTGGACAGCGACGACGCCGCACTTCTGCACGAGACAGTAGATGAGTTTCTGTGGGCCGCTAACCACGTCGTAGACCACGCGTGGCAGGGCGATTACAAGACCACCAGCAAGGCACAGTTGCAAGAGGAAACCTACGGCGAGGTACGTGACCGGACACGGTTGCACGCGAATCTCGTCCAGAACGCTCGCAACAAGGCCGCTGACGCCGTACAGAGCGTTGTCGCGCGCTGGAAACAGGGCGAGTACGCTGGCAAACCACACTTCTCGAACCCGACCGCCGTCTACGACAAGCGGTGCGCCACATTCCACGATGACTACGTGTCGTTGGCAACTGTTGACGGTCGTACTGAGGTCGAGTACGTCCTACCCAACGCCGACCGCGATACACCTCACAGTCGGTACCTCAACAACGACGACTACGGGGTGACGGGCGCGGAATTACACCATAGGGACGGCGAGTGGTTCCTTCATCTTCGCAGTCCTCGGCGTTGACCTCGGCGTTGACCAACTCGCGGTCACTTCGACAGGCACGTTCTGGACGGGCGAAGAGTTCGACCACTGGCGACGGGAGTACGAGAAGCGGCGGGCATCACTCCAGGAGTGCGGGAGTCGCCACGCCCACGAGAACATCCAAGCAGTCGGTCGGAAAGAGACAGGCCGGTTCACAATGATGCTCCATCGGATTGCCAACGGCATCATTGAGGAAGCAACCGAGAACGGCTGTACGGTCATCGCCTTCGAGGAGTTGACCGGCATCCGCGAGAGACTCTCTGGCGCGTCGTGGGGCCACGAGTGGGCCTTCGAGCGGTTGTACGAGTACGTCGAGTATAAAGCCGCGTTACACGGCATCGACGTGGAACAGGTGAACCCGGAGAACACGTCCCGGCGGTGTTCGACGTGTGGGTTCACGCACCCGGACAACCGCGACGGGACGGCGTTCGAGTGCCTGAAATGTGGCTACGAGAACCACGCTGATTACAACGCGGCGAAGAACATCGGACTGCGGTATCTCCGCCGTTCCCAAACCGGGGACGGCGGAGGCGCACCCGTAGGCGTGCGCTTGAATCGCGGGACGTTGAACGCGAACGGAGAGTATGAGCCTCCTGCCGGTAATGGCCAGAGCGGGAGTCCACGCGAAAATCCCACCCTCAACGAAGCGAGGTCGTCAGACCGAGCGAAGTAGGGTGGGGTAGTTTACTGCGTCGAAGAACACACCGCGGTCGTCCCAGCGTGGTGGGCCATCCCCACCCGGTCGTCGTCGTTACTGGTCGCCGATGTCCTCGAGCGCCCGCTGGAAGAGCTGTCCCATCGCGCGGTGCTGTCGGGCGGCCTCCCGGAGCGCCTGCGCCGCGGCCCCCTCGTCGTCGATGAGGTACTCCTTCGTCTGGACGAGTTCGTGGACGTCCAACAGCCCGCGCTCATCGAGGTCGTGAAGCGTCGGGTAGACGGTGCCGGGGCTCGGTTGGACGCCCAGAAATCGGTCGAGGTCCTCCATGATGCCCTTCCCGCTGGCGTCGTTCGTCCGGAGGCCGACGAACATCAACAGCAGTTCCTCCAGGGACTGCGTGACGAGGCCGTGGTCGATCTGAAGCGGGTCGGCGTCCTCGATGGACCGCTCGGTCTCGGTCAGTATCTCGGCGGTCACGGCCGCCGGGTCCTCCTCGCCAGCGCCGTGGGACCTGAGCGTCTCGACGAGGGCAGCGGCGGTCTCGTCGGCGGTCTCGTCCAGTCGTTGGTGGCTCACGAGCCCGTCACCTTCAGTCGGTGCATAGCTTTCATTGCCACCGGATCATACATAAAATGCACGACGGTTGGAGACAGAAATCTATGGTTAGAGAACCTGAAAAAGCCATTAACGACAGATTAACGGTTTCGGTATTCGTCGAACGTCTGGTTAAACCGGGACCCGCGGATGGCTCCCCGGCCAGGTGACTTATGCAGGTCGAGGCGGAAGCGCCGGCCATGAACCGACGCACCGTCGTTGCCGCCGTCCCCATGGCGGCAGTCCTCGGGGGCTGTACCGAGATCCTGACCCAGGACCGGACGACGTTCGAGGCCGAACGGGGCGTCGTCACCGAGTCGGCGCGCACCGAGACGGACTACAGCGAGGTCGACCAGTCGGAGACAAGGTCCGAACAGGACTACGACAACGTCGACCGGACCGTCGTCGTCATCAACAAGCTGACCGAGTACGCGCGGTCGATGGACCTCCCGGTTTTGGGCGGCGGCCGGCTCGGCCGGTTCACCGTGCTGGCCACGCCAGAAGTGACTGTCGTTCCCGGGGAGCCGGCCAACCCGGTCGCCGACATGGACAACGACGAGCTCGCGATGACGGTCCAGGATAGGTACAGCGGCATCGAGAACGTCCGGAAGGTCGACGAGCGGGAGGCCGATCTCCTCGGGGCGACGGTCACGGTCGGTCGGTACCGGGCCGACGCCGAGACGGACGGGGAGTCCACCGAGGTCCACCTCCACATCGCTCAGCGCGACAGCCAGCGCAGCGGTGACGACGGCACCGACATCGTCGTCTGCGTCGGCATCAACCCCGCCGACATCGACGAACGGGACCGGATCGACCGGCTCCTGGCCGGCGTCAGGCACCCGGCCTGACGACGCGGTCGAGTCCTCCGACCGACCGCTCGCGGTGGTGGGTGGGCGCCCGCGCCGTCCACTACCCGACGACCAGCGGACCGAACAGCACGCCCATCAGCGAGGCCCGGCGGGCGCGGAACCGCGGCGGCACCAGTCACACGACCGCGGCCGCGAGGTACGCGACGACGACCGGTCGCCGAGTGCGAGAACGAGGACGAACCCGACGGCGCCTGCGGTGGCCACGGCGACGAGCAGGTGCGGGAGCGAGACCGGCCCGCCCACAGCCTCGACGGCGACGAGGACGCCGGTCCGCGGCGACCCGATGGCGATCAGCGCGAACAGCGCGAAGATGGCGTTCGCGGTGTTGACGCCCGAGGTGGCGATCAGGAAGCCACGGGCGCCGTAGCGGCCGGGCACCGCCAGGAGCGCGCCGGTGGCCGCGACGGCGCTGGAGACCGCCGGGACGTAGCCGACGACGGCGCCGGCGACGGTGCCGACGCCGGTCAGGCCCGCGGCCTCCCGCCCAGAGACGGCGATCCCGGGGTCGCCCTGCGGCGGGATGCCGGCCCCGAGACGGCCGCGCCGGCCATCGCCATCGGGGAGCCCTCCGTGACCACGAGGCCGATGGCGACGGCCAGGATGACGAGCGTCAGGTGGGCGCGGACTATCGGCCACGCCGCAGTCATGATCCGCGTGACGGGGACGGCGAGCGGGACCGCGAGCACGACGGCGCCGCCGCTCCCGACGGCCGACAGGCGGAGCGCCTCCCGACCGCGCCCCGCCAGGACGAGCCGGTGGCCGGGCAGCGCGACGGCCGCCATCGCGGCGTCGGGGACCCCGATCGCCAGCGACGGCACGACGTCGAGGAACGTGTGGACGACGCCGGCGGCGAGCATCGCCATCGCGACGTACAGGCGGGGCCCGGGCACCGACGGCGCCAGGCCCGCCAGGAGGAACGCCATGTTGTTCGCGTGGAGGCCGGGCAGCAGGCCGCTGACGGTGCCCAGGGCGATGCCTCCGGCGACGAAGGCGACCGCGACGGCGGCCTCGGCCTCCAGCATCCTCGCGACGGGATGGTCCCGGGATCCTACTTGAATCCGGGGACCAGGCTGACCAAGGGGGCAAGGGTCCCGATGGAGCGCTCTCCGGACATCGGCATGGCTCCACCGTCCATGACGCCGATGACATGCCGGGGTCTCACCGGCGAACATCGCCGGGGGCAGCGAGTCCGAGCTGTCCGGCCGCCCGAGGCGGACGTGCTCGTCGCGGGTCACCGTCACGGGCGGATCACGAGCCGCAATCAGGTCTACCGGTCCGGCGGCCCGGTACCGATTCGGATGTGTAGGAAGCGACGGCCAGCAGTATCAGCCGAAGAGCTCGCCGAGGCCCTCGCCACCGTCGCCGCCCCCGTCATCGTCGTCGGCTTCCTCGTCGTCGGCCGCTTCGTCTTCTTCCTCGGCCTCCTCGGCCGGCGCTTCGTCGACGTCGGCCTCGGCCTCGGCCGCACCGCCCGCTGCGGCACCGCCCCCGCCACCGCCGGGGACCGCGGCGGCCGTCTCGATGGCCTCCTCGACGTCGACGTCCTCCAGTGCCGCGACCAGGGCCTTGACGCGGGACTGCTCCACGTCGACCCCGCCCGCCTCGAGGACGTCCGTCAGGTTCTCTTCGTTGATCTCTTCGTCGGTCTCGTGCAGGATGAGTGCTGCGTATACGTATTCCATGGTGGGTCACCCGAACATGTCGCCGAGTGCCTCGCCGCCCTCGTCGTCCGCATCGGCGTCGGCGTCGGCCTCGGCGTCCGCCGGTTCGTCGTCGCTCGATCCGTCGTCGGCCTCGTCGTCGTCCGCGTCGGTCTCGTCGATGTCGTCCGCGCCGGCCTCGTCGTCCGCGTCCGCCCCTTCCTCGATCGTGGGTTCGGCGCCGGTAGCCGGCCCGTCGACCGCCCGGAGTTCCTCGGGGAGCGCCTCCTCGTCGTCGATCGCCCCCGCCAGCGCCCGAACCTGGGTGTCCGCCGTCCGGACCAGGTCGTCGGTCAGCGAGGGGCTCTCGACGGCCGCCGAGACGCCCACGGCCTTCGCGTCGCCGGCCGCCTGCGACAGCAGCGCGGCGACGGTCCGGTCCGTCGGGTACCCGGCGTCGACCGAGAGGTTGCGGCCGGCGGCCGCCGCCGACTCCAGGTCCGCGCGGTAGGCGGCGACGTCGATGGCCAGCTCCTCCGGGGCGAACAGCACGCCGTCGGAGTGGACGCTCCGCAGGTCGAGGCCGACCTCCTTCGGCTCGATGCCGAGTTCGCCCAGCACGCTCGCCAGGTCCGCGGAGACCTCCTCGCCGCTGTCGAGCACGGTGGAGTCCTCGACGACCTGTATCGAGCCGCCCTCGATCCGGGCGTTCGCGCCGACCTGCTGGAGGTCGCCGACGAACGGCCCGGGGTCGATGCCGGTGTCGCCCTCGGGGATGACGACGTCGTCGGACGCGACCTCGCCGGCGTTGATCGGCGCCGGCGTCTTCGAGGCCTCGAGCTGCCGGTAGAGGCCGAACGGGTTGTCGTTCGTCCCGACCAGGCCGACCTGGCCGGCGACGTGCTCGACTAAGTCCTCGAGGTCCTCATCGACCGCCTCGAGGGCCCGCCTGATGAGCGTGTTCCGGGAGATACGGAGCGCCGCCGTGCCGTGGAGGTCCCGGCGCATGGCCTGGAGCTGGCGGCTCGGGATGCCGGTGACGTCGACGACCCCGACGGAGTCGTACCGCCCGATGAACTCGACGACGTCGTCGACCTCCTCGCGCTTCCACTCGGGGACGGTCTCGGTCTGCCGGTCGGACCCGGTGCTCATGCGGGCACCTCCACGGCCGGCCCCATCGTCGTCTTGACGTACACCCCGTCGATGTTCTGCGGCCCCTTCTCGAGGTCCGTGAACAGCCGACGGAGGATGACGTCGATGTTGTCCGAGATCTCGTCGGCCGACATGTCGGCCGCGCCGACGCGCGTGTGGAACGTCCGGCGGTCCCGGGAGCGCACCTGGACGGTGTTCGTCATCCGGGTGACCGTCTCGACGACGTCGTCGTCGGGCTGCAGCGGCGTCGGCATCTTCCCCCGGGGACCGAGCACGGTCCCGAGGTACCGGCCGATGTCCTGCATCATCGCGGCCTCCGCGATGAAGAAGTCCGTCTCGTCGGCGAGGTCCTTCGCCGCGTCATCGTCGTCGCCGAGGTCCTCGAGGTCCTCGCCGTCGAGCACCTCGTCCGCCACGTCCTCGGCCCGGAGGGCGGTCTCGCCCTCGGCGAAGACGACGATGTGCGTGTCCTGGCCCGTACCCGACGGTAGAACGATGCTCTCGTCCACCCGGTTATTGGGGTCCTCTAGGTCCAGATCGCGCAGGTTGATCGCGAGGTCCACCGTCTCGCGGAAGTTCCGCTCGGGCGAATCCTCGAGTGCGCGGGATACTGCGTCCTCTATCGAATCTGCCATCGTTCACCTCCGTAGTCGGCGCCACGCTGGCTCCTACGGTGTGAAACAGGCTACGCCTGTCTCGTCTCCCGTCAGGACGGGCGTCCGGGGTCGCTCGGGTCGGCAGCCGCCGCAGCACCGTCGTCGCTGCCCGGGGCCCGGTCGGTGGAGCCCGCCCCGCCGGGACCGGTCGCGCCGAGGAACCGGGCCTCCCGCTCCGGCGTCGGCCACATGCACGACTCGCGCCGCCCGAACCGGGGATGGAGTCAGCAGTATGGATTAATTTCATTCAGCGACTCTCCGCTGAATCAGCTGTTCGGCGAATTAGCCCACGAAGAGGCCGCTTCACGTCGCCGTCGGCGTGAGGACGCCACTTCGAACGACGAGCGACGTCCAGTACACATCACCTTCGTACCGAACCAGATACGGACCGCTCAGGTCGCCTTCACCGTCTTCATTGAGCCCGTGGGCCTGTTCGTGTCCGCGAAACCGGTCGGCGAGCGCACGGAACCCATCGGACAGCGGCTCGTGGGACCCGACGACGTACGAGTCGTTCGCGATCGCCGTCTCGAGGATGTCTCGCTCGGCCGCCGACAGTCCCGAGAGTTCGAACGTGAACCGCTCGCGCATCCGACGGCCGTAGGCGGCGGCCGTCGCCACCTGCTCGCCCGAATAGCGATACGTGTTCAGCGTCGTTTCGTCGGCGTCATCGACGGCCCACTCGGCTTCGGTCCCATCCGCCCAGGTGATATACGAGTACTCCGACTCGGGGACGAGGACGGAGTGCTCGCGCTCTGCGTCCGTATAGAGGAACGTCGTTCCGACCCCGACGGGGTCGCCATCGGCCAGGCCCTTGCCAGCAAACTTCTCCCTGTCGACCTGCGGGAGGTCAGCGAACTGGATCGCGTCGGCCTCGCGGACGGTCCCCGTGACGATATCCACCGTCACGGCGTACCTGGTGGCCAGCGTTTCCTCGATCACCTCGAACGACAGTTCGTAGACGCCGTCCTGATAGGCGAGATGACGCTGCTCGGGGAACGGCGGCCGGGTCGCTTTGGTTGTCGCACCGCCGTCGAGGATCCGGTCTAGCAGCCGGGTTCTCGAGTTGTCGCCTTCCGTGGGACGGACTGTATGGAGGACCTTCGGTGGGAGGTCCGCGTCGGCGATCATCGTCATTTTGAGCCGGGCTGTGGCGAGTTCCGCGGCGTCGTTGTCACCGCCGGGACCGGTGCACCCAGCGACCAATGGGGGAAGGGACATAGCGGCGGTCGCCAGGAGTGAACGGCGACGCATGCCCGTAGCTCAGCGGAGCTGCGTAAAATGTCTTGGGTCGGACGGGTCCACGGTCGCCGTTCCATCACCCACAACGGTGCTCAGGGCCTCGATCGACGCCGGCGGCCGGTCCCTTGCTGATCGAACAATCGAGATGCTGCGGACAACCGATACAAGCCGGTTTGGTCTCATAAATTCAGACAGTGCTCGTTTTCGAGCCTTCGCTTCGGCTACGCCGCGGGCTCCGCCTCAGCGAAGACCCCTTCGAACTCGCCGTCCGCCAGCCGCTGGTTGAACGTGCGGGCGTCCTCGCCCTCGATGGTGACGCCTAGCGAGACGCAGGTGCCGGCGACCTCCTTTGCGGCGTTGCGGACGTCGTACGCCAGAAGGTCCGGGAGCTTCTGTTCGGCGACCGTCTTGAGCTGCTCGGCGGACATGTCGGCGACGAACTCGTCGTCCGGCGCGCCGGATCCGGTCTCGAAGTCCAGTTCGTCCTTGACGAGCGCGGCGGTCGGTGGCACGCCGACCTCGATCTCGAAGGAGCCGTCGTCCTCGTAGTCGACGGTGACGGGGACCTCGGTCCCGTCGAACGCTTCCGTCTGGTCGTTTATCTCGGAGACGACCGATTGGACGTCGACGGGCGTCGGGCCGAGTTCGGGACCCAGCGGTGGGCCAGGGTCGGCCTCGCCGCCGGGGACGAGCGCCTGGATGGTTCCAGCCATGTCGGAAAAACCGTCGTCGTGGCTTTAACCGTTGTCGATTCGGGCGAGGGAGCCGCCCACCCGGCGGTCCCATCACTCGAGGAGCGGTGATCGGCCCTCAGCGAGTGGCACCGTCACGGGCAAACCCGGGTGATCGGCCCTCGGCGACCGCCCCGTCCGTTGCGAAACCCACGGCCTATTAGTGCCTAATCCGCCGTCCGGCCGGCTCTAATCATGATGCTGTTCATCAGACACGTCGACTCACCGGGCGCAGGGCCTCAGTCGGCCCCTCAGAGAACCCTACCGGGCGGGATTTCGCAAGGGGCCGGCTGCGTCGCGGCGTCGCCGCGACGTCCATTGGTTGCCGGCGCAGCCGGCAACCGATTACTCCATACGTAAACAGAATACTGCCGTCCGGCCAACCGAACGGCTTTTTCGCCGTCGGTGACACCACTCCGCCAATGGGGCTCGAAGAGGAGATCGAGGCGATCGAAGCGGAGATCGCCGAGACGCCCTACAACAAGTCGACCGAACAGCACATCGGTCGGCTGAAGGCGAAGCTCTCCGAGAAGAAGGAGGAGCTCGAGCGCCGCCAGTCGTCCAGCAGCGGCGGGGGCGGCTACGCCGTCCAGAAGCACGGCGATGCCACCGTCGCGCTGGTCGGCTTCCCCTCGGTCGGGAAGTCGACGCTGTTGAACGCGCTCACCAACGCCGACAGCGAGGTCGGCTCCTACGAGTTCACAACGCTGGACGTAAACCCCGGCATGCTGGAGTACAACGGCGGGAACATCCAACTGCTGGACGTGCCGGGGCTCATCGAGGGCGCCGCCGAGGACCGCGGCGGCGGCCAGGCCGTGCTCTCGGTCGTCCGCACCGCCGACCTGGTACTGTTTCTCCTGTCGCCGTTCGAGATCGACCAGTACGAGCGGCTCTCGGAGGAGCTCTACGAGAACAAGGTCCGGCTGGACGCCGAGCCGGTCCGGGTCACCGTCCGCGAGACCCACACGGGCGGCATCAACCTCACCACCTCCGACCGGGTGGGCCTCGACGACGAGACGATTATGGAAGTTCTCCGGCAGTACGACTACGTCAACGCCGACGTCACCATCCGGGAGGACCTCACCATTGACCAGCTCGTCGACGCGCTGCAGGACAACCGCGTGTACCTCCCCTCCGCCGTCGCGGTGAACAAGGTCGACCTCATCGAGCCGGACTACGTGGAGACGGTCGAGGCCGACCTCCGCGAGCACGGCCTCGACCCGGATGACGCCGTCTTCATCAGTGCCGAGGAGGAACGCGGCCTCGACTCGCTGCGGGAGACCATCTGGAACGACCTCGGGCTCATCCGGATCTACATGGACAAGCCGGGCCGTGGCGTCGACCGCGAGGAGCCGCTGATCCTCACCGAGACCGAGAACACCGTCGAGGACGCCCTCGCGACGCTCGGGGGGAGCTTCGACGAGCGGTTCCGGTTCGCCCGCGTGACCGGGCCGTCGGCGAAACACGACGACCAGCAGGTTGGCCGCGACCACGAACTCGAAGACGGGGACGTCCTCCGCATCGTCGCACGGAAGTAGCGGCCGCCAGTCACTATCCTTCGGGCGTGCGCGCCCGCGAGTGCCGTCGGTGACTCCCTCTCGGTCGAGGACCCCGGCTGACGGGCGGCCTGCTGGGCTCGCCGGCCTCACAGGCGGCCACGTTGCCGAAAGGCTGGACGGCGCGTACGGGACGAGTCCCGCGACGGTGCTCCCGGTCGGGGCGCTGGCCACGGTGGCTGTTGCCTGGTGGTTCTACTGGCAGCTGGTGTGAGAGCGGGGCCTCCGGCCCGACTAGCCCTGCTGGTCGGTTCCAAGTTCCCAGGTGCCGGTGACGGCTACCCGCCGGTCGTCGACGTCGACCGACTGCTCGTCGGCGGTGTTGCCGATGCTGGACTCGACGGTCTCGCGGTCGGGGGTCTCGTCTGCCGGGTACGCGGCCGCCATGTCGCCGGAGAGCTCCGACTCCCCGAGCGTCAGGGAGTACACCTCGCCGTCCGAATCGGGGAGCGGTTCCGGCGTCGCACCGTCGACGTCCCGCCCGCCCAACGGGCCGTCGAACACCTCGTCGGGGTCGAAATCACCCCACGCTCCGAAGACGACCTGACCGTGGCCGGCCCTGCCGAGCGCCCACCCGGCCTCGCCATTGCGGTCGGCCAGGCGCTCGCGCTCGCCCGCCTCCACGTCGAGGATGTGCTCGACCCGGGACCGAACGGTGTCGTCGTCGGGGGCCGTCCCGTCGGCCGGCGTCCCGTCGGACGGCGTCCCGTCGGACGGCGTCCCCTCGGACGAGGTGTCTCCGGAGGGCGTGAGGCCGAACACGAGCGCTTCCTCGCGGGCGGCGAACGAGAGGCGCTGCGGGAGGAGCATCCCTCCCTCGCCCTCGTACATCCGGGCGTCCCGGTGGGTGCCGGCCCGTTCGAACTCCGCGTCGATCGCGGCCGCCTCGACCCCTTCGACGTCGAAACTGCCCTCGAGGACGATGGCGCGCCCCGTCAGGAGCGTCGCCTCGAGGCTGCCTACGTCCGGCTCCCCGTCCTCGGGCGTCTCGGTTGGCACACGGTCGGGCCCCGCGCCGACGGACCCCGCGTTTTCGTCGAGGAATTCCCAGAGGGGGTCGATATCGTAGATACTGACCCCGACCCCGACGCCGAACGCCGTCAGGAGGACGCCCAGCGCCGGGACGGCTATCAGCGCGTCGACGCCCTCTTCTATGACCTCCCCGGGCGCCCTCTCGAAGGGCGAGTCGTCGGTCGGCAGGTCCTCCTCGAGGCTCTCTACGTCGTCGATGCCGGCCCAGTCCACGTACGTGTAGTACGTCCCGTCGTTCTCCGGGCCGGTGGCCGGGACCCATCGAGCGTACGCCGGCGGGTCCCGGGCGTCCGTCCTGACCCCGAACCCGTCGGTACACCCGGTGGTGGCCGCGAGCGGCACGGTCGCGGCGGTCGTCAACAGCGTCCGTCTCCGGAGGGCCATATCATCGCGTCGACTGGAACCCGGATAAGATTGTCTCCGCCCCGTCCCGGTACCCCGTTGCCAGCCTTTTCGTACCCGGCACTCCACCGTCCGGGCATGGACGCGACGCTCGACCACACCATGATGCGCGTCGAGGACCTCGAGGACTCGCTGGACTGGTACAGGACCCACCTCGACTACGAGGAGCAGGGTCGCTGGGAGGCCGACACTTTCACGAACGTCTTCCTGGGTCCCGCGGACGGCCACGAGGACGGCGCGCTGCTCGAGCTGACGTACAACCACGACGGCCGGTCGTACACGATGGGCGACGCCTGGGGCCACATCGCGGTCCGGGTCGGGGACGTCGAGGGCGCCTACGATGAGTTGATGGACGGTGGCGTGGAGGACTACCGCCCGCCCGCGGAGAATCCGGGGTACGCCTT
>PXQY01000131.1 GCA_003021745.1 Halobacteriales archaeon QH_7_69_31
GGGACCCCGACGCGGGCGGCCGTCCTCACGGTCGCCCAGTATGTCGGCGTGCTCGCCGTGGCCGGCCTCTACCTCGCCGACGTCGAGCGCCCCCGGTCGTTCCTTCGGCTCGAGCGGCCGACCGTCCGGGACCTCGCGTGGGCCGTCGGCGGCGTGGTCGTGCTGTTCGGGACCCTGGCCGCGGCGACGTACCTCATAGAGCAGCTCGGGCTCTCGTTGACCGACCACGCCGTCGCCGAGTCCGCCGAGCGCGACCCGGCCGTCCTGTTGCCCCTGATCCCGCTGTCGGTGGTCGTGACCGGGCCGGTCGAGGAGCTCCTGTACCGCGGCGTCGTCCAGACCCGGCTGCAGCAGGCGTTCAGCACCGCGCCGGCCGTCCTGGTGGCCGCCGCCATCTTCTCGCTCGTCCACGTCCCGGCCTACGGCGTGGGCGCGGCCGGCGGGTCGCTGGCGACGACGCTGGGCGTCCTGTTCGTCCTCGGCGCGCTGCTCGGCGCGCTCTACGAACACACCGGCAACCTGGTCGTGCCGGCGGTCGCCCACGGGGTGTACAACGCGGTCACCTTCGGCGTCGAGTACCTCGAGCTGACGGGCGCCCTGTAGGGGCGAGCGTCGGTAGACCTCGATCGCCGCCTCACTCGACCCGCAGCGTCGTCTTCTCATCCACGGCCGCGGCCTCCTCGAACTCGCCGCCGCCCAGCAGTCCACGGGCGGCCCGTTTGCCCCACTCGACGGCCGGCTGGGGCCGACTGCAGGAGCAACCCGAACGGCGACGTCTCCTCCCGGGCGTCGTCCTGCATCGCCCCGTCCCCGTCCGGGGCGCCGGCGGGCTCGTTGTGGACGACGACGGCGTCGTCGAGGAACGTCTCGCCCGTCCAGACGTTCAACCGCACGTCCCACGCGCCCGTCTCGGGGAAGAGGAGAACGGCGGCGTAGGTGCCGGGGGCGTCCATCGGCTCGAGTTCGGGATCGAGCGTGGTGCCGGATTCGGCGTGTTCGGCGAGCACCCGCTCGGTGGACTCGAGTTCGATCGGATCGCCGTCGTCGCTCCGCAGCTCGAGCCGGGCGACGACCGGTGTCCCGTCTGTCACCGCCAGCCCGCGGTCGGTCTCTCGGGCGGGGACGAGTTCGAGTTCGGCCTCGATGCCCTCGGCGTCGACGGGCACCGTCGCGTTCCCCGCGCCGGGGCCGTCGTCGACGCCGGCGACGACGCCCGGCACGGTCGCGGTCAGTAGCCCCGAGACGAGGAGGACACAGACCACGATGGCGGCCTCGAGCCTGACGGTTCCGACGACCGCCCGGACGGGACCGGGGTCCGAACCCGACGCCTCGCCAGGTCCGCCATCGGGTCGACGGCGAGGGCCGACGAACGGGAGTCGATCACCGCCCGGTAGGCGTGCGAGTAACCGTCCCGGGTCCGCCGTCGTGGGGTCGAGCCGCTCGAGGAGGACGTACCGGGACCGCGCGCCGAGGCCGAGTGCGACGACCACGAGCGCCAGTTTCACCCCGAGGACGCTCCCGTGGAGCGTCCGGAGGAAGGACGCCGGCGACGGCACGAGCCACGCCGTCAGGCCGAGTCCCGTCGCGACGAGGAGCGTCACCCCGGCCACCGCGAGCGCGGAAAACCGGCGGAGGACCCTCGTCGCGGCGGCTCGGCGGTCGCCCGGAGCCGTCCGGCGGAGCGCCGCCGGGAGCGCGACGGCGACGGCGAAGAGCCCGCCCGCCCAGACGGCGACCCCGAGAAGGTGGCCGAGCGTGACGGCCGTCCCGACGGGGAGGCCGACCTGACTGGCGGCGTGGCTCGTCAGGCCCAGTCCGGCCGCGAGCACCAGCCCGGCCAGGGCCGCCGCACCGAGCCACGCCCGGCCGCCCGCCGCGTTCGACTCCCGCTCGGCGGGGTCACGCAGGGTGTGCACCGACAGGACGGACGCGGCGCTGGCCGCGACGACGAACTGTCCGAGGAGAACGCGTCCGGTACGACTCGCGAGTGCAGCCTCGGCTACCCCGGTTCCGTCAGCGGCACGGACGGACGCCAGGAGGAGGACGCCGGTCGCGCCCGCCGCGACGACGGCCGCGCCGGCGAGGAGTCGACGGACGGTCGCGTCGACGACGCGCCGCGGCATGTCCGAGCGGTCCGCGACCGGCCGGAGCGCCGCCACGAGCGCGACCGGCATCCCAAGCAGGGCGACCACGGCGAGGTACAGGAGTCCCGTCGGCAGCACCTGGCCGTATTCGGGGTCGGTATCGACGGTGCCGCCACCGCGGTCGTCGGCCTGATAGGACGCGAGCAGCGTCGCCGGGTCCAGCGCCGCCTCGCCGACCGTGAAGAACCACGACCCCCGGACGACGTGCGTGTCGGTCGACTGGATCTCCCACTCGACGACGTACACGCCCTCGCCCGCGTCCGTGACGTCGACGAACACCTCCGTTGCGACCTCGCCGTCCTTGGAGACGTTCCCGGTCACCTCCCGGCCGTCCGGGCCGGTCACCGTCACGTCGAGTATCTCGTCGACGCCGTCACCCGTGTAGGTGAGCGTGATCGTCTCCGGAACGTCCTCGACGTGTCCGCCCTGCCGTGGGTCCGTCTCGCTGAGCACGGCGTGGGCGCTGACGACCGGTGCGAGCGTCGCCACCCCGATCAACGCGACGGCGGCGGCGATGGCGAGCAGGCGACGGGAGCGGTCGGTGGGATCGACCACGGTTCGAATCAGTACCAGGCGCCCGTGGCGTCGCCGACGTACCGGATGGTGTCGACGCCCTCCCCGACCTCTACCTCGAAGAGTAGTTCGCGGCCGGCCGCGTCGATGACGGGGACGGTCCCGTCCGCCCCCGACGTGGTGAAGTAGTAGCCGCCACCCAGCGCGCCCGACCGGTGGAGGAACCGGCCCTCCTGTGAGATGGCGCCGGCCGGCACGTGGGTCTCGACCGTGTAGTCGTCGACGTCGACGACCGACACCTCCTCGGAGGTGGTGTTCGCGGTGTAGGCATACAGCGTCCCGCCCTCCTCGAAGTAGCTCAGGTCGTCCGGGCCGCGGCCCTCCAGGTCGACCGACCCCAGTACCTCGCCGTCACGGCCGGTCGCGTCCACGAAGTGGACGGCGTCGTCGGTCCAGATGCCGAGCTTCTCGCGGTCGGGGGTGATCGAGAGGCCGCCGTTTTCTCCCAGGCGACCGACCGCCTCGTGGGTCTCGGCGTCGAAGTACGGCATGTCATCGCCCCCGGAGCGTTCGAAGTACACCAGCCCGCTTTCCGGGGCGTACATCGCGTAGTGAGTGCCGCCCTCCTCGCCGACGTCGAGTGAATCGACCCGCTCGTAGCGCTCCATGTCGATGACGTGGCCGAACGAGTCGTTCGTGTTGGTGGCGAAGGCCTTCGGACGGAGGTCCTCGTGGGTGAGGAGTTTGCCGTGCCCGGCATCCTCTAGTCCAGACTGGACGACCTGGGTCACCTCCAGCGCCTCGGTGTCGACGACGTAGAAGCGGCCCTCGTCGTCGGCGTGGACCCAGATCTCTCCCTCGACGGGATGGAAGGCGTGGGTGGCCCCCTGGCCGATGTCGATCCACGCGAGGAGGTCGCGCCGCCCGAGGTCGACGGCGCCGAGGCGGTTCTCGGACGCCTCCACGAGGAACATCCGATCGTTCCCGGCCAGGCGGGCGTCGCCCCAGTCGGCGTCGGCGAGGCCCGGATCGAGTTCGTCGGTCAGGTCTTCCTCCACGTCGCCGGCCTCGGGGTCGATGAGGACCGCCCGGTCCGGCGCGAACGCGTACAGCAACCCGTCGCTGCCGGGGGCATCGTCCCCGTCGGCGGTCGTCGTCGGGGTCCCGTCCTCCGCAGTCGTCCCGTCGTCCTCCGGGTTCCCGTTGCCGGTACACCCCGCAATCAGCGATACCGTCCCGGCCCCGACCGTGGCGAGGAACCGGCGGCGGCTGACGTCGCGTGTCATGCGGACGGACGGTCGAGGACACCAACGAAAGTGGTTCTGGCGTGTTCGACGAATGCCCTAGAGACGCCCTGCCACGCGTGGCGGCCCGACAGCTCCCGATCCGTGCAGCCACCCCTGGCTGTGACCGGTGCGACGACGACCGCCATCGCCGCAGATCTCACGATCCCTGCGGCCGCCCCGGGTGTGACGGGTGCAACGACGACTGCGACGACGACTTCGACCGCCACCGCCGCAGATCTCACGATCCGGGCGGCCGCCCCGGCTGTGAGCCCGTTACTCCAGGAACGTATCGACCGTCCGCAGGAACCGGTCCACCAGTCGGTCCGGGAGCGAGGGCTCGACGGCCTCGAGCAGTGCCGTCGTCCGTTCGGGACGTCTCAGGGAGACGGTCATCGGGGAGTCGTCGGACTTCGCCACGACGTCGTGGTCGGCGAGGTTGGAGACGTGCCACGCGACGGTCGACCGCGCCAGGCCCAGGTCCGCCGCCAGGTCTCCCGGTCGGGTCGGTCCGTCCGCGTACAGACGGACGATGATGCCCCGTGGCGTCTCGCGACGGACGAATGCGAGCGCCCGTCGTTCCCACGGGTCGATCCCGGGCGGGTAGTAGTGGGTCTTGCCGCCGACCGCCTCCCGGACCACCGTCCCCTCGTCCCGCAGCCACCGGAGGTGGTACTGGAGTTGGCCGCTCGACAGGTCCAGGTCCCGCCCCAGGCGGCTGTGGTGGACGCCCGGACGTGCCTCGACGTGGCGCCGGATCCGCGTCCGCGTGTCGCCCATGGCCGTGTGGCACCCACGGGCCCGGGGCCCTAAACGTTCACCGTCCGGGCCGCTATCCGAGGCATCGTTTAACTCCCTGCGGCCGGTACGATTCCAAGTGGACCCGTGACCAGTCCCGGTATGCTCCATCCGCCGACGGTCGAGGGCTCGGTGACGCTGCTCGGTCTCATCCTCGCGGCCGTCGTCGCCACCGGCGTCCTGTTCGTCGTCAGCCTCGTCGCCTACCGTCGGCGCCAGACCGCCCAGTACCTCCTCGTGTCCCTCGCCATCGCCGGGCTGTTGGTCCGGTCCGTCGTCGGGACGGGCACCGTCCTGGGCGTGGTCCCGATGCCGATCCACCACCTGGTCTCCCACTCGCTGGACGTCTTCATCGCCGGCGTCGTGCTGTACGCCGTCTACGTGCACGCGCCCGGATCACTCGCCGGGTCCGTCGCCGAGGACCGCGACTAACCACCTGACCGCCCAATCCATCGTCGCGACGGACAGTCACTCGATCCGCAGCGTCGTCTTCTCGTCGACGACCGCGGCCTCCTCGAACTCGCCGCCGCCGAGCAGTCCACGGGCGGCCCGCTTGCCCCACTCGACGGCCGGCTGGGTGAACGTCTCGACGCCGTGGAGTTCGCCGGCGAGCACGCAGGCGGCCTCCATGTCGTACAGCAGACGGCCGACGCCCTCGGCGTCGAGGCGGTCGAGTTCCACCCGGACGTTCGGCACGCCGGACGCCGCGAGGGCGGCCTCCGTGGCCTCGAACTCGGCGGCGAGGAGCGACCCGAGCGACTCGCCCTCGAGATACGACAGCGCGTCGGCGTCGACGGCCGGGATCGGTCGGTCCTCGCGGCCCGTGGGCCGGAGCAGGGTGACGAGCTTGTCCCGCCGGCCGGCGCGGTACAGCTGGAGCTGGGAGTGCTGGTCGGTCGCACCGAGCGCCCGCGCCGGGGTCTGGCCGAGGCCGTCCTTGCCGAGGCTCTCGGCCCACAGCTGGGCGAACCACTCGGCGAACGGCTCCAGGGCCTCCGCGTACGGGACCACGCAGTTCGTGGTCGCGCCGCGGCACTCCAGGGCGTACGCGACCGCGCCGTAGGCGTAGGCGGGACAGTCGAAAAGCGACGGCGACAGCGCGCGTCGGCCCTCGGCCCCGCCGGCAAGGACGGCCTCGACGTCGCCGCCCAGCGCCGCCGCCGGCAACAATCCCACCGGCGACAGCGCGGCGAACCGGCCCGGGACGCCGTCGGGCACCGGGCAGGTCGGCAGGTCGGGGGCGGCGGCGAGGTCGGCGAGCGGTCCCGACTCGCCGGTGGTGACGACCGTCCGCTCGGTCCACTCGAGGCCGGCGTCGGCAAGTGCCGCCCGGACGACGCGGAGGTTCGCCAGCGTCTCGACGGTGGTCCCCGAGCGGGAGACGACGTTGACGAGCGTCTCCGACAGCGGGAGCCCGTCGAGCAGCCGCGTCGCCGCCGCCGGGTCGACGTTGTCCAGCGTGTGGTGGCCGTCGAGGCCGAGCGCCGCCGTCACCGTCTCGGCTCCGAGCGCGGAGCCCCCGATGCCGACCGTCAGCACGGCCTCGGGGTCAAACCCCTCGACGGCGGCGTGGATGGCGTCGGGGTCGATGTCGGCCGGCAGCGCGAGGCCGGCGTAGCCGAAATCGCGGTCCCCCACGCCCGCGGTAATGCGATCGTGGGCGGCCGCGACCCGGTCGTCCAGTCGGTCCAGCGACGCCTCCGCCACGCCCGGCGTCGCCTCGACCGCCAGCGCGTTCCCGATGTCGACGTGCATGGCTCCTCGCGCGTGCGCCTGGAGTAAGGCCTTGGCGGTCCGGTCGCTATGACCCCGGGCCCCCGCGGCGGTCCGGTCGCCACGACCCCAGGCCCCGCAGCGGTTCGGCCGGCGCGACCTCGACCTGCCAGGGCAGTCCGGGCCTGCCGCCGTGAACGGACCCACGCCGACCGGGTCGCTTATTCGCCGGACCGCCGTATCGCCGCCGATGGACGACGAGTACGGCGGCCTCCTCGGCGCGTTTCCATACGCCGTCCGCCGGAGCGACTCCCGGTTGTTCCGCGCCTACGCGGTTCTCGGTGGCCTCCTCGCGTCCGTCCTCGCGGTGTTTTTCACATTCGCCCTCGTCGTTTCCGTCGCCTCGACGGCCTCCCTCGCCGGCGGCACCGTCACGTTCGTCCGCTCGATATTCATCGTGTTCGGCTTCCTCGTCGTCGCGCCGCTCGTGGCGCCCGTCCTGTTGGTGGCCCGTCGCCACCGCCGCGAGGGTAGCGACCCGCAGTACGACGCCGGGCTCTCGGTCGCCGGCGCCGCCTACGTCGTGACGCTGTACCTCGGCGCCATCGCGTCGATGCCGGCCGCCTTCGAGATCGACGGCCGGGTCACGACCCGCCCGGAGCCGAGCGGGGTGACCGCGCCGGTCGTCGAAGCCCTGTACGCACTCCCGGCCGCCCTCTCGTGGACGGTGCCGCTTGCCGGCGCCATCGCGATCCTCCTCGTCCACCACTGGCGTCGCTGACGGGCGTCGTGTTCGGACGAGCCCGGTCGGGGCCGGCCAGCCGCTCACCGCTCCCCGGCGGACTCGCGGCGTGACGAAACGCAGAAGGGCGCCGACGCGCTCGCCCCGCACGTGCCAACTGACGAGGACGGCGGCCGCCGCACGGGGCGGTTCGTCGTGACCCACGCCGACGACGCCTCGGCCGTCCTGAAGAACGTCGACCGCGGCCAGGTCCACACCCTCGCCGAGAACCCCGGCGTCGAACAGCGTGACGTCATCGAGGGCACGGTCGCGCCGGCGCCACCCATGCAGGTCGCCTACACCCTCCTCGAGGTCGAAGACCGGCGGTCGGTGACGGTCACCGAGAGCGCGGAGCCGCCGACCGCCCAGGCCCGCAAGATGGCCGCCGACCAGCCCCGGGGCGAGGTGACCCGGCGTGAGCGCGCCGGGAGCGGCGAACTCCACGTCCTATCCGTCCCCGAGACGGACACCGACCAGGCCGTCGCCGACGTGCTGGCGGACGAGGCGACGCTGGTCCGGGCGGCCCGGCTAGGCGTCGGCCGGGTCGAAGTGCGGAGCGAGCCGGGCCTGGTCAGCGTCCGGTACCTGCCGTAGGCCGTCGACCGCACCCTCCGCTGGCCGGACGTCCGCAGCCCGTCCACGGCGCGCTACGCTGGCCGGACGTACGCCAACGTCGCCCCGCGGCGGAACTCGGCGTCCTCGGGAAGGGCGACCTCGACGAGTTCGCCGTCGACCGGTGCCGCCACGTCGATACTGACCTTCTCGACCTGTATCTCACAGATGACGTCGCCGGCCTCGACGCTCGCCCCCGCCGGGACGAACCAGTTTGCGACGTAGCCCTCCTCCTCGTCGGCGTCCTCGGGCCAGATCTCTCCGGTGTCGATGGCGACCCGGTCGTCGGTCATTCCACGACGTTTCCGACGGCCGCCTCGACGTCGTCCGAGTCGGGCAGGACCGCCTCCTCCAGCGGCCGGGCATAGGGGATCGGCACGTCCGGCATGGCGACCCGTTCGACGGCCTCCAGTGCATCCAGGTCCGATTCTGCGACCCCCGCGATCACCTCCCCGGTGACGCCGAACGAGCGGTAGTCCTCGTCGACGACGACCAGCCGGCCGGTCTTCCGGACCGACTCGAGTACCGTCTCGGTGTCGAGGGGCACGAGCGTCCGGAGGTCGACGACCTCGGCGTCGACGCCGTCCTCTGCCAGCGAGTCGGCGGCCGAGAGCGCCCGGTGGACGTGCAACCCTAGCGTGGCGATCGTCACGTCCGAGCCCCGGCGCTTGACGTCGGCCTCACCGAAGGGGATGGTGTAGGGCTCGTCGGGCACGGCCGTCTTCGGCCCCTCGGGGGCCGGCATCCAGCCGATTCCCATGAGGCGCTTGTGGAACATGTAGACGACGGGGTCGTCGTCGCGGACGGCGGCGTGCATGAGGCCCTTGGCGTCGTGGGCGGTGCTCGGAACGACCACCTTCATCCCCGGAAGGTGGGCGAAGGTGCCGTACAGCGTCTGTGAATGCTGGGCAGCGTCGTTGTAGCCGCCGCCGACGGCCGTCATCAGCACCATCGGGACGTTCACGGCCCCGCCCGACATGTAGGTGTTCTTCGCCATCTGGTTGTAGATCTGGTCCATGCAGACGCCGAAGAAGTCGGCGAACATCAACTCGACAATCGGCCGCATGCCCGCCTGGGCGGCGCCGACGCCGGCGCCGATGAACGACGTCTCGCTGATGGGGACGTCCATCACACCTCCTCGTCGTCGCGCATCTCGGTCGCGATGGCCTCGACCATCCCCCTGCTCATCGTCAACTCCCGGTCGGTCCGGGCGGGGTCGGTCGCTTCCGCCATCAGTCATCACCCCCCGTTTCCGCGACGGCCGGTCCGGACGGCGGGTTCACGAAGACGTCCTCGTGGGCCGCACCGGGTGCCGGTTTCGGCTGTTCTTTCGCCCATTCGATGGCCTCCTCCACTCGGTCCGTCGCCGACTCCCGGAGCGTCTCGATGCGCTCGTCGTCCACCCCCTCCGCGCGGAGGCGGTCTTCGGTCCGCGGGATCGGGTCGATGCGGTCCAGTCGCTCTATCTCCTCGTCCGGGCGATAGCCCTGTGCGTCGCCCATGAAGTGACCCATCCGCCGGTGGACCTGCACCTCGATGAGCGTGGGTCCGTTGCCGGCGCGGGCGCGACCGACCGCCCGTTCGGCGGTCTCATAGACCGTCACGGGGTCGTTGTGGTCGACCCGTTCGCCCGGCAGGTCGAAGCCGTCGGCCCGCCTGGAGCCGTCGGCGACGTCGGTCACCCGGTCTTTGGGCATGCTGATGGCCCAGTCGTTGTCCTCGACCACGAACACGACGGGTAGATCCCGCACGGCGGCGAGGTTGAGCGACTCGAGGAAGCCGCCCTGCTGTAGTGCGCCCTCGCCGAGGTAGCCGACCGCGACGGCGTCAGTGTTCCGCTTCTCGGCGGCCAGCGCCGCGCCGACGGCGGGCGGACACCCCTGGGCGATGATGCCGCTGCAGGCGAAGTTCACCTCGGGGTCGACAGGTGCATGTGCCCGCCCTTGCCGCCGGACAGGCCCGTCTCCCGGCCGAATATCTCCGCAGTCATCCGCTTTAGGTCGACGCCCTTGGCGATGGCGACGTGGTGTGGGCGGTGCGGCGACGTCACCGTGTCCTCGTCCTCGAGGTGCTGACAGACGCCGACGGCCGCCGGTTCGTGGCCCGCCGCGAGGTGTAACTCGCCGGGGATCTGGCCCGCCGAGATGTCGAACGTCGGCTGTTTGCCCTCCAGATACTCCTCCTGCAGCCGCTCCTCGTAGTGACGAGCGGTGACCATATCGCCGTACATCTCCTCGAGTTCCGCTTTGTGTGGCATGGTACCTCCCCACACGACGTTGTGGCGTGTGCGGCATAAACGTTCGTCACCGGGTCCCGGACCGTCCGTCGCGAACGGGATGGTGTCTACATTCGCCACGACGACCGGCGCGAGGCAGGCGACGTGGAAATTACGGCGAGCAGCCCGTGTCAATACCCCACATACGGTCAAAAGAGTTATCGGATGATAGCTTCCGATGAGTCCGTTGGGAGCAACTAGCTGATTTGGCCCTTCACCCGTCTCCTGATTTCCCCCGGACCAGCGGGAGGATGTAACCCAGTGAGCGCTCGGATACGCCACCAACGTCTCGGCGGTGACCGTCCGTAGCAGGTGGCGGGACGTCCGAGAAACGGTCGTCGCCGATCGACGATTCGGGCCGCCCGACTACTGGACGAGCCGCTCGATCGACTGGCGAATCACGGTCCCATCGACGTCGATCAGACGAGCCGTGCGTTCGTACAGGTCGGAATCGATCGCTGCATCGAAGGCAGCCAGGTCCTCGTCGGTCAGATGCTCAAGTGTGGCCGATCTGACGTCATCGTAGTCGGCCACGTACCACAGCACCGCGTGGAGGTCGGCCAGGTCTTTCAGGCGCTTGTGGCTCTCGTCTCGATCGGGAAACGCCCGGACTTTCATCGCGGCGAGCCCGGCAGGTGGTGCGATCCGGGCCTCTCCAGATACGCTCCAGTCGACGTGCTCCGTGAGCGGTTCACCGGTCTGGTTACTGAACACCGCCTCCAGCAGCGGTTCCGCCGGCGGCCTGAACCCAAACGCCGACTCGAATGCGTCCAACTTCGTAGTGTCCGGGATGAGGTCGATGTCCACGCGAAAGACGTTGTGCGACGCCAGATCGCGGGCCTGGTTGTCATCAAGACGCTCACCAGTGTCGCGGTTGAACTGCTGGTAGAAGCCGAACCGGCCACGACTGTATCCGAGTTCCTCCCCGATCCTTTCCACTGTTTCGCTGACCGGTGAGTCGGTGATGTCGTCGGCCGTCCATTCTTCATCGACGTGAAGTCCGAGGTCGATGTCCCGGGAGCCGATGTAGTCTCGACCGTGTGTATCCCGGAATCCCTCGGTGACCTGGCGGTGAACTGCCCATCCGCCGAGGAGACAGATCGGGGGCTCCGCGACACGCAGAACGTCCTGTAACTCGCCCTCGGAGAGGCACGTGACCGCTTCCGCGTACTGGCCGCGGTCCGCTCTACTCATCGTTCAACCCGTGGTATCGGCTCATTAACCGGTTGGCCGCCTCAGCAGCAGGTCCGTCCTCGTCGAGCAAGTCCACGATCAGTTGTGGGACCGAGACCGTGGTAACGTCGTCAACCGTTCGTGTGTTGTAGAAGACGTGTTCGTCGGTCGCTCGCAGTTCGGTGTTGCCGCCGCCGACGAGCCCCTCCTCCGTGACCAGGTCCAGCCACTCCTCGATGTCGGCCTCGCGGACGTACAGTGCCGTCGTCGACGGAAAGAGAAAGCCCTGGTGGACCTGTTCGGCCTCGTCGGTCGTGAGCGCGTAGTCGGGCCCCGCGTTCCGAATTCGATCGAGTGGCTGCTGGAGCGACACCTGGACTGCGTTCGGTTCGATCCGCGTCTCTCGCCAGCGCTCGTAGAGCGCCGGTGGATCCACGACGACCGCGTCATCGACGATCCCCTCTTCTGCGAGTTGCTCGAGGTATTCGTAGGTCCACGAGGACGAGACGTCCGCCTCCGTGGCGATCTCGTAGCGGCTTCGTTCACCAACGGCGTGATTCAGGAGGACCCTGTGGAGCCGTTCTTTCTTGAACCCGCGTTCTCGTGCGGGCTTCTCGAGGAGCATCGCGTCTAGGTTATCGCAGATACTTATATATCTAACCGGAATTCCGGCAACTCTAATCGTTCATATGTGTAACCGGAAGATCGCTGAAAGTCCGGCGCTTCGATCGGATGATAGCTGATGGGAAATACCATTAACGGGTATACCCAATGCAACCCGTTTCTTCTTGAGGCATATCCCCATCTCAGACCATACTACCAGTATGCGTTGGACCTGTTAGTGGAGGAGGAGTCCGATGACGGACGGATCGCAGCCAGGTCAGGCGGGCCGCGGCCGCTCGCCCAGTATCTCGACCTCGTTTCCGACCCGAAGCTCCTCGCCCACCGTCGACTCCGGGGCGAAGGTGGTGGCCATCAGCCGGAAGTAGTGGTCGAACCACGTCCGGTCGGCCCACGCCGGCAGCGTCTCCCGGCGCTTTTCGACGAACCGTTCACGGAACCCCGGCGTCGGCTCGCCCGTCTCCGGGTCCCGTGTCGGGACGACACATCGCTGGCAGGGGTTCGCGCCGAGGAACTCACAATCGCCGACGCGGAACGCGACCGCCCGGTCGCGGTCGGCGTACAGCCGGTCCTCCCAGAACGCCTCGACGCCGGCGACGACGAGGTTGGGCCGGAGGCGGCGCGCCATCTCGACGGCGTCGATGCCGTCGAACCAGGACGCGACCGCCTCCAGGGTCGCCTCGGCGACGACCGTCGGGCCGGACGCCGTCGTGTGGTCGGGGTAGCCGCCCGCGTCGGCGCGGCGGAGTTCGACCGGTCGGCCGAAATACCCTGTCAGCCACGCCTCGATGGCCCCGGTTTCTTCGAGGTCGAAGGCGGCCGGGTCGCCGTCCGGCCCCCGCAGCGTCAGCCGCGCCGCCTCGGGGTCGAAGGACGACCGCAATCGGTGGACCGCCGGCTCGCGCTTGCCGTTGACGTACTCGCCGGTCTCCTCGACGATAGCCAACTCGCGGTCGTACGCGAGGCCGCCGTCCGCCCGGACCGCGGCCCGGCCCAGGGTATGGGGGTCGAGCGACTTGACCGGGTAGACGACGATGCGGTCGAGGGCCGGCGCCGGCATCGACCGCCCCGAGGGGCCGACCAGCCAAGAGCGGTTCGGTCCCCGTGGACCGTCGGCGGCGGACGTTCGTCGCCGCCGGTCGGTCGGGCCGGTTAGCTCCGCGGGGGTCGAGACCCCTGCCGCCGGGCAAACGACAACCCTTATTCAGGGGGCCGCCACACCGGGAATCATGGACGTGTCGGTCCCGGACGTCGAGTACCCCGACTACTCCGACCGCCAGCTCGTCGCGGTCCCGCTCGCGCTTCTGGCGGTCTCGGTCGGTGTCCTCGCCGTGGCGACGGTCCTTCTGGGCTCGCCGGTGCCGCTCGGCATCGAGTTCACCGGCGGGACGGAGCTGCGCGTCATCACGGGTGACTCCCCGTCGGAGATCCGGGCCACGTTCGACCAGGAGGTCGAGTCGATCACGCCGATCGCGAGCCAGGCCGACACCTACCAGTTGACGTTCCAGTTCGAGGACGCCGACCCCCTCGAGCAGCGGGCCACCGAGGCCGGCTACACGGTCGAGTCCGTCAGCGAGCGCTCGGCGAGCTTCGCCGGGGACTCCCAGCGGCAGGCCCTCGTCGGCCTGCTCGTCGCCTTCGCCGGGATGGCGGTCCTGGTCTTTCTGATGTTCCGGACGTTCATCCCCTCGATCGCCGTCGTGGCGTCGGCGTTTTCCGACATCGTGATCCCGCTGGCGCTCATGCGGCTGTTCGGGATCGAGCTCTCGCTCGGCACGGTCGCGGCGCTGTTGATGCTCATCGGGTACTCCGTCGACTCTGACCTCCTGTTGAACAACCACATTATCCGCCGTCGGGGGGCCTTCTACACGGCCACGTACCGGGCGATGCGGACGGGGGTGACGATGACCATCACCTCCATCGCCGCGATGGTCGTGATGGTCGTCGTCGCCTCGCTGTTGGGCATTCCGCTCCTGCCGGCGATCGGGATCGTGCTCGTGTTCGGCCTCACGGCCGACCTGATGAACACTTACCTGATGAACGTGAGCCTGCTGCGCTACTACAAGTTCGAGGCGGTCGGGAGATGAACCTCGCGATCAGGGACAACTGGCGGATCTGGCTGCTCGTGGTCTTCGTCGTCGCGAGTACGGTCGCGATCTTCGCGCCTGTCGGCGTCGGCGGCCCCACCGGCGACGCCGCCGCCGGGAACGACACCGCCGCCACGGAGTCGACCGCCTCACAGTACACCAACCTGCGGTTCGGGCTCCAGCTGGCCGGCGGGACCCAGGTCCGGGCCCCGCTGGTCGGCATGACCGCGGAGGGCCTGGCGTTCCAGCGCGAGGAGGCCGACGGGATCGAGGAGACGGTCCGGCGCGAACTCGACGTCGGCGCCAGCCAGGTCAGGGCCGACGCCCGAGGCGGCACGGTCGAAGTCTTCGTCGATCGGCACGTGGGCAACGTCACCCAGCCGGAGTTCGCCGCCGCGCTGCAGGAAGCCGGCCTCGACGCCGACGAAGGCGACGTCCGGATGGGCGTCACCGCCTCGACCCGCGATGACGCGGTCAGCGTCCTGAGCAGCAAGATCGACCGGAGCGGCCTCAGCGGCGGGACCGTTACCCAGGCTGCCGCCCCCGGCGCGCAGTTCGTCGTCATCGAGGTCCCCGGCGCCGACCGCCGGACGGTCATCGACCTCATCGGCGAACAGGGCCTCGTCCAGACCGTGGCGCTGTACCCCGTCGAGACCGACAACGGCACCGAGTACCGGACGGCCAACCTCACCACCCAGGACGACTTCCGGAACGTCGGAAACGCCCAACGGTCCGAGCAGGGCGAAGCCCCCGGTGTCACGGTCACGCTGACCGACGACGCCGCCCCGGAGTTCCAGGCAGCGATGCAGGAGTACGGGTTCGACCAGGAGGGCGGGACGACCTGTCGGTACGACCTGAACAGGACGATCGAAGGGAACATGGAGGCCTTCGAGGCGGCCGGGGTGGAACACCGGTGTCTCCTCACCGTTCGGGACGGCGAGGTCGTGTTCGGCGCGCGCGTGACCGACGGGCTCGCCGACGACTTCCGGACCGGCCAGTTCGTCCAGAGCCCCGTCTACCAGTCGAGCGCGCCGTCCTTCGAGCAGGTCCGCGAACTCGAGATCAACCTGAAGGCGGGCGCGCTCCCCACCGAGCTGGACATCGAGAACCGCGGGACGACGTTCTACCTCCTGCCGAGCCTCGCCCAGCAGTTCAAGCCGCTGTCGCTTCTGACCGGCTTCGCCGCCGTGATCGCCGTCTCGCTCATGGTGTTCGTCCGGTACCGGCGCGCCGACGTCGCCATGCCGATGATCCTCACGGCCGCGGCGGAGGTGTACGTCCTCCTGGGATTCGCCGCCGCGGTCGGCCTCCCCCTGGAGCTGTCACACATCGCCGGCTTCATCGCGGTGATCGGCACCGGCGTCGACGACCTGGTGATCATCGCCGACGAGATCATGCAGCGGGGGAACATCGAGACCTCCCGCGTGTTCGAGTCGCGGTTCCGGAAGGCCTTCTGGGTGATCGGCGCCGCCGCGGCGACGACCATCATCGCGATGTCGCCGCTCGCGGTGCTGTCGCTCGGGGACCTCCGCGGGTTCGCCATCGTCACCATCGTCGGCGTCCTCGTCGGCGTCCTCATCACCCGGCCGGCCTACGGGGACATCCTCCGCGTGCTCGTGCTGCGGCGGGATTGACCACCCGCTGACACGCGTTCTGCCGCCGTGGCGGAGACCCAACGCCGCCGGCCGCCCACGAGGGACTCCTCAAGCGAGATGGCGCGGCCCCCGAATCAACGGTCGGGCGTCCGACAACAACTCCACCGGTTCCTAAACGTGCGACGTGTTTATCAGCCCCCGGGCGGGAGTTCCACCGATGGCAAGCCTGAGAGACCTCGGCCTCTCGGAGTACGAGGCTCGCGCCTACCGCGCGCTCATCGAGACGGGCCCCACAACCGCCAAGGAGTTGTCACGCGCCAGTGACGTCCCGATGGGGCGGATCTACGACGTCCTCAACAGCATCGAGCAGTACAACCTCGTCCGATCGCAGTCGGCCTCCCGTCCCCAGAAGTACGTCGCCGTCGAACCAGACACCGCCCTCGACCGGCTACTGGCCGACAAGAAGCGCGAACTCAGAGAGCAGGCCGACCAGTACGAGACGATCGTCGACGATCTCGCGGGCGAACTCGAGACCGCCGACCCCGTCGAGGATACGTTCTGGACGGCCGCCGTCGGGGCCGAGGAGACGGTCGACCTCCACGTCGAGCGCATCTCCGCCGCCGAGTCCCGCGTCGTGATGGTGCTGTCGACGTACACCGAGCAGTTCTTCGACGTCGACGCGGTCGGCACGCTCATCCTCGACGAACTCGCCGACGCGCTCGACCGCGGCGTCGGGGTCCGGCTGCTCATGCGGCCCGACCTGGTCCCCATCCTCCCGGAGTCCATCGGCGAGCGCTACCGCGAGTCGCTGATGGAGGACGACGACTTCGCCGTGCGCACGAGCGAGAACGTCTCCGGCACGTTCACCCTCGTCGACGACGCCGAGGTCGTCATCGAGGTCCCCCACCCGCTGAAGAGCCAGGAGGTCTTCGCCATGATCGACCTGAAGGACCGGGAGTTCGCGGGCAACGTCCGCGCGGAGTTCGAACCCCGGTGGGACGCCGCCGAGAGACTCCGGCTCTGAGCACCGACAGTCAGGCGTCCTCGCCGCCGTCGACCTCCCGCTTGACCTCCGCGAACTCGGCCACGCGCTCGGCGTGGGCGTTGTGCTGGTGGATGGACTCGTCGTTGGACTGCTCCATCCGGACGACCGCCTCGTCCGGCAGGTCGGGGTACGCCGCGACCAGCCCCTCCGCCATCGCGCGGACGCAGTCCTCGACGAACTTCGCGTCGCCGTGGCTCTCGTGGGTCATGTGGTCCTCGTCCGGCCGCTTGGCGAGGTTGTAGATGCGGGCGCTCATCGAGTCGCGGGCGATCGCGATGAGCTCCTCGAGGTCCACCGACGGGTCGCCGGCGGTCTCGACGGACAGCGTCGCGTGGCCCCGCTGTGAGTGGCCCGGCTGCGGGACCTCCTCGAGGAACCGGTCGACGGTCTCCCGGTCGACGTCCAGCCCCGCCAGCACCTCGCGGGCCCGCGACTCGCTCATCCCCTGCGAGCAGGGACACACCGTCATGCCGTCGACGCGACACCCGACCGCCTCCCGCGTCCCCTCGTCGGTCGCGGTCGCGGAGGCGATCAGGTCGGCCGTCGCCTGCGTGGGCCGGCCGGTCTCCGGCGTCTCCTCGCGGATCACGTACTCGGCCTCCATCCCCACCTCGGCGCGGGTGGTGTAGTCGTGTTTCTCGAGCAGGCGTTCGGCGACGTCGCCGCAGACGTCCTCGACGGCCACGGCCGGCTCGGAGACGGCCTCCTCGAGCATCGCGTCGACGACCTCCATGTTCCGGCTCATGTCCGCGCCCTTCCGCCAGCTCGGGAGGTCCACGAACACGTCGAACTCCGCCATCAGCACGATCGGCCGCCCGCCGTCGCGGTGGAGCTTCAGGAGCTTCTCCACGCCCGTCACGCCCACGCGGTTCAGGCCGACGCTCACGTCCGGCCTCGAATCCTGCACGTCCGGCAACTGCTGACTCATTAGCTTGAACGCGTGTGCGGGCGCCGTTATGGCTTTCGGAAGGGGAATCGGCCGGCGCGGGTTACGGCCGCCGGTATTCGCCAGGAGGACCCGGAACTCGTCCCGAGGGCGGACGAGTCATCCCCGGGAGCGCCCGTCCCAGCAGCCTCTCACGTTGGTGGGTCGACGTCCATCCGAGGCTCGCGTCTCCCGCGGGCTCGCGGGTCGTTTCGCTCGCGGGTCGCTTCGCTCCCCGCTCACTCATCCGGCGGCCTCCGAACCGCTCCGCCGCCCGGCTTGCGGGTCGATTCGCTCCCCGCTCGCTCGTTCGGCGGCCCTCCCGATGGTCGCGCCGCCCGGCTCGCGCCTCGCGCCTCCCGCTCGCTCGTTCCGCGGCCTCCATCGTTCACGGCTCCCTTCGCTCACCGTTCACGCATTCGGAGCCGTTCCCTCCGATCACGGCTCCCGCCGGTCGGCCGCGCGGCTCGCGTGTCGTCGTTCCCGCTGGTCACTCCTCCCGCTCGCTCGTTCCGAGGCCTCCCTTCGGTCGGCCTCGCGGCTCGCGTGTCGTCGTTCCCGCTGGTCACTCCTCCCGCTCGCTCATACGGCGGCGCTCGCTTCGCTCGCGCCGCCCGGCTATTCCAACTTCCCGAGAGCGGCGAAGAACTCCGGCCGTGGCCCCGCGATCCGCACCGGTTGCTCGGCACGGCGAAGCCGCACCGTCGCCGGCGGGTCGACCCGCTCTATCGTCCGGCCGTCGGCGACGACGACGGCGTGGTCGGCCGCCTCCACCCGGCCCGTCACCGCGGCGTCGGTCGGCACCGCCAGCGACGGCATCGGATCGCGAGCGGACATCTCCGTGACGAGGAACGCCGCCACGTCCGGGTGGAGCAGCGGG
>PXQY01000132.1:0-2368 GCA_003021745.1 Halobacteriales archaeon QH_7_69_31
CGGCGGCATTCGCCTCGCGGATAGCCGCAACAGTCGCGTGAGCGATGCACGTGTCACCGGCGAGGGCTTCAGTAACGACGGCATCGTCGTCCGGTCCTGCGAGGACTGTACGACCCTGAGCACGGAGAGTGCCGACAACGAGATCGTCGACAACCGCGTCTCCGGCCCCGCCTACGGCATTCTCGTGGGTTCCAGCACCGGCGACACCGTCGTCGACAACACCGTCGAGGACGCCTACGTCGGGATCGGCGCCTCGTCGGCAACCGGCACCAGCGTCGGCGCCAACACCGTCCGGTCGGATCGAATCGGAGCGGTGAGCTTCGGGACCGATCAGGTCCGGTTCACGGACAACCGAATCACCGGCGGCGACCTCGGCCTCGTCCTCGCGGGTGCACAGAGCAACGTCCTCCGGAACAACACCATGGCGGACGCCGAGGACGGCTTCCGGGTGGTCGGCGGCTACGACCACGACATCGACCGCTCGAACACGGTCGGCGGCGACCCGATCTACTATCTCAACGGCGAGGCGGGGACGTCCGTCACCGGCGAGGACGACCCCGGCTACGTCGCCGTGGTCGACAGCACCGACGTGACCGTCCGGGACGTCACCCTCGACGACGTCGGCAGCCTCCCCGTCGTCGGGAGCCAAGGCGTGAGCGTCACGAACGTCTCATTACCGACGGCGTCGGGCGGCATCCAGCTCGTCAACACGCGGGACAGCGTGGTCCGCGACAGCCGGGTCGAAAGTAGCGGCTTCCTCGGGACCGGGGTCGCCATCCGAAGCTGTGAGACCTGCCTGTCCGGGGCCGACAGCGGCAACAACGAGATCAAAAACGTCGAGGTTTCGGACGCGTTCTACGGGATCGTCGCCGCCGACAGCTCCGACGACGCCGTCACCGACAGCGAGGTGACCGGCTCCTCCGTCGGCGTCGTCCTCGCCGGAACCGACGGCACGGCGATCAGGCGGAACGACCTCAGCGACGGCTACTACGGCGTCTTGGTATGGAACGACGATCCCACGGCGGCCACAACCACGGTGGCCAGTATCGAGCGGAACACGGTAACCGATTACTGGTACGGCGTTGGCCTCGACGCTGACGACGGTCGGGTGGCCGTCGTCGAGAACACCATCGTCCGAAACGATGTCGGCGTCTACGTCCCATGGCCATTCTTCTCCTCGTCCGAGACGGACCCCCAGTACGACGTCCACCGCAACCACCTCGACAACGACCGGTACGGCGTGTTGAACTGGGATCGGAGCCTCGTCGTGAACGCGACCGGCAACTACTGGGGCGCGGCGGACGGTCCGTCCAGTCGCACGGAGGCATTGGAAGATCCGAAAACCGGCGCGCTCGCGGACGGCTCCGGTGACGCCGTCAGTCGCGGCGACGAGGAGGGCGTCTCGAACGTCCGGTTCGATCCCTTCCTGACCGCGCCCCCGTCGGCCGCGCCGGCCCCGCCGGCCGAGAACGGTTCGTCTGCCTGACGGTTCGCCCCGACCGCCCGACCGATTTTTCATCGCACGGCCGATAGCTCCTCGTATGGACCACCTGCGGGCCGGGACGGCGCTGTTCAACGCCGGCCACTACCTCGCGGCCCACGAGCCCTGGGAGAAGCGGTGGCTCCAGGACCCACGCGACGCCCGCGAGGATTGCATACAGGGGCTCGTCCAGGCGTCGGCGGCCACCCACAAGGCGCGGACCGGGAACTGGTCGGGCGCGGTCGGCCTCGCCGAAAGCGGCGCGGCGTATCTGGACGACTGTGGGCACGACGACATCCGCGCCTGGCTCCGGCGGCTCGCCGGCGATCCCGAACTCGCCGAGCGGGAGCGGCCGCCGCCGGTGGCCGTCGACGGCGAGGGGGTGACCGTCGCGGACCTCACCTTCCCGGCGGACGAGCCCGCTGGTGTCGCTGACGCTGTCGTACCTGCGGGAGGAGTCGCCCGTGGTGCGGGACCGCATCGCCGACCACGTCCGGCGGCGCGAGTCCCGGGATGGAGACGTCGAGGGGCTGTTCGACGAGAACTGACCCAGCAGGACGTCCATCCGTGATGACTTTTTCGGGCCGGCGCCACACGGTCGACCATGCGAGGCTTCGTCATCGGCCGCTTCCAGCCGTTCCACCTCGGGCACCGCCACCTCGTCGGGCACATCGACGACCGGGTCGACCGCGTCATCGTCGGCATCGGGAGTGCCGACCGCTCGCATTCCGCGTCGAACCCGCTGACCTCGGGCGAGCGCGTCCGCGTCGTCCAGGACGCCCTCGACGAGATGGATGCCCGGACCTACCTGATCCCGATCGTCGACGTCGACAGGGACGCGATGTGGGTCCGGCACCTGGAGACGGTCTGTCCCGCCTTCGACGTCGC
>PXQY01000132.1:2462-11950 GCA_003021745.1 Halobacteriales archaeon QH_7_69_31
GGCGTCCGACGAACCGGACGACGCCGAGGGCCTCGGGTGAGCGGCAGTCCCCCAGGCGTCGGCCTCGTCGCGATCACTCCTTCGGCTCGCCCTCGAAGGTGTACTCCGCGCTGTTGTCCGCCGGCTCGTAGCCCAACACGTCGCGGGCGCGCTCCAGCGAGTAGAACGTCCGGTCGTTGTCGGAGATGCCGTAGACGATCTCGTAGTCGTAGTCGGCCCGGAGCGCGCAGTCGTGGATGTGGGCACAGTCCCGGTAGGAGAGCCACATCGCCTGGCCGCGCTCGTAGGCCGCGGGCGGGGAGTCCCGGCTCAGGTTCCCGATGCGGATGTTGCAGACGGAGATACCGTACTCGTCGTGGTAGTACCGGCCGATGAGTTCGCCGGTGGCCTTCGAGACGCCGTAGGCGTTGCCCGGCCGCGGGAGTTCGGTGCCGTCGAGGACGAACCGGTCGTCCTCGCGGTACACCTCCGGGGTCCGCTCGCTCTCGTAGTGGCCGACGGCGTGGTTCGAGGAGGCGAAGACGAACGTCTCGACGCCGGCCTCGACCGCGGCCTCGTACAGCACCTGCGTGCCGTGAACGTTGGACTCCAGCACCGCGTCCCAGGGAGCGTCCCGGCGGGGGTCGCCGGCGAGGTGGACGACGGCGCCCACGCCCTCGCAGGCCTCCGCGGCGACCTCAGGCTCCTCGACGCCGCCGACGAGGTACGGGTGGTCGGGGTCGAACGGCGGCGGGTTGTGAAAGAGGTACCGCCAGTCGTACTCCCCGGCGAGCCCCTCCCGGATCGCCGTGCCCACGGCGCCCTTCGCGCCCGTGAGCAGGACGGTCTCGTCCATTCGGGTCGACCCACGCGGCATCCGAGTAAGAAACGTCCGGTTCGCTGCGATATCGCCGCAGTCGCCGGCGAACCGGGTACTGCGGCCTCGGTCGACGCTACCCCGACCTGCGGCCTCGGTCCCCGCTACCTCGACCTGCGTGTGCGCCCGTTTGCGGCGGTCGATAGTGCGGGGGCCTCAGTCTGGGGCGACCGACAGTGCGGGGGACCTCAGTCCGCGGCGGTCGGGCCGTCGTCCAGCGCGACGAGGTCCTCGACGGGCGGGATCTCGGCGTCGGCGTCGGTGATGATCTCGATCCGGCGGGTGAGCTTGTCGCTGGCGTAGCTGACGAGCGGCGCGGGGTCGACGAGCCCGTCGCCGACGGAGACGGTCTCGGCGACCAGCGGCATCAGCTCCTGGAGGATCTCCTGGACGACGGCCTCGTCGACGCCGTCGTCGGCGATGTGTTCTTGAACCTTCTGCATGCCGAACCCGACGTGGCGACCCTCGTCGCTCCGGATGAAGTTGATGCCCTTCACGAGCCCCGGCAGATGCGGGGTGTCCGCATCCGGCCGCGATATGGGGTCGTCGGCCTCCGGCCCCATCACCGTCGTGATGCCGTAGTAGCCGGTCTGGGCCAGCACCGACTCGACGACGAGGTGGTAGTGGCAGTACGCCCGCACCCGGTTCTCGGGGGTATCCTCGGTCAGCAGTCGCTCCATCGCGGCTTCCGTGCGGTCGAACAGTTCGACGTAGCCATCGGGGAAGAAGCGCTGGTCGGTCGGCGGGACCTTCTCGTAGCCGTTGGCCTCCGCGACCGGGTAGATGACCTCCCGCCAGTACCGGTCGAAGAACTGGGTGTGCTTTGCCTCCTCGTAGAGCTGGCTGGCGATGAACATCTGGTCGTCGACGTCATCCATGGCGACGGAAAGCGGCGCGAGGTCCTCGGTGACGGCTTCCTCGCCGGCCCCGAATAGCGCCAAATACTGCATCGTTTCGAAGAACTCCGCCTCGTCGCCCTCGGCGTCGATGCTGCGCTCGCGGTCGGTCTCGAGCAGCTCCCGGGAGACGTCCTCGTAGGGGTCCCAGTGGTTGTAGACGGCGTGTTTGAAGTAGCCGCCGCCCACGGTGTCCTCGCCGATGCGCAACCCGCGGCTGGTGTCCCGGATCTGCGTCATGCCGCCACCCCAGGTCCGCAGACGGATTACGGTACTACCCCGCATTCGAGGCAATTTATCCGGACGGTCGCCGGCGCCGGCCCCGACCGCGTCGGCGACGGCCGACGGATTGGACCCGGTCACCGGCCCTCGAACTCGGGCTCACGGTCGGCCAGGAACGCCGCGACCCCCTCCATGAAGTCCTCGCTCTCGATCATCGCCTCCTGGGCGAGTGCCTCCTCCCGCAGCGTCTCCTCTAAGGACCGCTGGCCGCTCCGGTAGACCAGCCGCTTCGCGGCGGCGACGGCCAGGGTGGGTCGGCCGGCCAGCGTCTCGGCGCGTTCGGCGACATGGGCGTCCAGTTCGTCGTCCGGCACGGTCTCGTTCGCCACGCCCAACTCGACCGCCGCCGGGGCGTCGACGCGCTCGCCGGTGACGAGCAGCTCTATGGCCCGCCGGGTGCCGACCAGCTGCGGGAGCGTGTAGGTCGCGCCGGTGTCGGGCGCCAGCCCGATGTCGGTAAAGCCCCACTCGAAGAAGGCGTCCTCGGCGGCGTAGACGAAGTCGCAGGCGGCGGCGATGGAGGCGCCGGCGCCGACCGCCGGGCCGCGGACCTTCGCGACGGTCGGTTTCCCCATCCGGATGAGGCCGCGGGCGACGGCGTTGAACCCGACCTCGAGCTCCTCGGCGGGGCTGCCGCCGCCCACGTCGCCGGCTAGGTCGAGTCCGGCACAGAAGGCGTCGCCCTCGCCGGTGACGACGACACAGCGGACGCCGTCGTCGTGGGCGAGGTCGTGGACGCGGTCGGCCAGCTCGGCCGAGAGCGGGGCGTCCATCGCGTTCTTCCGCGGCGGGTTGGCGATGGTCACCGTCGCCACCCCCTCGTCGCGGGTCGTCTCGATGGGCATGTCCGCTGGCCGGCCGCTAGCGCCTTGACTCGTGTGGTCGCCCGAGCCGAGGCCTTACGGCCGTGGCGCCCCGTGGGCCGGTATGGGAGGGCCGAACGACGGCGTAGAACGCGAGGGGCCGCCGCCGGGACTGATCACGGTCCGGAGCGCCATCGGCGGCGTCGCCCTGTTGTGGCTCGCCGCGATGGCCGGCTTCGGTGCGCTCCAGGCGTCGATGTACGCCACCAGGGTCGCGCCCGCCTACGCGGCGGTCGCCGTCGCCGCGGCGGCGCTGTCGCTCGGGGCCGGCTACGGGTCGCTGCGGTCGTTCGGCCTCGTGTAGCTACTCCTCGTCGTTCATCCGGACCGTCAACACGGGGACGTCGGCGGTCCGGACCACCCGTTCCGTGACGCTGCCGAGCAGGTAGCGGTCCAGGCCGCTCCGGCCGTGGGTGCCCATCACGACCGCGTCGACGTCCTCCTCGGCGGCGTACTCCAGGATGGCGGTGTGCGGGGCGCCATCCCGGATCGCTTCGGTCACCTCGACGCCGGCCGCCCCGGCGCGCTCCTGAATCTCCGAAAGCGTCGCCTCGCCGACCTCGCGGATCTGGGACTCGACGGAGTCGTCCACCATTTCGGGGGCGTAGGGGATGTCCTCGACGACGAAGAGGAGGTGCAGCGCCGCGCCGGTCTCGGCGGCCAGCCCGACCGCCTGGTCGACGGCGCGGTTGCCGGCGTCGCTCCCGTCCGTCGGCAGCAGGATCCGGTCGAACACGTCGGGGACATCTCGCGGACCGTACAAATGGTTAGTGGGCCGGGGGCCCTCCAGAGCGCGCGCCGCGATTCGACCCGAGTGCCGGCGTCCCCCGGCGGCTCCGGGACCGGCCGTCGCGCGCCACATACATATCGCCGGCGTCCCTACCGGGTGCCATGACCCTGGCGACGTTCGGCGGCGGGTGCTTCTGGTGCATCGAGGCGGCGTTCAAGGAACTCGACGGCGTCCGCGGCGTGACGTCGGGCTACGCCGGCGGGCACGTCGAGGACCCGTCCTACCGGCAGGTTTGCAGCGGCGAGACCGGTCACGCCGAGGTCGTCCAGGTGGAGTACGACCCCGAGGCGCTCACCTACGAGGAACTGCTCGAGGTGTTCTTCGCGGTCCACGACCCGACCCAGTTGAACCGCCAGGGCCCGGACGTCGGGAGCCAGTACCGCTCTATCGTGCTATACCACGACGACGAGCAGCGTGCGCTCGCCGGCTCGTACATCGAGGCGCTGGAGGAAGACGGCGGATACGACGACGAAGTCGTCACCGAACTCGCGCCGCTGGAGCGGTTCTACCGGGCCGAGGAGAAACACCAGGACTACTTCGAGAAGAACCCGACCGACGCGTACTGCCGGATGAACGCCCGGCCGAAGGTGGAGAAGGTCCGCGAGACGTTCCGCGAGAAGGTGGAGGCCTGATCGAGCCGGAGAGGCCGTCTCTCCGGAGCGGTCGGCCGGTTCGAGTTCTGGACGTACCTGACCGGATCTCCGGGGGCCTCCCGGTGCCGTAGTAGCACGCCCACCAGTTCAACCGTCGAGGCCCTGGCCATCCGGGTCCACCGGGGGAGCACCGCGACCGCACCCATCTCTCCCAAGCCGACTTTCTCGCGCGCCGCAGCCGACCGCGCGGGTCGCGGGTCGCTTTGCTCCCCCCTCGCACAGTCGGCGGCCTCCCCCCAGTCGGCCGCTCGCCGCTCACACATCCGGCGTCCCCCATCCGGTCGACCGCCCGGCCCGCGGTGCGTTCGCGGCGGTCGTCGCGCATACGCCCGGCCCGAGATTCACTCGCCTGGTGGACTGAAAGGGCGAGGCGCGCTGGCGGCGTAGCGTAGTCGCTGAGCAGCCCTATCCGACCGAAGGGAGGATATCCTGCTCAGCGACCGCGAGCGCGCCGAGGGCTTTCGAGACAGCCCCGGTCGGTTCGGCCGGTCAACAGATTCGTCCTAACGACCCCCAGCGCGCCGAGAGCAATCCCGCTCGCAGCTAATCACATCGTCTGGGAACGCGAACCGTCGTGGGGACCGGATCCGTCCTAATCGTCCCCGCCGCCGACCCGTTCGTGCTTGTGCAGGAGCGCCATCCGTTCCTTCAGGTCGACGCCCTCCTTCGCGTACGCCCGGATGCGGTAGAGGTACACCAGGCCGGACAGCACCATCCAGGCGACGACGACGGCGAGGGCCGTCGGGGCGCTCTGGACGACGAGCAGGGTGAAGATGGCGGAGACGATGACGTTGCCGACGGCGACGATCCGCAACACCGGCATCGGGAGCTTGTAGATCGAGTGCTCATACCGTTGGGGGAACACCGTCGGGAGGTTCCACAGCGCGACGCCGCCGATCATGAACGCGATGAAGATGCCGGTGACGACGACCACGACGAGCCAGTCTAGGAGGTCCGGCGGCGTGACGGCGTCGAGTTGTGTGATGAACGGCGCCGCGAGCATCGGCGGGAGGGCGAAAAGCAGGATGGCGCGGTGGGGCGTCTGGTAGCGGTCGTGGACCGTCGCGAAGACGTCCGGCAGGACCTCGTCGCGGGCCGCCCGCATTACGGTCCGGGAGTAGGAGGTGAGAAGCGTGTTGACGGTGGTGGCGGCCGCGACGAGGGCGGCCAGTCCGACGAGCAACAGCACGGGTTCGGGGAGGACGCCGGCGCCGACCGCGGCGAGGCCGCCGTCGACCGGTTCGCCCCCGAGCTGGCCGCTCTCGGTCATGTTCGAAAGCGGGATGGCGCCGATGAGCACGAACACGATCGCGAGCGACAGCACCGTCACGATGCCCATCCCCACGGCGAGCACGCGCGGGATGTTCTCGACGGGGTTTTCCAGCTCCTCGCCGATCTCGATGATCATTCCGAAGCCCTGGAACGGGATGTACAGCGTGACGACCGCCAACAGGAACGGCGCGTAGCCGTCGGCGAACGGCTGGCCCTCGGCTGCCGGGAACAGCGGCGTGTAGTTGGCGGCGTCGACGTGCGGGAGGCCGGCGAGGACGAACGCGACCATGCCGACGACGAGAAACAGCACCATCCCGATCTGGACCTTCGTCACGATGCGGACGCCGAGGTAGTTGATCGCGAGGAAGCCGCCGAGCAGCGCCCAGACGGCGGCGACGGTCGGGACCGACGCACCGACTGTCTCGAGGACGCCATCGAGGTAGTCGGCGAACCCGATGGCGGCGAAAAGCAGGTACGACCAGACGGCCAGCACGGGGACGGAGACGCCGAGCAGGCCCCAGAACGGGCCGACGAGCCGCGAGCCGTACACGTAGATGCCGCCGGCGACGGGGATGGCGCCGCCGAGCTGCAACAAAAGCAGCACGCCCAGCACCATCGGCACGATCGAAACGAGGATGGCCAGCGTGATCGAGGGCCCGGCGGCGGCCGCCATCTGCGTCGGCACGATGAAGATGCTCATCCCGAGTGCGGTCCCGACCAGGAGCGCGACGGCGCCCCAGAGGCCGACCTGTTCGTCGATCAGTTTGAACTCTTCGGCTGCCATCGTCGGTGCCCCTACCGTGCTACCGGGAGGCCTTGAAGATGTCCCCGCTGCGGCGTGGCCTCGCTCGATGGCCAGCTATCCAGGGCCGGCGGCGGTCGCCATCCGATTCGTCGTGCCGGGACTGGCCGACGGATTGGGGGCCTGCGCCGCGACTGGTCGACCGATGGGGGCCTGCACCGGGACTGCCCGACCGATGGGGCCCGTAGCCACTACGAGGTCGTGAACCCGGCCGCCTCGTCGTCCTCCTCGAGCACCCACTCCAGTTCCTCGATGGCCCGGAGGATGGCCACCTCGGCGGTGTCCTCGAACTCCGAGGACGGCGGGTCGTAGTCGTCGTACCGGGCTTCGAGTTCCGCGATCCGGTCCCGGATCGTCGCTTCGGTGCGCATACCGGCCTCGTCGCCCGCTGGTCCCTTTGTCCTTGCGTCCGGGCTACCCGACGAGCGAGTCCGTCCGCTGCGACGGGTCGATTCCAGCGGTCGGCGCCACTAACCTCGAGTTGATTATGGCGGTCGGCGCCACATTCCTCGGATAGAACCCGGCGGTCGGCGCCACCATCCTCGAAGCGCGATGCCCGTTTAGCCGGACGGTACCGCCGGCGTATCCAGTCGGCCGTCCACGGGCCAGCCGAAACCCGCTGCTGCACACATAAGGTTTTACTTCTCTTCGGTGGAGGTATGACGGACCGGGGGTCGGGAGCGGCCTTCCTCGGGGTCACAACCATGAGCGAACCTGCCATCACTGAGCCACGAACCGGGGAGCGAGGCCGTCTGACCGACCCTGACGCGGCGGATCGGACGGACGCGGCGGATCGGACGGACGCGGCGGACCGGACGAACGCGGCGGACCGGACGAACGCGGCGGACCGGGAGGACGACTCCGGACGCGTGTCGCGCCGCCGGGTGCTCGGCGGAGCCGCGACGGCCGGCCTCGGAGCCGTGGCCGGCTGTCTGGGTATGATGGACGACGAGGACGGGGAGACGACCGTCCGGATGGCGTCACGGTGGGCGAACGACTCGATCGACCCCATGTCGGGCCACACCCAGTTACAGAACCTCGAGGTCTTCGAGACGCTGGTCGCGATCGACTACGACGCGGAACTCGTCGGCCGACTGGCCACCGACTGGTCGACGAGCGGGCGGACCTGGACGTTCGAGTTGCGGGAGGACGTCACGTTCCACGACGGGGAACCGTTCGACGCCGAGGCGATGGCGACGTCGCTCCGACGCACGTTCGGCGCGTCCGACGCCGCGAAGACGGCCGGGACCTCGCTGACGACGCTGCCCGTCGAGTCCGTCGACGTCGAGGGCGAGTACACCGTCTCGATCACGACGACGGAGCCGTACGCGCCGCTGGCCGCCCACCTGACCCGGCGGTACGCCGCGGCGATGTCGCCCGAATCGATCGGCGAGGACGGCCAGATCGACGACGCCGTCGGGACCGGCCCGTTCCGGTTCGAAGACTGGGACGGCGGCGAGGGCACCACCACGGTGTCGGCGTACGGCGACTACCACGGGGACCCGGCGGCCGTCGACCGGGTGGAGTACGTCTACATGAGCGACGCCCAGACCCGGGAGCTGTCCGTCCGGAACGGGGAACTCGACGTCGCGATCCAGCTGCCCCCCGAAGCGGTCGACCGCGTCGAGGACGCCGAGGCGGCCGGCATCGAGACCTACCAGCCGCCGCGACTCCGCTTTTTCGCGTTCAACGTCGACGCCGAACCGACGGACGACCTCGCCGTCAGGAAGGCGTTCAACTACGGGTACGACACCGCGGCGATCAACGATTCGGTCCTGGAAGGCCTCGACGTGCCGGCCGTCGGGCCCTGGAGCGACCAGGTCCCCTGGAACAACGGGGACCTCGAGGGCTACGACCACGACCCGGACCGCGCAGCGGAAATCCTCGACGAGGCCGGGTGGGAACTCGACGACGACGTCCGGTACCGCGACGGCGACCCGCTCGCGCTCACGCTGTGGACCTACACCACCCGGGCGGCCCAGCCGGTCATCTGTGAGGCCGTCCAGCAGCAGCTCGGCGAGATCGGCTTCGACGTCGAGGTCCGGGCGACCGAGTACGGCGCGATGGACGACGCCCGCCTGAACGGCGAGGCGAACGTCACCCTCGAGAACTGGTCGATGTACGGGCGGCCGCCCGATCCGGACCGGTTGACGGTGTTCTTCCACTCGGAGTCGGACATGGCGGTCGGCTACGAGAACGACCGCGTGGACGAACTCCTAGACGAGGGCCGACGGACGGTGGATCCGGACGCGCGCAAGGCGATGTACGACGAGGTCCAGGAGATCGTGATGGAGGAGGTCCCGCTCGGCTACCTCACGTACCCGACGAGCATCGTGGGGCTCGACGACGCCCTGGCGGGGTGGCAGCCCCACCCGACGGACTACGAGTGGGGCTTCGACGAGGTCACGAAGGAGACGTGACCGGCGAGCGCGCCCCACGGCCCACCGCATCCGGGCTCCACCCCGCCGGCCGTCCGGCGCCCTGACCACCACCCATGTACCGCTACACGCTCCGTCGCGCCGTGACGTCGGTGTTCGTGTTGTTCGGCGTCTCCGTCGTCACGTACCTGATGATGTACCTGACGCCCGGCGACCCCGCCGAACTCGTCCTCCGCGCCCAGACCGTCCACGACCAGGCCGCCGTCGAACGGTTCCGCGAGCAGTACCGGCTCGACGAACCCGTCTGGATACAGTACGGCCACTGGCTGTGGGACGTCCTCCACGGCGACTTCGGGCGCTCCTACGTCACGAACCGCCCGGTGAGCGCAATGCTCGTCGACAACGCCCCCTCGACCGCGATCCTGGCCGTCGCGGCCATGGCCATCGCCCTGGCCATCGCCGTCCCCGCCGGCGTCGTCAGCGCCGTCCACCAGGGCGAGGTGCCCGATTCCGTCAGCCAGGTCGGCTCGCTTCTGGGGGTCTCGATGCCGAACTTCTGGCTCGGGTACATCCTCATCCTCGTGTTCTCCATCGGGGTGCCCGTCCGCTCGCTCGGCGTCTTCCCCGTGTCCGGCGCCGGCAGCCTCGACCGCCTCGTGCTCCCGGCGCTCACGCTCGGGTCCGGCGTCGCGGCCA
>PXQY01000133.1 GCA_003021745.1 Halobacteriales archaeon QH_7_69_31
GTGGGGGATCCACACCCAGCGCGCCTACGAGAGCATGCGCGTCCGGCTGTACCAGTTCCACGGGAGCGCCCGCGGGCCGGCGTCGTTCGTCAGCCGCTTCGACCGCCTCCAGGGGTTCCCCGGGAACCCCGAGGATGAACCGATCCGCCGGTTCAACAGCTCCGAGGAGGCCCGCGAGTTCGCCCAGGGCAACCCCAACGCGGTCCACGGCGGCCTTTTCGGCCAGCCCGGCGAGCGCGTGCCGGCCCTGCACCACTTCCGGCTCGTCCACGCCAGCGAACCGGCCGACAGTTCCCGTATCGACGAGTCGCCACTGTTCGAGAACCTCCGGTCTGAAGGACCGAAGATCCCATACGTCAAGACGTTCGAGCGGGTCGAGGGCGCCCGGATCGAGGGCACCGGGCCCGCCGACACGGAGGTGCAGGCGACCGTCGAGCTGCGGATCCCCACGACGAACCAGACGTTCAGCTACACCCAGTACGCCCGGACCGACGCCCAGGGGAACTTCGAGATGGTCGTGCCGTACTCCACCACCGGCTACGACGAGTACGGGCCCGAGGCGGGCTACGCGAACACCACCGTCCGCGCGACCGGCGAGTACGGGTTCACCGCCGTTCCGGAGAACGGGTCGAACATCTACGTCGCGCGGACCCACGTCACTGAAGGGCAGGTCGTCGGCGAGAACGACACCCTCACGCAGGTCACACTCGAGGGCCAACTGGACACCAACCAGACCCAGGACAACGGGACGGCGCCGGACGACGAGATGGTCGACGACGGCTCCGGCGAGGGCTCCACCGACGGCGGCAACGGCACGGCGACGGAAACCCGACAGCACCGCGGCGCTCGAGCCCGCTGAATGACGGACCCAGCCGGCGCCAGGGGGTGGCTGGCGGTGTACCTGAAGGGCGCCTGCATGGGCGCCGCCGACACCGTTCCCGGCGTCTCCGGCGGGACCATCGCGGTCATCCTCGGCGTCTACGAGCGGCTCATCGCCGCGCTCACGTCGGTAGACCCCCGGGCCGTCGGCCACCTGGCGTCGGTACACACCCGCGAGGGCCGGGCCGCCATCGCCGAGGATCTGCTACGGATGGACGCGCCGTTCCTCTCGGTGCTCGGCGCCGGGGTCCTGTCGGCGGCGGCGGCGCTGGCGACGGTGATGCACGTCGCCGTCACGGACTACCCTGTGCCCACGTACGCCTTCTTCTTCGGGCTTATTGCGGCGTCGGCGGTCGTGCTGTACCGGTACGTCGACGCCGCCTCGCCGACCCGCGCGGTGGTTGCGTCCGCCGGGTTCCTCCTCGCGTTCGTGGGGACCGGCGTCTCGGGGTACAACTACATGACCGGGCTCCCATACGCGATTGCCTCCGGCCTCCTCCTGGCAAACGGCGGCGACTGGGCCACGCTCGCGGACGCACTCACGTCGCTCGCTGCCTTCGGCGCCGGGGCGGTGATCGGCGTGTTCACGGTCGCCTACGCCGTCAGAGCCGCGCTCCGACGGTACCGCGAGGCGACCTTCGTCTTCCTCGTGAGCCTCATGGTCGGCGCCCTGCGACTTCCCCTCGAACTCGTCGCAGAGGACGTCGACGCGCTAACCCCCAAAACCGCGTTACTCGTGATCGTCCCGGCCGCCGTCGGCGTGGCGGCCGTCCTGACGCTCGACAGATACACCGACGACCTGGAGTACTAGCCATGGACGACACACCCACCCTCACGACGGCGTCCGCCTTCCTCACCGTCTTCGCCGTCCAGGTGTTCGGCGGGAGCGTCGGGGTCGACACCTCGGTGTTCGTCCTCCGGTGGCCGCTGACCGACGCGCCCTCCGCCGTCGTCCTCAGCGTCTACGCCCACGGGAGCCTCCAGCACCTCGTCGCCAACACCATCGCGCTGGCGATCGTCGGGCCCCTCGTCGCCTACGTCACGACCCCGGCACGGTTCCACGCATTTTTCATCGGCACCGGCGCGGTCGCCGGGGTGACGCAGGTGGTGGCGACGGTCCCGTTTGGGCCGGCGGGCGTGCTGGGCGGCAGCGGTGCCATTTTCGCGCTCATGGGGTACATCGTGGTGGGCAACCGCGCCTCGAACCGCGCGCTCTCGTGGCTCCCGGTCGGTCCGACCGGCTCACTGGTGTTGTTCGGCGTGCTGGCCGCCGGCGTCACGCTCGCGACGGCTGCGCCCGGCGTCGCACTCGTCGCGCACTTCACGGGCTTTCTGGTCGGGGCCGCCGCCGGCTACCCGCGGCTGCTCCACACCGGGCCCACCGGGTCCAGTAGCTGACGGTCCCGACTGGCTACCTGGTCTGGCGGTCCCCACCCCGCGGGTCCGGTGCCGGGAGACCCAACACCAAAGGCGCCGCCGCCACGACGCCGTGCCATGTACGAGGGCGTCCACGCACACCCCGACGGCGAGGCGACGGTGGCCCGCCTCGCCGCGACGGCCGGCGACTACGGCTACGACGGGGTGGTCGTGCGGAACCACGGGGACGCACAGGCCGACTACGACCCGGCGGCGATCGCCGACGCCTGCGGCGTCGACGTCGTCGCCGGGATCGAAATCCGGACCGACGACGCCGGCCGGGCCAGCGGCCTCCTCGGCAACTACCGCTCGAAGCGCGACGTCGTCTGCGTCCACGGCGGCGACCTCAACCGGTTCGCCGTCGAGCAGCCTGCGGTCGACGTGCTCGCCCACCCGATGGCCGACGGCGACGTCAACCACGTCCTGGCGAAGGCCGCCGCCGACAACGGCGTCCACGTCGAGTTCAACGTCGGGCGCGTCCTCCGCGCGGACGGGGGCGCCCGCGTGCGGGCGATCCAGGGCCTCCGGAAGCTCCGGGAGCTCGTCAAACAGTACGACGTGCCGTTCGTCGTCTCCGCCGACGCGCGCTCGCACCTCCAGCTGCGGGCGCCGCGGGAGCTATACGCCGTCGGCGAGGTCGTCGGGTTCGACCGGGAGACGGTCGAGGCGGGGCTCGCGGCGTGGGGCGACATCGCCGCCCGGAACCGGCAGCGTCGGGCCGAGACGTTTATCGAGCCCGGCGTCCGTATCGACGACCATGAAGCGGACCCGTGAGGACCACGCCGCCCGGTTCGACGAGAAGGCCGAAGACTACGACGATACGGAGACCGACGAGTACCGCACGTGCGTGTCGCTCGTCGTCGACCACGCCGACCCCGACCGCGACGACGTCGTGTTGGACCTCGGCTGCGGTACGGGCGCGATCGCGCTGCGGCTGGCCGACGCGGCGGGACGTTCCGCGAACCGGCGGTGGAGGCGTCGGTCGACGTCGTCGTCTCGAACTTCGCGATGCACCACCTCCCGGACGGGGAGAAACGGGACGCCATCGCGGTGATCGCGGACCTGGAGCCGCGACGGTTCGTCCTCGGTGACGTCATGTTCTTCGGCGACCCGGACCCGGCGGAGCCGTTCTACAGTCCCGAGGTGGACGACCCGGCGACCGTCGGGGTGCTGGCCGACGCGCTGACCGCCGCCGGCTTCTCGCTGTCCGCCGTCGAGCGGGTCCACGAGCAGGTCGGGGTGCTCGTCGCCGAGCGGACGGCCTGATCGATCGGAGTCAGAAGACGTGGTATAGCATCGCGTAGATGGTCAGGCCCAGCGTGTACGAGACGAGCCACAGCGCCGCTGCGACCCTGCCGGCCGTTCGGTGTCGGGACTCGTATATCTCGTCGACCGGCCGGGTGCCCGCGACCAGCAGAGCGTAGAACACGAACGGCACGCAGACGATGGCCAGCCCGACGTGGACGAAAAGCACCGGGTAGTAGACGTAGGTTCGGACCGCGGCCGGGCCGGCGAACTCGGTGGGGCCGATGATCGCGACGCGGTAGAGGTACAGCGCCAGGAACACGGCGAACAGCCCGACGCTCGACAGCATCAGCGCGCGGTGCCGACCGACGTCTCCCCGCCGGATCGCCCGGACGCCGGCCGCGATGGTGCCGATGGCGGCGAGGCTCACGGCCGCGTTGACGTGGGGGATGGCCGCGAGGAGGGGCTCGGGGCTCGGCAGCGCGGCGACCGGGAGCACCTGGAGGGCGGCGCCGAACACGAGTGCCAACGCCGCCACGGTCGACAGCGCCGTCAGTGTCGGGACGTGCTCGCGGGCCCACGTCCGGGTTTCCATGCGCGGTGGTTCGGACTGGGGGTGGATATGTGTTGGTGGTATCGGGCCGGAACCGGAAAGCCGTCCAGACGGAACGCCCTATGCTAACTCTTATCAACACCGGGCGGCAACGATACTTTAGGATGCGCGGAACAGAACCAGAGGGGGAGACCCTCTACGAGTGCATCGACTGTGGCGAGCGCCAGAAGGACCCGGAAGGACGGCTCTGTCACTGCGGCGGCTACCTCAAGAACATCGGCATCGGGCGGTCCCTGTAGACCCCACTGTATCCGCCACCGACGCTCGAGGATACCGGCGGGCCGGCGGGGGAGTAGTGTCCGGCACTGTTCTCGCACGGACGCCCTGCCGGACGGCCTCCAGTAATGCAGTCTTCGATCCGGAGCGGACCACCGTTTGAATCGCCCCCGAAATTAGAGTGCGGTTCGTCGTGGTATATTTCGTAGAGCTCCATGCGTCAGCCCCCACCGCCACCGTCGCGACGGTGTTGAGTCCAGACGCCGACGTGGCCGTGCCATCGCGACCTATGGGTGAGGACTCACCTACACGCCAATGAGGTGTGCGACCGCGCCCGCAATCCGGTCAGTGGCCTCTGGTGTGAGATGCCCGAGCCGTTCAGTGAGGGTCGCGTGCTTGACAGTCAGCACGTACCACGGTGACGCCCAACTCCGCTTCGGCGCTCCCCCCTCGCCCCACGTCGGCGGGGTGAGTTCTACCGCTGTTCTCGCTCGCTCATCGTCACGCCGACCACCATGTATTCCTCT
>PXQY01000134.1 GCA_003021745.1 Halobacteriales archaeon QH_7_69_31
GACAGGCGTCGCGTCGTCGGCACCGGCGTCGACCGCCTCGCGCGACGGGTCGCGGCCCTCGAACGGCGGGAGGTCCGGGCGATAGATCGGTATGCCGCCGGCGAACTCGGAGAGACCGACCTGCTCCGGACCCTCGCGAGCGTCGACGCCGAGGCGGGAGCGCGGGCCGAGACCGCGCGGTGGCTCGAGTCCCGCGCCGTCGACCTCGAGATGGCCACCGAGTCCCGCCGTCTGTCCACGCTCCGCATCCGGCTTCTGGCACTCCGCGGGCCCGTCCGGACGGACGTCGCGGCGGGGCTCGACGGATCGGAGCCGACGCGAGTCCACGTCGAGACCGCCGGCGGCGGCCTCGTGCTCGCGACCGTCGAGCGGAACGCGGCCGGCGAGTACGTCTACGCCCGCGAGGCCTACAGTCCGGCGATCAGGAACCGCCGGGACGGGGACCGGTACGAGGACTTCGGCGAGGTGTTCAGACGGCTCGCCGAACGCTACCCGTGGGTGAACGCCCGCAGCCCCCGCGTCGACGACTCGATACGGATCGGCCGGGCGGGCGAGGGCGCGCCGTTGTACAGCATGGAGTTCAACTACGGCCGGGGGTGGCTGACGCCGTACCTCGACGGGGGTACGGGCCGCGTGGTCAAGGAGGACCAGCGCCGGGAACTCACCGACCGCCCGACAGACCGCCACAACGCGACAACTGACGACGGGTCGCTTTCGGTCACCGTCCGGACCACCTACGCCAGCGGCCCCATGGGCGTCAACGCCACGGACCCCGCGACCGGCCGACCCGTGAACGCGACCGTGCTGGTCGACGGCGACCGTGTGGGCCCCACCCGACGCGGGACGCGGTGGACCGTCGAGCCGCGCGGCGCCGTCGACGTCACCGTCGTCCGCGGGGACGCGACGGTCACCACCACGGTCCGCGCCTCGTAGCCGAAGGCTCTTGTAGGATCGGGCGGCCACCGGCCCCATGCCGGACCGAGCGGCCGCGCCAGTCATCGGCGTGGTGCTCGTGGTCGCGCTGACAGCGGTGACGGCCGCCGGCGTCGGGGCGCTGGCCGCGGTCGAACCGCCGGAGGAGACCCCGTCGGCGGCGTTCAGTGCCGCGGCGGCGCCCGACGGCACGGTAACCGTGACCCACCGCGGCGGCGACGCGATCCAGCCCGCCGAGCTCCGCGTCCGGATCAGCGTCGACGGCCGGCGGCTGGACGCCCAGCCGCCGGTCCCGTTCTTCGCGGCCGAGGGGTTCGTCAGCGGTCCGACCGGCCCGTTCAACCGGGGGCACGCCGGCCGATGGACCGCCGGCGAGACGGCGTCGCTGCGGGTGGCCTCGACCAACCGTCCGACCGTCCGGGCGGGCGCGACGGTGACGGTCGAGCTGTACGTTTCCGGCCGTCGGGTCGCGACGCTGCGGGCGATTGTCTAGGCGCGCTCGACGGGGTCGCGTGTCGTCCCTACCGCCGGTCGGTCCTCCCGCTCGCCCCTTCCGAGGCCTCCCTGTGGTCGGCCTCGTGGCTCGCGGCTCGGTCCGCTCGCCGGCAGAGCTTACGCTCTGCCGAGCCCTCGCTCGCTTCGCTCGCGAGGACGCCGTTCGCACATTCGGCGGCACTCGCTCCGCTCGTGCCGCCCGGGTCGCGCCTCGCGGCTCGCGTGTCGTCGCTCCCGCTGGTCACTCCTCCCGCTCGCTCGTTCGGCGGCGCTCGCTGGCTCACGGTTCACTTCGTTCACCGTTCGCCCATTCGGCGGCCTCCCTCCGGTCGGCCGCCCGCCGCTCACTCCTCGGGCACCGCGGCGACGGTGGTGATCGCCCGCGGCGTGCCGGGGGCGCGCTGCTGGATGTGGTGCTCGAATGTCCCGAAGCCGGCCGCGGCGAACATCCGGTCGGCCTCGGCCTCGTCGTAGAACAGCATGATGGCGTCGGCGAGCCGCTGGAACACCGTCGAGTTCGGGTAGTCGGGCCCGACCACGAGGACGGGGCCGCCGGGCCTGGTCACGCGGCGGGCCTCCTCTAAGGCCGCGACCGGGTTCGGCCAGTACTCGATGGAGCCGGACGACCAGTAGGCGTCGAAGCTGTCGTCGGCAAAGGGGAGCCGTTCGGCGTCGCCCCGGACGAACCGGACCGGCCCGCGCCTGCCGAACTTCCCGTAGGCCCGCTCGAGCTGGTGGGCCGACTGGTCGAGCCCCCAGACGTCGTCGGTGTGCACGAGCAGGCCGCGGGTGGCGAAGCCGGTGCCGCAGCCGACGTCGAGCACCCGGTCGCCGGCCTCGACGCCGAACCACTCGATGGCCCGGTCCCGCATCGCCTCGTTCCAGACGAACGGGTTGATGGCGTCGTACACCGTCGAGAGGTAGCGGTAGAACACGCGTGCGCGGGCCTTGTCTTCGAGGATTCCCATCACCGGCCGTTGGGCCGGTCCGGCCATAACACCCCCGGAATCGGCGGGCGCCGCGTTCGGGCGTCGGGCCCCGTTTCGCAACTACCAAATAGGCCTGTTCCGAAGGTCCGGCCGACACACTCATGGCCAGGCCAGAGGTTCTCGAGCGGATCAAGGAGGCCGAACGCGAGGCCGAGGAGATCGTGGCCGACGCCGAGGAGGCGCGTGAGGAACGCATCGCCGAGGCCCGCGAGGAGGCCGACCGGATCCGGGAGGAGGCCCGCGAGGCGGCCGACGAGCACGTCGAGGAGCGGCTCGCCGAGGCCCGCGAGGAGATCGAAGCCGAGCGGGCGGAACTCGTCGAGTCGGGCCGGGCGGACCGGGAGGCTCTGGAGGATCGGGCCGGGCAGCGGCGCGAGGAGACGGTCGAGCACGTCTTGGAGCTGTTCTCGGAGGCGGTGGATGCTCAGACCTGAGCGGATGAGCCGGGTCTCGGTGACGGGCTCGAAGCGCGTGATGGACGAGGCCATCGAGACCATCCACGAGCTGAACCTGCTGGACGTCACGGCCTACGACGGCTCCTGGGAGGGCTTTTCGCCCGGCGACCCCGTCGAAGGCGCCGACGAGGCCGCCGGGAAGCTCGTCACCGTCAGGGCGCTGCAGAGCACGCTCGAGGTCACCGACGACGACGCGGGCCGCGTCCGCATCCTCGACGACGACGAACTCGACGCGGAACTCGAGCGGGCCCGCGAGCGGGTGACCGACCTCGACGACGAGCGGTCGGCACTCGAAGACGAACGCCGCGAGATCGACGAGAAGATCGAGACCGCGCGGCCGTTCGCGGAACTCGGCATCGACCTGGACCTCCTGTCGGGGTACGACGCCATCTCGACTGCCGTCGGCGAGGGCAACGAGGAACAAGTCCGCGGGGCGCTCGCCGAGTCCGAGGCGGTCGAGGCCTTCAAGACGTTCGCCGAAGGAGAGTACGTCGCGCTGTTCGTCGCCCCCGCTATCGACGTCGACGAGGCGCTGGTCGGCACGCCCTTTACGCGGTACGAGGTCCCGTCACTCGACGAGGTCGAGGCGACGAGCCCGGCGGCGTACGTCGACGAACTCCGGTCCCGTCGCGCCGAGGTCGCCTCGAAGCTCGATACCGTCGAGCACGAACTCGCGGACCTGAAACACGACGTCGCCGACTTCCTGCTCGCGGCCGAGGAGACGCTGTCGATCGAGGTCCAAAAGCGGGAGGCGCCGCTGCAGTTCGCGACGACGGACAACGCGTTCGTCTCGGAGGGCTGGATCCCGGCCAACCGGTACACCGACCTCGCCGAGGCGCTGCAGTCGGCGCTCGGCGACCACGTCGCCGTCGAGGAACTCGAGCGGGCCGACTACCGCGAGGGCGAGTTCGTCGGCGACCACGGCGAGTCAGACCAGGGCGACAGCAGGGAGCCGGGGGTCGGCGAGGCAGTCGCTGCCGACGGCGCCGGCGACCGGGCGGTTCGGGCCGACGGCGGCCACGCCGGCGACGTCGCGATGAGCGAGGGCGAACCGCCGATCGAGCAGGACAACCCCTCGGGCGTCGAGCCGTTCGAGCTGCTCACGGGGGCCGTCGGGAAGCCGGACTACACCGAACTCGACCCGACCATCGTCCTGTTCCTGACGTTCCCGCTCATGTTCGGCTTCATGATCGGGGACATCGGCTACGGGATCATCTACACCGGGATGGGCTACTGGATGATCAAGAACCTCGAGTCGGAGACCTTCGAGGACTTCGGGAAGGTCGCGGCCGCCGCCGGCCTCTCGACGGTCTTCTTCGGCGTCCTCTACGGGGAGGTGTTCGGCCTCCACCTCGATGCGCTGCCGCTCATCAGCGAGGTGTACGGCCACGCCATCATCGAGAAGGGCCTGCAGCCGGCCAGCGCCGAGTGGGCCGAAGCGTGGTTCGTCATCACCGCCCTGTTCGGCGTCTTCCACCTGAACCTCGCCTGGACGTTCGAGTTCGTCGAGGAGTACACCTTTCACGGCCTCCGAGCCGGCGTCGAGGAGGTCGGCTCCTGGCTCCTGATGCTGGACGGCCTCTGGGTTTACGTCTTCAGCCGCATGGGCGCCCCCGAGAGCGTCGGCGGTCCCGGTGGCCCGAAGCCGGCGCTGCTCTACACCGTGTTCGACGGGGGCGAGAACGCCGCGTTCGAACTCGGCTTCGCCGGGTTGCCGATCTGGACCGGCTGGGTCGGCGTCGCGCTGGTCGTCCTCGGCGTGGCGCTGCTCGCGGTCGGACCGACCCACGAACTCATCGAGGCCCACCAGGTGCTCGCCCACGTCCTGTCGTACCTCCGGATCGCCGCGGTACTTCTGGCGAAGGCAGGGATGGCCTTCGCGGTCAACCTGCTTTTCTTCGGTGCCTACGAGCACCACGGGGAGTTCCACTTCCTGCTCGGCCACGGGCCCGGGTGGGCGGAGGCGAAGTACGGCGCCGAGGCGGTGTTGTTCCCCGGCCTGATGCACGGCGGCGCCGGCGCGCTGCTGGCCGGCGTCGTCGTCCTCCTCGTCGGCCACGTCGTCGTGCTATTGTTGGGGATCACCGCCGCGGGCATCCAGAGCATCCGGCTCGAGTACTTCGAGTACTTCTCGAAGTTCTACGAGGGCGGCGGCGACCCGTACTCGCCGTTCGGCCACGACCGGCGGTTCACCTCCACCGAGTAGCGGGGCCCCCGGGACGGCGCCGACGGCCTCGATGTCAGTCGTCGGACCCACGCGCCGGTGGCGGCGCTGCCGGGCCGGCCTCGATTTCCGTCGTCCGACCCACGCCCAGGTGGCGGCGCTGCCGGGCCGTCGTCGAGGTCGTCTCGACCCGCGGGCGAACGGCTGTCCGACGATCGGGACAGACCCGGACCCGCCCGAGGCCGTCGGGCGGCGGCGGTCCCGCTGCCCGACTTGGGAAGCTTTATACAGTCCAAAGGAGCACGTTCGGACGTCCGATCGGGACCCACAAACCATGCTCGAGACCACCGATATCGCCGCCGTCGCACTGCAGGACAGTGGAGGTTCCGCCGTAAGCAAGGAGGGGGCCGCGGCCCTCGCCGTGGGCCTCGGTGCCCTCGGTACCGGCTACGCCCAGAGCCGGATCGGGGCGGCCGCCGTCGGTGCCGTCGCCGAGGACGACGAAATGTTCGTCACCGGGCTGATCTTCACCGCGCTCCCCGAGACGCTCATCATCATCGCGTTCGTGACCATCTTCCTGGTCTGACCCCCGTCCGGAGCCACAATGAGCCTCGATACGGTCGTAGAGGACGTCCGGGACGAAGCCCGCTCGCGTGCCGAGGAGATCCGCGCCGAGGGCGAGCGCCGCGCCGACGAGATACTCGAGGAGGCAGAGCGCGACGCCGAGCGGCTCCAAGAGGAAGCCGAACGCGAGGCCGAGCGGAAGATCGACCAGGAGCGCGAGCAGACCCTCTCCTCGGCGACGCTTGAGGCCAAACAGGAGCGCCTCGAGGCGCGCCGGGCGGTCCTCGAGGACGTCCGGGACGACGTGGAAGCGGCGATCGCCGGGCTCGAGGGCGACGAGCGCGAGGAACTCACGCGGACGCTTTTGGAGGCCGCCAGCGCGGAGTTCGACGAGGCGGCGTCGGTCCGGGTCCGCGGCCGCGAGGCCGACGCGGAACTCTTAGAGCGCGTCGTCGAGGAGCGGGAGGACTGTGCGGTCGGCGACCCGCTCGACTGTCTCGGCGGCGTCGTCGTCGAGTCCGACGCCTCGCGGGTCCGCGTGAACAACACGTTCGACTCCGTGCTCGACGAGGTGTGGGAACAGAACCTGCGCGAGATCAGCGCGCGCCTCTTCGACGAATGAAGGTCAGAACCGAGGGGAGTTCGAACTACGAGTACGTCACCGCGAGGGTCCGCTCCCGGAAGAAGAAGCTGTTCGACGAGGACGACTACCGGAAGCTGGTCCGGATGGGCCAAGGGGAGATCGCCCGGTTCATGGAGGACACCGAGTACGGGACCGAGATGAACGCCCTGGGCACCCGCCATTCGGGCATCGACCTCGTCGAGTACGCACTGGCCCGCAACCTCGCCAAGCACTTCGACGACCTGCTGACGTGGGCCGAGGGGCCGCTGTACGATTACGTCGCCAACTATCTCCGGAAGTTCGACGCCTGGAACGTCAAGACGGTGATCCGGGGGGTCTATACCGATGCGGCCCCCGAGGCCATCGAGACCGACCTCGTCCGCACCGGCGAGTTCTCCGAGCGGCGCCTCGACCGGGCGGCCGAGGCCGGCAGCATCGAGGAGGTCACGGAGCAACTCTCGCCGACGATCTTCGGCGACCCGCTGGCGGCCGCGATGGGGGACTTCGAGAGCGAGGGCGTGCTCGTCCCCCTCGAGAACGCCGTCGACCGGGCGTACTACGCCCACCTCCTGGACGAACTCGGCCGGACCGTCCCGAACTCGCCGGAGGGGCTGTACGGCGAGTTCCTCGAGGCGGAGATCGACTTCCGGAACCTCCGGAACGCTCTTCGGATCGCCCGGAGCGGCGCCGACATCGACCCCGCCGAGTACTACATCGAGGGCGGGCAGCTGTTCGATCGGGAGGAGCTCCGGCAGGTGGCGACGAACGTCGACGAACTCGTCGAGCGGGTCCGGGCGAGCATCTACGGGGCGGAGCTGTCCCGGGCGCTCGAGGAACTCGAGGCGGCCGACTCGCTCATCCGGTTCGAGCGCGCGCTGGAGGCGGCCCTTCTGGAGTACTCCTCGAAGCTGTCGAACCGTTACCCGCTGTCGGTCTGTCCGGTGATCTCGTACATCCTCGCCAAGGAGCGTGAGGTCCGGAACGTCCGGGCGATCGCCCGCGGGCGCGAGGCCGGCCTCCCGGTCGAGGAGATAGAGGAGGAGCTGGTGATGACATGAGCCAGGAGATCGCCGTCGTCGGCAGCCCCGACTTCACGACCGGCTTCCGGCTGGCCGGCGTCCGCCGGTTCGAGAACGTGCCGGACGCCGAGCGGGACGCGCGGCTCGACGAGGCCGTCGAGGCCGTCCTGGACGACGAGGGGGTCGGGATCGTCGTGATGCACGACGAGGACGTCGCCGACCTGTCGCGCACCGTTCGACAGCGCGTCGAGACGAGCGTCGAACCGGTGGTCGTCACCCTCGGTGGCGGCACCGGCTCCGGCAACCTCCGCGAGCAGATCAAACGCGCCATCGGCATCGACCTGATGGACGAGTAACCATGAGCCAAGCAATCGACACCGACACCGAAGACGAAGGCGTCATCGAGAGCGTCAGCGGTCCGGTCGTGACCGCCGTCGACCTCGACGCCCGGATGAACGACGTCGTCTACGTCGGCGACGAGGGCCTGATGGGCGAGGTCATCGAGATAGAGGGCAACGTCACCACCGTCCAGGTGTACGAGGAGACCTCCGACGTCGCCCCCGGCGAACCGGTCGCGAACACCGGGGAGCCGCTGACCGTCGACCTGGGGCCCGGCATGATGGACAGTATCTACGACGGCGTCCAGCGGCCGCTGGACGACCTCGAAGAGCAGATGGGCGCCTACCTCGACCGGGGCGTCGACGCCCCCGGCATCGACCTCGAGCGGACCTGGGAGTTCACCCCGGAGGTCTCGGCCGGCGAGGAGGTGGCGCCGGGCGATGTCGTCGGCTCCGTCCCCGAGACCGAGAGCATCGACCACAAGGTGCTGGTGCCGCCGGATTCGGAGGGCGGCGAGGTCGAACGCGTCGAGTCGGGGAACGTCACCGTCGAGGAGACGGTCGTCGAACTCGACTCCGGCGAGGAGATCCGGATGCGGCAGGAGTGGCCGGTGCGGCAGCCCCGGCCGACCGTCGAGAAGGAGACGCCGACGACGCCCTTGGTCAGCGGCCAGCGCGTCCTCGACGGCCTGTTCCCCATCGCGAAGGGCGGCACGGCCGCCATCCCCGGTCCATTCGGTTCGGGGAAAACGGTGGCGCAGCATCAGCTTGCCAAGTGGGCCGACGCCGACATCGTCGTCTACGTCGGCTGCGGCGAGCGCGGCAACGAAATGACGGAGGTCATCGAGGACTTCCCGGAACTGGAGGACCCGAAGACAGGTAAGCCGCTGATGAGCCGGACGTGTCTCATCGCGAACACCTCCAACATGCCCGTCGCGGCGCGGGAGTCCTGCGTCTACACGGGGATCACCATCGCGGAGTACTACCGCGACATGGGCTACGACGTCGCCTTGATGGCCGACTCCACCTCGCGGTGGGCCGAGGCGATGCGGGAGATCTCCTCGCGGCTCGAGGAGATGCCCGGCGAGGAGGGCTACCCCGCCTACCTGGCCGCGCGGCTCTCGGAGTTCTACGAGCGCGCCGGCAAGTTCCAGAACATAAACGGCACCGAGGGCTCGATCAGCGTCATCGGCGCGGTCTCGCCGCCGGGCGGTGACTTCTCGGAGCCGGTCACCCAGAACACGCTCCGCATCGTGAAGTGCTTCTGGGCACTGGACGCCGACCTCGCCGAACGCCGCCACTTCCCCTCGATCAACTGGAACGAGTCCTACTCGCTGTACACCGAGCAGCTGGACTCCTGGTGGCGCGAGAACGTCGACGAGGAGTACCCGGCGGTCCGCCAGTGGGGCGTCGACGTCCTCGACGAGGAGTCGGAGCTCCAGGAGATCGTCCAGCTCGTCGGGAAGGACGCGCTGCCGGCGGACCAGCAGCTGACCCTGGAGGTCGCCCGCTACATCCGGGAGGGCTGGCTCCAGCAGAACGCGTTCCACGACGTCGACACCTACTGCGACCCGGAGAAGACCTACCGGATGTTGGCCGCGATACGGCACTTCAACGACGAGGCGTTCGACGCCCTGGAGGCGGGCGTGCCCGTCGAGGAGATCGTCGATATCGACGCCGTC
>PXQY01000135.1 GCA_003021745.1 Halobacteriales archaeon QH_7_69_31
GGGCGGCGTTCGTGCCACTCCTCGCCACACTCCGGGCACTCGTAGCGGGCCTCGCCCGGGTCGCCGAGGTACGCCACCGCGTAGGCACCGCAGTTCTCGCAAGTCGTCCGGCTCACGATACCTCCTCCAGGTCATCGCCTCCGACCGACTCCCCGTAGTGGGGCTGGTCTTGTCGCGGGTCTGCGTACATCGTGGTGTCCTCCCCAGAACCGACACCCAGTGACGTCTACCGGGGAATGGAAACGTACACCGGCGACCGACATAGTTCCATCGGCTGCAGCGTCAACCCGGGGGATAACCGCCGGGTACCACCGCTAAGCGATGGACCGACGGCCTGCGGCGTCGGTCCGCGCGGGGCCGTCAGTCGGCGTGCGGGACGGCCCGCCGCTCCGCGGCCAGCGCCACGACGTCGTCGAAAAACGAGAGGGTGTCGTGGGGCCCGGGGTTGGCCTCCGGATGGTACTGCCGCGTGATGACGTCGAGGTCGTCGCTCTCGAGGCCCTCGGGGGTGTCGTCGTTGACGTTGACCTGGGTGACCTCGAGGTCGCCGGGGTCGGCGACCGTGTAGCCGTGGTTCTGGGTCGTCATCACGACCCGGCCCGAGCGGAGGTCCTGGACGGGCTGGTTGACGCCGCGGTGGCCGAACTCCATCTTCTCAGCCCCGCCGCGGCCTCGAAGTTCTTCGGATCGCCGGGGCCGTTGGAGATGAAAAGCACCTCGGGGTCGACGGCCTCGACGTCGGCGACGGTCGCGTCGAACGGGAGAACCTCGACGACGGCGTCGCGGTCGACCAGCGAGTCGACGATCGAGCCCTTGGCGCCACAGTCCAGAAGCGCGACGGTCGGGCCGTCGCCGTCGGGGTTGTGGGTCTCGGGGGCGCCGACGCTGACACGGGCGCCGATGTCGACGTGGTCGCTCATCGCGACGCAGGCGTCGAGTTCCTCGCGGGCGGCCGCCGGCGTCGCGTCGGGGCCGGCGGCGATGCCGCACTGCATCGCGCCCTGCTCCCGAATGGCGGTCACGAGGTCGCGGGTGTCGAGGTGGTCGACGGCGGGGACGCCCTCGCCGTCGAGCCACGCGGCGACGTCGTCGGTGAACTCGCGGGCGACCGCGGCGCGGGGGTGGACCCGGTCGGACTCGAACCGCGCCTCGCGGACCCCGTAGTTCCCGATGAGGGGATAGGAGAAGGTGAGCACCTGTTCCTCGTAGCTGGGGTCGGTGAGGGACTCCTCGTAGCCGGTGTAGGCGGTCGTGAACACGAGTTCGCCGCGGGCGCGGCCGGGGGCGCGGCTCCGGGCCTCGATGACCCGGCCGTCCTCCAGCGCGAGGTAGGCCTCCGTCATTACGAGATGCGTACGTGTGACCAACAAATAATCCTTGTGTTCGAAGGAACGCTTCGAAATTCGTAATCGGTAAGTGCGGCCGGCCTGAAGGTCCGGGCCCGATGGACGACCTGGACCGCCGGATCCTCACCATCCTCCGTCGTGACTCCCGGACGGCCTACACCGAGATCGCCGACCGCGTCGGGACCAGCGAGGGGACGGTCCGCAACCGCGTCGAGCGCCTGATCGACGAGGGGATCATAGAGCGGTTCACCGTGGCGACCCGGACTGGCAACGTGAAAGCCATGGTCGAGGTCGGGGTCGCCGTGGACGTCGACACCGGCGACATCAGCGATCGGATGGCCGACTGGACCGAGGTCGACTTCGTGTGGCAGGTCTCGGGGGAGGAGGACATAGTTGTGGTCGCCGACACCGCCGACACCGGCGCGCTCAACGGGATGATCACTCGCGCACGGGAGCTGGACGAGGTCGTCAGCACGAAGACGCGACTCATCCTCGACGAGAAGCTCGGGTGACCGGTGCGGGCGGGTGGTCGCGTCAGTCCGCCGGACCCGGCTGTACGGTCCACTCGCCATCCGGTCAGTCCTCGCCTGGCGGGTCCCCGACGCCGGGCGTCGCCGCCTCGGGCCGGTCCAGCTGGCGCTTGCGCTCGTGGATCTTCCGGTAGAACCCCCGGAGGAGCCGGTACGGCAGCGAATCGTCGACGGTCGCCGAGACCCGGCCCTCTCGGATGGCAGCGACCACTGCCGCGGGCGTGAGTTCCGGTGCCTCGACGGCAGTGTAGGCCCGGCCGACCTCGACGGGGTAGTGGGCGTCGCTGCCGCCGACCACCGGGAGGTCGCGGTGGTCGGCGATCCGCTCGACCCACGTGCGGGTCCGCGGGTGCTTGCCGTTGACCTCGATGGCGTCCAGCGGGAGGTCCTCGACGTCCCGGACCGTGCTGTTCCGGAACGGGTGGGCAAGGACGGCCGCACAGTCCCGGTCGTGGGCGAGCGCGACCGCATCGGCCGGGGTCAACTCGCCGGGGTCGGTCTCCGCCGGGGGGTCCGGCCCGACCACCAGGAGGTGGCCGCGGGTCGTGGTGATCTCGGTGCCGGGGATGGCGGTGACGCCGAGCGAGTCCGGAAACTCGGTGTAGTAGTCGTGGTTGGTGGTGGCGACGCCGTCGAGCCCCCGGAGGCCGGCACTGGCGGCCACCAGGCGGTAGCCGAGCGGGTCGTACAGGTCGCCGAGCCGCCGGCGGCCGTGGAAAAAGCGGGTGTGGGTGTGGAGGTCGACGGCGTACACGCTTGGTCTCCGGACCGGAACACCTTTCTATTTTTCGACACGAACCCGGTCGGTATGGACGCCCCTCCCGAGGACCGCCGGGTCGTGGTGTTGAACCCCGAAAGCGGGAGCGCGGACCACGCCGGGACGGTACGTAACCTTGCGGCCGACCATGGGTTCGAGGTCCGGGAGACGGCCGGCGAGGGCGATGCGCCGGCGCTGGCCGCCGAGGCGGCCGCCGCTGGCGCCGAGTTGGTCGCGGCGGCGGGCGGCGACGGGACGGTCAACGAGGTGCTCGACGGCCTCCACGGCGCCGGGGCCTTAGAGGAGGTCGCCGTCGGTGTCGTCCCGGCCGGCACCGGGAACAACTTCGCCTCGAACGTCGGCATCGAGGGCATAGAGCACGCCTTCGAGGTGTTCGCCGACGGCGAGCGCCGGGACATCGACCTCGGCGTCGCCGACGGCCGGACGTTCGTCAACTCCTGTGTCGGCGGGATCACCGCCGAGGCCAGCGCGGCGACGACCCAGGACGCCAAGGAGAACTTCGGCGTCATGGCATACGTCATGAACACCGTCCAGGAGGCCGTCTCCTACGAGAGCCTCTCTTTGTCCATCGAGACGAACGACGCCCACAGCCGGACCTGGAGCGGCGACGCCGCGTTCGTCCTGGTCGGGAACGGCCGCCGGTTCCCGGTCGACGCCGACACCCAGGCCGACATGGAGGACGGGCTGTTCGAGGTCACCATCGTCGAGGACGGCCCGACCATCGACGTGGTCAGCGAGGCGGCCTCCGAACGGCTGTTCGGCGGCTCCGGCGAGCACATCTACCGGCTGGCGACCCCGGGGCTTTCCGTCCGGTCGATCGACGACGACCCCGTGTCGTTCAGCCTCGACGGCGAGACGATCACGAGCCACGAGGCCGACATCGAGACGCTGCCCGGCCGGGTTCGGATGCCGGTCGGCGAGACCTACGACCCGGACCCGGCCCCCTGGGCCTCGGAGTGAGCGACCCCGGGTATGTCGGGTGACGTGGCCGGAGAGCGAAGAGGCCTTACCGTCGGTCGCCGATTGGCCTGCCGTGAGCACTGACGACGTCGACCCCGAGACCACGGGGCCGGAGCCCGGACACGAGAACGCACGCCAGGAGGTGGTGGCGGTCGATGCGGCCGACGAGCCGTCGGGCACCGTCAACCGGCTGGAGGCCCACACGGGCGAGGGCGTCCGCCACCGCGCGTTCACGGTGCTGGTGTTCGACGGCGACGGGCACCTGCTTTTAGCCCAGCGCGCCCACGACAAGCGCCTGTGGGACGGCTACTGGGACGGCACCGTCGCCTCCCACCCGGTCTCCGGTCAGAGCCAGACGGCGGCGACCCGCGAGCGCCTCGAGGCGGAACTCGGTATCACGCCCGAACAGTACAGCAACCTCCGGGTGACCGACACGTTCGAGTACAAGCGGTACTACCGAAACGAGGGCCTCGAGTGGGAGGTCTGTGCGGTCCTGCAGTGCACGCTCGAGGAACTCGACCTCGACCCGGACGCCGAGGAGGTCGCCGGCCTGCTGTGGGTGCCGTACGGGCGCCTCCACCGGAATCCGGGGTGGTACCGCCAGCTCCGGCTCTGTCCGTGGTTCGAGATCGCGATGCGACGGGACGTCGGAGACTGAACGGGTCGGCCGCGGGCGCGGCCGGCCATGCAAAGAGCAACCTTTTTCGCGACGCCGGTGCGGCTGGCCACCATGGCGTATACGAACGCGAGGGCGGCGCTCACGTACGCGGTCAGTCGGCAGATGGTCGGGATCTACATCGTCGTCCTGGCCGGCATCCTGCTGCAGGTAATCGGGACGAGGCTGTTCGTGAGTGTGTTACCCTACCGGGCGTGGGAGTCGGTCCGGTTCGTCTTCACCACCGTCGGATTCGTCGCCACCTTCATCGGCATCGTGGCCCTGCTGTACAAGCTGATAGCGGACGGGACCTCCCACGATCCCGCCTCGGGCGGCCGGCCTCCGTGACGTGACGATGCGCCCGGGCCCGCCGGGCAGCCGTCGGTCGAGCAGCCCGGTGCGTGCCGCGACCGTTATCCACAGATAGCTCACTGATCGCCCCGACGATCGCCTACCGGCGGGCCGACTCCTGGCGGAGGCCGGCCTGGCGGTGGAACGTCGCGGGCCGCCACGACGACTGCCCGGGCCGGGTGGCCGGCACCCGGTCGCGTTAGACCTCCCGAACCGCGCCGTCGGGGTGACGCCGGGAGGGGGCCGGGCCCCGGACCCGCCTGTCAGGGCCTGGCGGTCGCCCAGACGGCGAGTATCGCGAGCACGATGGCCGGGATCATCGGCAACGCGAGGTAGGTGTGGTAAAAGGACAGCCCCAGGCGGTGGCCGACGTGGGGGTACGCGAGGATGACTCCAGGGACGAGGAGAAAGCAGACGGCGATGGCGGCGACCAGCACCCATCCGCGCCGGTCGAACGTGCGCTCGGCGGGCGTCCGACGGGCCGCGGGGTCGGCGTCCCGGTCGTGGGCCGCGGCCGACCCGGGTCGTCGCTGCCGACCGTCGGCGTCCGCCGGCACGGGCCCGGCTGGGTCGACATCGGTGTTCTCCCGTTCCCCGTCGTCGAACGCGTCGGGGTCGTGACTGTCGCCGTCGCCCATCGCGCGATCACTCGACCACGTCGTCGTGGATGGCGTCCGGCACGAGGACGACCGACCCGAAGCCCTCACGCGTTTCGAGCATCTCGTGGCCGCGGGCGGCCTCGCTCATCGGCAGTACCGCCCGGACGTGCGGTTCGAAGGTGCCGTCGAAGACCCCCGCCATCACGTCGTCCATCTCGCCGGGCGTGCCCATCGTCGAGCCGAGGATGTCGAGCTGCTTCCAGAACACCGTCGGGATATTGGTCTCCGGCGAGATGCCGGAGGTCGCCCCGCAGGTGACCACGGTGCCGCCGCGGGCCGCGACGGACAGCGAATCCGACCACGTTGCCTCGCCGACGTGGTCGACGACGACGTCGACGCCGCGGCCGTCGGTCTCGGTCTCGATTGCGTCGGCGAAGTTGACGTCGGTGTAGTCGACGGTGTGGTGGGCACCCAACTCCTCGGCGTGGGCCAACTTCTCGTCGCTGGAGGCGGTCGCCCACACCTCACAGCCCTCGTTCGCGGCTATTTGGACGCAGGCGTGGCCGACGCCGCCGGACGCGCCCAGCACCAGCACGCTGTCGGACTGCTGGATCTCCGCCCGGGTGATGAGCATCCGCCAGGCGGTCTGGAAGACCAGCGGCGCGGCGGCGGCCGTCACGAAGTCGACGTCCGTCGGGAGGGAAAGCAGGTTCGTCGCCGGCACGGCGGCGTACTCGCTGTGGACGCCGCGGACGTGCTCGCCGAGCATCTCGTAGTCGACGCAGAGTGACTCCTCGCCCTCCCGACAGAACTCACACGCTCCGCAGTACAGCCCCGGGTCGACGACGACGCGGTCGCCGGGCTCGAAGCGCGTGACGCGGTCCCCGACCGCCTCGACGACGCCGGCCGCATCGCTGCCCTGGACGTGCGGCATCGCCTCGGGGCTCGGCATGCCCTTCCGGGTCCAGACGTCGAGGTGGTTCATGCCGCCGGCCCGCACCTCGACGAGCACCTCCTCGGGGCCGACCTCGGGGTCGGGGAACTCGCCGTACTCCAGGACGTCACTCGAGCCGTGTTCCTCGTAGAAGACCGCCTTCATGACCGGGACTGGGGCCGCCGGGTGGAAAACAGTAGCGAAGCCGGCGCCGGGAGTCCGGCCGCCGCGGCGACTGTCACCGCGGGTTTCCATCGGCGCGACACCGCGACTGTCACCGCCGGGTCCAACAGACGCGACGCCGGGAGTGTCCCGCCCCACCCGGTCAGGGGCGATGGGCTTTACCCGGTTTGGGCCGGTGTTGGAGCATGGGCGAGACCGACAATGGTGCGGAGGCCGGCGAGCAGGACGACCACGACCACGCCACGCACGACGACCACCACCGCCACGACGCGGCGGAACTCGGGGTCGCCGTCCTCACGGTCTCCTCGAGCCGGAGCCTCGACGACGACCCCGCCGGGGACGCCATCGAGTCGGTGCTCGAGGGCACCGGCCACGAGGTGACGATCCGGGAACTCGTCACCGACGAGTACGACGGCGTCCAGGACGCCGTCGACCGGTTCGTCGAGCGCGAGGACACCGACTGCGTGGTCACGACCGGCGGCACGGGCGTCACCCCCGACGACGTCACCGCCGAGGCCGTCGAGCCGCTGTTCGACAAGCGGCTGCCCGGGTTCGGCGAGCTGTTCCGGACGCTGTCCTACGAGGAGATCGGGACGAAGGTGGTCGGCACGCGGGCGGTGGCGGGAGTCGCCGACGGCGTGCCCGTCTTCTGTCTTCCCGGCAGCGAGAACGCTGCCCGACTGGGGACCGGCGACATAATCATCGAGGAGGCGCCGCACCTGGCGGGGCTGGCGGGGCGCGGGGAGGACGCAGAGTAGTCGACACGGAGCGTTAACACGGCAGTGCCCTCGACGACGCCTTCGAGCGGTTCGACGAGTTCGCCCCCGAGGTAGGGCATTCGGGAGGGAACTCGGCCGCCGAGTCGGTCGGACCACCGCAAACGTGGCCACCGATTTGCACACGACGGGACAGCGACCGTGGCCGGCGACCACGCCACCGAGACGTGTCCATCGTCTCGAACGCGGTCGAGCGGGCGTGCTCCGCCCGCCCGTCATCATCGCCTGTAAACCGGTGTGCGCGGTCGAGGATCGCTCCACGGCCGGGTGAATCAGATGTATTTATGTATCGACGGAGAAGATATTTGCTCATGGTTTCGCGACGAGAGGTCCTCGCGACGTCGTGTGCGGCGCTGGCGTCGACCGGTATCGCGGGGTGTGGCCGCCTGGACCTCGGGCCGGCGAAGACCGGGTACCTCCAACTGAAGATCGTCGCGCTGCGTTGGGGTCACGACGGTCGGACCTACCTAGACCAACCCCTTCAAGTCCTCTTCGGCGGCGACGGCGAACGGATCGACGTCCGTTACGACCCGGACTTCCTGGGCGACGCCGTCGGTGCGCCCGACGATATCGTCGTCAGCGAGAACCGGCACCGCGAGTTGGGGGGCCGGTTCGAAGTGAAGTACATGTTGGGCTTCTGTGGCGAGGATTTCGCGAACGACGACGAGGGGATCGGCTGCCGGAACGCCTGGACGAGCCGCGACGATTTCAACCGGGTCCAGTTCGGGGACCGTGCCGAGGTCGGCCTCTCGAACGAGCAGTTCGAGGTCCACTCCGTCTCCGAGAACGAGGTACGCACCGACGGGGCAGACGTGACCACCTTCGACTTCGCGAACCGCCACGAGGAACACGGGATCGACCCGAACAGGTGGTAGCCCGGCGCCGGAGTTGGCCAGTTCCCGCCGCGTCGCTACCCGATCCGGAGCGGTGTCCCTCCCGGCGATCGCGAGATCACGGCAGCGGACAGAGGCTCGCGGTCAGGAGCGCCCGCTCTTCGCTGTCGTTTCTCGCTCCGTGTTCGACGCCGGGTGCGTTGTGGACGACGGCGGGTGCAGACACCACCTCCTCGGTGCCGTCCTGCGTCACGACGAGTTCGCCCTCCAGCAGATGGAACACGTTGGTCGAGTCGTCGTGGACGTGCGGCTCGAAGGCGCCGCCGGGGCCCAGCGCGAACAGTTTCACCAGCACGTCGTCGTCGACCACGAGTTCCGCGGTCTCGACTTCGCCGGCTGCCGGGTCGACATCGGGGAGTTCGTTTAGTGTCATGCGGGGAGTGGGCGGGCCAGGCCCAAAGAACCTCCCGTCGGGGCTTGACAGACGGAACCACGGAGTTCAAGTGCGCGGCCGGGCACCGTTCCCCTATGAACCACGCTCGGTCCGAGAAGACGCGCACCGGCGGCCGTCGCCGGCGGGTCCGGAAGAAGCAGAAACACGAGCAGGGGTCGGCCCCGACCGAGACCACCGTCGGCGAGGACGAGCTGAAGGTCGCCGAGACCCGGGGCGGTACCACGAAGGTGCGGGCCGTCTCACGGAGCGTCGCCAGCGTGGCGACCGAGGACGGCGTCGAGCGCGCCGACGTCGAGGACGTCGTCGAGAACCCCTCGAACCCGAACTACGTGCGGCGGAACATCGTCACGAAAGGCGCCGTGGTCGAGACGTCAGTCGGGACGGCCCGCGTCACCTCCCGGCCCGGCCAGGACGGCCAGGTCAACGCGGAACTCCTCGAGTAACCGTTCGATTACGGGCCGACCCGCCGACGCTCACGGGAACTCCCTGAGCGCCTCCAGCAGGTCCTCCAGCGGCAGCGTCGTCGTCGCGAGCGAGACGCCATCCGCGCGGGCGAGCGCCGGCGCGTGCTCCCAGAGGTCCGGCGGCTCGATGCCGTGCAGGACGACCGCCGAGGGCGTCGGCGTGACGACCCGGAGCGCCACCAGCGGCGACTCGCCGCGGGTGACACCGGTAAACACGAGAGCCCGGTTGGTCGATTGACCGTACAGCCGGTAGAACTCCTCCCTGGAGAGCCGTTTGATGGCCGCCACGCTGTTGATGACGGTGTGGCCGGCGACGGTGTCGGCCCGGCCGGCGGCGACCGTCTCGGCGTCGACGGCGCGGTAGAACCGGGCAAGCGGGACGGTCGCCTCGTACTCCCGGAGGTCGTGGACGACCTCTTGGTCGAACCCCGCAGAGAGTACGCGGGCGTGTTGGCGGACCCGGTCGCCGCCACGGCGCTCGTCGATAGCGAGCAGGGCCTCGACGACGCGACTGACTACGCCGATGCCCGGGTTCTCGCGGCGCCCGCTCTCGTAGTCGGAGACGACCGACGCGGCGACGTCCAGTTCCTCCGCGAGCCGCGTCTGGGTGACGTCGAACTCCTCGCGCCACTTCCGGAGCGTGGCGCCCGGGTCCGCCGAGAGCGCGATCTCGCCGGCGATGCGCTCGGCGAGTTCCTCGCTGGGTTCGCGCATACCCGCCGATGGGGGGGCCGCCGACATAATCCCACGTCCGCTGGTGAGCCGACCAGAAGGTTGAAGTCGATGTGTAAAGTATGCTTTACTGTAAAGGGGACTTTACGACAAGAG
>PXQY01000102.1:0-8945 GCA_003021745.1 Halobacteriales archaeon QH_7_69_31
CTCGCCGGTCTACGCTCGCTGCGCTCCTCGCTCCGCTGCGGTGTCCTCGCGCGGCGCTGCCGCGCGAGCGGGCCGAGGGACCGTCGGGTCCCTCGCGGCTTGCGTCGCCTATACCGGCGAGCGGTCGGCCCCTCGGAATTCCCTCCCGAGGTCGGTTTTGTCGGCCACCTTCGCCTACTTGAACAGTGCCTCGCTCGACGGTCCCTGGTGAACTCGATCCACGTCTGCAAGGATGCTTCGATCGAGGCCGCCGGGTTCCGATCGATGGATTCCGGTAGACCGGCCGTCGGAACCCACCGGACGGACCGTTAGACGACCAACGCCCCCGCAGTGTAGACGACGTAGCCGAGGACACCAGCAGCCAGCAGCGACCCGAGCCACGCCACGAGGGTGTAGCCGATCTTCCGGCCGCTGACGCCCCCGGTGTCGGCGGCCGCGCCGGCGCCGATGACGGCCGACACGACGATCTCGTTGAACGAGATCGGCACGCCGAGCAGGATGGCGGTCTGGGCGATCGCGAAGGCGGGTATGAGCGCGGCGATGGAGCGCCGCGGGCCGAGCGAGGAGTAGTCCCGGGCGATGGCCTTGATCATCCGTGGGGCGGCCGTCCAGGAGCCCGCGAGGAGGCCGACGCCGCCGCCGAAGAGCAGCGCGACGAGCGGTACCTCGACGCCCGTGGCGTCCAACAGTGGCAACAGCGGGCCCAGGGCGAGCCCGACCTGGCTGCCGCCCGCCGAGAAGGCGACGAGCGCCCCGAGCGCCAGGAGGAAGTGCCGCTGGCCGGCGGCCTCGTCGTGCCGCATGTCGGTGGCCAGTGCCGCGGCGGCCGCGCCGGCGACCGAAAGCGTGACGGCCGCCCGCGCGCCGGCCGCGTCGCCGCCGACCGCCGCGGCGACCGTACCGGTCCCGCCCGGCGGGCCGAAGAGGACGAACTCGACGTTGGCGACGATGGCGCCGACGAGCCCGGCCAGGGCCGGGATGGCGACCCGCTCGGCGACGTCGTCGTGCCGGAGGAGCCTGGCGGTCGCGTAGGCGACGCCGCTGCCGACGAACGGCGTCAGCGTCCAGACGGCGAGGATCTCGCCGTACTTCCCCCAGGCGGGGGCGCCGCCGATCGCCAGGCCGGCGCCGACGACGGCGCCGGTGACGGTGAAGGCGGTCGCGATCGGGTAGCCGGCGAAGACGCCCACGGCGACCAGGGCGGCCGCGATAAACAGCGCCGCGGTGGCGGCGCCGGCCGACAGCGTCGTGCCGACGAGGAGGTCCCGGCCGACGGCCTCGGTGACGTTCGCGCCCTGCAGCGTCGCGCCGAGCAGGCCGAGGATGCCGACGAGGAGGCCGGCCCGCAACACGGAGATGGCGTTGGCGCCGACCGCCGGCGCGAAGGGGGTCGACCCGGAGGAGCCGGCGCCGATGGCCCACGCCATGAAGAGACTCGCCGCGCCGGCCACCACAACCGTCGCCACCGCCGCCATTGTGGGCGGGTACGTCGCCCCCTGTACAAACACCTGGCGCCGCCGCCAGTGGTCGCCGCCGCTGGTGGCTCGTGTCGTCGGCGCTCCCCGGGCGCGCACGCATCGACCGTCGAGGCGGCCCCCCGCCCGAGCGCTCCAGTGGGACCGGGCTCCAGGTCGCCGACGCGTCCGGCTGTTCGGAGGCGGCAGGGCGCGACGGGCGGCCGGCAGCGTGCTGGCCGGCGTCTGCCGGCTGTCTGACGTTTCGACAGGAACGAAACCGCGGGACGGCGGCCGGGTCCAGGTGAAGGGATGGTGTTTCGGCCGGCCGTCCGGGCGGCGTGTCTTACGCGGCCGCCCCATCGAGCCCCTGGATGTCTGCCGCGTGTCTGACGTTTCCACAGGACGAGAACCGAGCGATGGCAGCGGGGTCCAGCTGAAGCGACGGGGTTTCCCGGTCGGGAACGTCTAGCGGTCCGTCAACACGTCCTGCCGGGCGTCGCGGCCGTCAGGTGCCGAACGCGCGGTCGCCGGCGTCGCCGACGCCGGGGACGATGTAGCCGTCGTCGTCGAGGCGCTCGTCGATGCTGACGGTGATGACGTCGGCCCGGGGGTAGGCCTCGTCGACGCGGACGAGCCCCGGCGGCGCGCTGACGGCCGACAGCACCACCAGGCGCTCGGGGTCGCCCATCCCCACGACCTCCTCCAGCACCGCGAGCATCGTGCTCCCGGTCGCGAGCATCGGGTCGGCGACGATGACGGTGTCGTCGCCGTCGATCTCCGGGAGTTTCACGTAGTCGACGGTGATCGGGAACTCCCCGTCTTCGTCCATCCCCGCCTCCTCGTCGCGGCCCGCGGAGATGACGCCCTGCCGGGCGCGCGGGAACGCCTCGACCAGGCCCTCGACGAACGGCGTCGCCGCCCGGAGGACGTTGACGATGACCACGTCGTCGAGGCCGCCCAGCGCCTCCCCGGTGGTCTCGGCCAACGGCGTCGTGATGGAGACGTACTCGGTCTCCAGCATGCCGTCGATGATCTCGAACCCGCAGAGCCGCCCCAGGTCGACGAGGCCCTCCCGGAAGGCGACCTGGTCGGTGCCGACCGAGCGCAGCTCCGAGAGCGTGTGCTTCGCCAGCGCGTGGGTGATGACGTGGGCGTCGTCCCGATCCTCGATGGGCATGTGTGCCCACCGGACCGCCGCCAGCATAAAGCCGGTCGTCGGCGACCGAGCCAGCGGCAAGAGGTTTACTCGTGGGCGGCCAACGGCGCGACGATGGAGTACGAGGAGACCGTCTCCGGGTTCGAGGTCCGGGGAAGCTGGGGGGACGTGGTCGAGCACGGCGAACGGATCACCCGCGCCCTGAAGGACCTGGCCGCGGATGGCGAGGCCGTCGACCGGACCGCCCTCGAGGAGTTCGACGTGTGGCGGCCGAAGGCCGACGAGCGCCTCCGGGAGGACGTCAGCGAGAAGACGGCGGCGCAGGCGAGCATCTCGGAGGGCGACGGCGAGCGGGCGGGGAAGGCCCCGGACGAGGACCTCAAGGCCGCCGGCGAGAAGCTCACCGACTCCTACGACAGCCTCGAAGACCCGAAAGCGGCCGTCGACGAGTGGCGGGCGTCGATGGAGTACGTCGCGCGGGCGGCCGACTCGGCGACCAGGCGGGCGGTCCGGACGGTCGAGGGCGGCGTCTACGAGAACGTGATGACGCAGGTGTCGCCCTACTACTTCGACAACGGACTCGTCAGCGCGACCCTCCGGCGGACCGACGACGAGTACGTCTTCGAGGTGGACGTCAACGACGACGACCTGAAGATCCGGACCTCGAACAGGCTCGCCGACTACCGGACGACCGTCGACCGCTGGCACGTCGACACGCCGAAGAACACCGACGTGGCCGAGGCCGCAGAGGGCCACGACCCGCCTGCAGACGGGGAAACGACCGGCGAGTCCGAGCCCACGCGGAACTGACCGGTTGCTCAGGCCCGCAGCGACCGCAGCCGCGGGAGGAGCTGCTCGGTCCCAAGCGAGAAGGCTGCATACAGTGCGACCGCGCCGACGACGGCCAACCAGACGGCGAACGTCGTGTTGCCCGCCGAGATGTAGGAGACGCTCGTCAGTTCGGCGAACAGCCCCACGGCAGCGAGGACGCCAGTGGTGAGGAGGTACGCCAGCAGTTCGGCCGCGGAGACGACGAGTTCGCGCATTGACGATAATCGACCGCTTTCGGGTTTAGGTGTTTCGACCGTCGCCGACGGGCAGTCGGAAGGGATAGGTCGCCGGCGGCCGAACGCCGGACGTGGCGACGTTCCCCGACCCCACCGACCGGAACCCACTCGCGAACGACTGCCGTCGGTGTTCCGACCTCGCCGACGCCCGCTGCCGGATCGCGTGGGGCGTCGGCAGCACGGACGCCACGCTCGTCATCGTTGGCGAGGCGCCGGGCGCCGGCGACCCCGACGCCGACCGGTGGCGGGGCGGCAACCATACAGGGATGGCCTATACCGCCGGACACAGCGGCCGCCGCGTCCGCGACCTCTTCGAGGGCCTGGGGTACCGGCCGGACGACCTGTACTTCACGAACGCCGTCAAGTGCTTCCCGTCGGACGGGGAGGGCTCGAACCGCGAGCCGACGCCGACCGAGCGGGCGAACTGCCGCCCGTACCTGCTGGCGGAACTCGAGAGGGTCGCCCCCGACTGCGTCGTCCCGACCGGCCGCCACGCCACGGAGTCGCTGCTCGCCGCGACGGACCGATCGGTCGACGGCTTCCTCGAGGCCGTCCTGGAGCCGATCCGGCCCGACGCCCTCCCGCCGATCCTCCCGATTCTACACCCCGCCTACCGGGACGTCTGGATCGCGCGGCTGGGCTACGAGCCCGACGAGTACGAGCGGGCCATCGGCGAGGCGCTCGCCGGGCTCGGTGCAGGGGTGCCGGTAACCTGATGCCTCCGGGATCGGTGCACCCGACCGACGGACCGACGAGGACGCGCTGGGTGCCGGTGCCCCGGCCGGGCGGCCCTGCGGTTTTTTGTCCGCGCCCGTGCCAGGCGATACCATGGACGAGGAGACCCTGGCGGCGCTACGCGAGCAGCTCGAACGCGCGGCGGCCCACGACCTCTACGACGACGTCGAGGGGGTGGACTCCGAGGCGGCGTTCCGCGAGGTCCCCTTCCTGACCGGCGCGGACCTGACGGCCGACTACGAGTACCACGCGCCGGAGGGGTCGCTGTACGACGGCGCCGCGATGATGTGTTTCACGCCGCTGGGCGACGGGCTCGCGCCGGTGTTCGACACCGAGCGGGACCTCACCTGGCAGGCCGAGGCGAACGCCGAGGTGTTCGCCGCGGCCGGCATCGATCCCGGCGACCGCGTCCTCAACACGTTCGGCTACCACACCTTCGGGACCGGAATCATCGTCCAGCGCGGCCTGACGGCGCTCGGCGCGGAAGTAATCCCGGCCGGGCCCGGCGACTCCGAGCAGGCGGCCGGGACCATCGCGGAGTACGACGTCGACGCCCTCGTCGGCAATCCCTCGTTCGCGCTCAAGATCGGCGCCGCGGGCGGCCGCGTCGACACCTTCGTCGGGGCCGGCGAACCGTTCACCTCGATCCCGGGGCTGCGGGAGGACGTGAAAGCGGCCCTCGAGGCGACCACGGCGGTCGATTACTTCGGCACCAGACAGATCCTCCCGGTCGCCGCCGAGACGGCGGCGGAAGACGGCCTCTACGTCCACGAGGACTACGCCCTCGTCGAGGTCATCGACCCCGACACCGGCGAGGTGCTGCCGTACGGCGAACGCGGCGAACTCGTCGTGACCCACCTCCGGAAGGAGGCCTGTCCCCTCGTCCGGTACCGGACGGGCGACCTCACCGAGTGGGCGGCCCGGGACGGTCGGGTCGTCCTCCCGGACGGCGTCATCGGGCGGACCGACGGCCGCCTGAAGGTCAAGGGCGTGAAGCTCTACCCCGAGTCCCTGGCCACGGTGCTGGCGGGGTTCGAGGGGTTGACCGGCGAGTTCCGCCTCGAGGTGACCCGACCCGCATCGACGGACGAGATCCGGCTCGTCGTCGAGGGCGACGCCGACCCGGAGGAACTGGCCGCAGCGGTCGAGGATCGGCTGCTCGTCGCGCCCGACGCCATCGACCTCCTCGAGGACGTCGGCGAAACCGGCGTCGTCGACGAGCGGTACTGACGGCGACGAGTAGTCGGGTGAGGACCGGGTTCGTGCGAGTGGTCATCGAACCGCGAACACCTGGCCGCCCCTGGACGCGACGAACACCGTCCCGTCGACGGGTGCCAGCACGTGCACGCGGACGACGACGTCGACCCGCCAGCGGTCCGCCCCTGTCTCGAGGTCCACCGCCCGGACGATGCCGTTCTCCGTTCCGAAGACGACGCCGTCGCCGACGACGGCGATGTCGGTAACGTGACCGTCCGTCCCGATGCGCCACAGCGGCTCGCCGTCACCGACTGCCCGGCAGACGACGGCGTCGGTGCCGGAGACGGCGTCGCCGCGACTGTACCCGGCGACGCACCGACCGTCCGAGACCGCGAGCGGGCCGCCCCGAGCCGGTTCGTCTCGGTCCGCCGCCGGCACGGTGGCCTGCCACTCGACGCCGCCGCTCTCGATGTCGTGACACATCAGTATCGGGCCCGCTGTCTCCGCTGAACGGGAAACCCCGATGACGAGGCGCCCGTCGGTCGCCGACACCCCGAGCGGACCCCCGCCGTGGTCCTGCGTCCATCCGACCGACGGAGACCGTCCCACGACGACGTCCGTGGCGGTACGGGACCGCAAGGCGACCGTTTCCCCGCCCAGAGACGGACTGCCCTCCGTCGCACACAGCCGTCCGCCGGCGACGACCGGGACGGGCTCGTACGGCCCCGCGACCGACCAGCGCTCGCCGCCGTTCGAGTCGTCGAGCCCGGACAGGCCGGACTCCGTTCCGACGAACAGCGACCCGTCGGCGACGAGGACTGACGTCGCCTCCACGACCGACGACGTCGTCCACCGCCGGTTGCCGCTCCGTGCGTCGAAGGCGACGACCGCCTGACGGACCCCACGGACGGAGTCCCCCGGCGCGACGTACAGCGACCCCCCGGCGAGCGCCGCCGGCCCGCCGACGTCGCCGTCGTCCGTCCAGGCGGTCGCGCCGTCCCCCCGCTCGAGGGCGGCGACGCCGTCGCCGGCGGCGTATACCCGCTCGGCGTCGGCGACGAGCCCGGTCGGATAGATGCCGTTCAGCGGTTTCGTCGACCAGGCCGACTCGGGCGACGCCGGGAGGCTGGCGTCGGCGTTCGCGGCGGTGCCGGACGGGCCGTATCCGGCCATCGGCCAGGCGTCGACGGGCGGCTCCCGGGGGTCTATCCCGGGGCGATACCACGACCCTGCGCCGACGCCGAGCGCGCCGACCGCGACGGCACCACCCGCGAGTGCGGCTCGCCTCGAAACCATTCGTGCAGAACTCGGACGACGGTAACAAAAAGCTATCCTCGCCTACCGAGAAACCGCTCGGCAGCACCGCCGAACAGCGCCGCCCGGGCCGACGACGAGAGGTCCCGCGACACCAACCCCTCGTACTCCGCGCGGTAGGGATGAGGGATGTTGGGGTAGTCGGAACCGAACATGACACGCCCCGCCAGGTCCTCGAAGACCGCGTCGTCGACCGAGTCGGGGTCGAACGACATGTAGTCGCCGACGGCGGTCGACATGGCGAAGCAGGTGTCGAGGAACGCGTTGTCGTGCTCGCGAACGGTCGCGACGAACGCCTCGGTCTCGAATGCGCCCATGTGGGCACAGCATCCCCGGACCTCCGGGTAGGATTCGAGGAACGACCGGAAGGCGTCGACGCCGACGTGCGGTGAGTCCTCGAACATCGGCGCGGTGCCGGCGTGAAAGAGGATCGGCCGGTCGTACTCGGCGGCCAGCTCGAAGGCGGGGTCGAGTCGGGGATCGTCCGGCCCGACCTCCTGGACCGGACACTGGAACTTCAGCCCCCTGGCGCCGCCCTCGAAGGCCTCCCGGACGACCGCCCGGACGTCGTCCTCGCCGTGGACAGTGGCGAACGGGACGCACATCTCCGACGCCGCGGCCCGCTGGCGCACCCAGTCGTTGAGCTCAGCGGCGATCCCGGGCTCGTGGGCGTACGGGAGCGCGCAGTACCGGTCGACGCCGTGGGCCCGGAGCTCGGCCTCGATCGCGTCACGCTCGGTCGGATGAGGAAACTCCCAGCCGGCCGCCTCGTGGAGCGCCCCGCGGATGGCATCGAGCAGGCGGTCCGGCATGAGGTGGACGTGGACGTCGGTCGCGCCATCGAGCGGGCCCAGGGCCGCCGAGTCGACGGTCGGATCGGTGACCCCGTCGCGATCCGTGTCTGGCTCGGTCATCTGTCCAGTTTGTACACCCCCCGACCCGTTGCGCATTCGTCGCCGCCGGACTCGACGACGGTCTCGGCGACGCCGACGCTTTCGCCCCGCCGAACGACCTCGGCGTGGCCCTCGAGGTCCGCCGCGCCGGCGGGGTCGAGGTAGTCGACTCGCAGGTCGACCGTCGGCGTGTACCGGCCGAGGCTGCCCACGAACGGCGCCGCGCCGGTGAGGTCGGCGAGCGCGGAGATGACGCCGCCGTGGATCGCCGGGACCTCGGGGTTGCCGACCATCGTCCGGTCGTAGGGCCACCGCGTGTGGGCCGTCGTCTCCGTGACCGCCACCACCTCGATGTCGTTGGCCCGGTGGAAGGGCAGATCGAGGAGGTCGCGGGCGGTCTCTGTCACCTCCATCAGTAGGCGTACGGCCAGTTCCGCAAGTAGTCTTTCAGCTGTCCGAGCGCGGCGAGGACGCCCTTCGGCTCGACGGCCAGTACCACGATGATGATGGCGCCGAAGAACACCGACACCAGCGCGGTCGCGTTGGTTCCGGTGGCCGCCGAGACCTCCTGGAGGAACCCCCGGAGGAACTCCTGAATGAACGTGACGACGCCGACGCCGATGAGCGCGCCCCACACGCGGCCGAGGCCGCCGAACAGCAACATTACGTAGTGTTCGAGCGTCAGCGCGAGGTCGAAGTACCCCGGGTTGAGGAAGCCGAGGTAGAAGCCGAAGAGGCCGCCGGAGACGCCGATCATGTAGCCGCCGACCGCGAACGCCAGCAGCTTGTTCTTGAACACGTTGATACCGAGGACGGCCGCCGCGAGGTCGTTCTCGTGGACCGCGCGGAACGTCCGGCCGATGCCGGTCCGCGAGAGGTTCAGCGAAACCATCGCGAACAGCAACATTGCCAGCAGGGCGATGTAGTAGACGTGCAGGTCGGTGCCGACCTCCGCGAAGGGGCCGACGAGCCCCGTCCGGGAGGGGAGTCGCTGCTGGGCCCCGCCGTGAATCCAGGCCGCCCGCGAGTTGTTGAAGAACCACTCGGCGATGAACTGCAGCGCGAGCGTCGAGATGGCGATGTAGAAGCCCTTGACCCGGAACGAGGGAAGGCCGAAGGCGACGGC
>PXQY01000102.1:9122-10060 GCA_003021745.1 Halobacteriales archaeon QH_7_69_31
CTGGTGAAGTACTCGCCGCAGGGCACGGTCACCGCACCCCCTCGCCTGCGGCGGCGGTCGCGGTCGAGGCGGCCTCGACCGGCGGTGCGTCGCTGTGGTGGTCGTGTCGTAGCATGGTCCGATCAGAGCCGCTCGATGCGTTCGGTGCCGAACAGGCCGTACGGTTTCACGATGATGACGAGCAGGAGGAATATCAGCGGCAGAATCTGGCCGAAGCCGGCGCCGAAGTCCAGCTTCACGTTGATGAGCGGCGCGACGATTGCTGACCCGCCCTCCAGGTAGTACGAACCCAGTTCCTCCAGCAGGCCGACGATCAGTGCACCGACGAACGCGCCGGGGATGGAGTCGAGGCCGCCGAACACGACCGCGGCGAAGATGATGATGCCGGTGGTCTCGATGGAGAAGCCGGCGCCGCCCGAGGACATCGCCAGCAACATGCCGCCGACGGCGGTGACGCCGATGGACAGCGCCCACGCGACGGCGATGGTCCGCTCGATGCTCACGCCGAGGACCATCGCGGCCTGCTCGTCGCTGGCAGCCGCCCGGAGAATGCTCCCGGTGACGGTGTACCGGAAGAACAGCATCAGCGCGACGACGACGGCCAGCGAGATGAGCACTGCGATGGCGTAGGCGGCGGGTATCGACGCCCCCAGCGGGAGGCCGACGTTCCGGTCGAACAGGAGCGGCTCGGGATAGGCGCGGAAGTTCCGGCCGAACAGGAACTGGACGAAGCCGCCGAAGATGCCGCCGAGCGCGAGCGTGATGATGATGACCGACAACACCGGCTCGCCGATGAACTGCTTGAACACGACCCGCTCGAGCAGTATCCCGAGCAGGGCGCCGATGGCGACGGTTCCGGCGACGGCCACTGCGGCCGGCAGTGGCGAGGACACCAGTGCGCCCGTACCGAGGAGGACGACCAGGTAGGCGCCGACGAG
>PXQY01000103.1 GCA_003021745.1 Halobacteriales archaeon QH_7_69_31
TTCTCGGCACCGTTCCCCGGTGCCGTCTCCGGCGCCGGCCCCGACGACGGGACGTTCCACTCGACCGTGTCGCGACGACCGACTGTCCGGCAGTGTCAGCCGCCGGCCCGCTGCAGTTCCACCGTCACGGTCGTCCCGCGGGGCTCGTTGTCGTCGATCCGGACGTCGCCCCCGTACCGCGCCACCAGGGTGTCGACCAGGTAGAGACCGAGCCCCTGGCCGACGCTGGAATCGTCCTGGTTGCCGGCCTCGAAGTACGCCTCGCGTTGGGACGCCGGGATGCCCGGCCCGTTATCCGACACCCGGAGCCGGACGGTGTCGCCGTCGACCGCCGCGTCGACGACGACCTCCGGTGTTTCGGCGTCGTTGTGTTCGATGGCGTTCGACAGGAGGTTCCGGAGGACGGACCCGAGGAGGTCGTCGGCCTCGACCGCCACGTCGTCGGGGAGGGTCACGGTGACGTCGGCGTCGGGGGTGGCACTCCGGGCCTCGGAGACCGACCGTCCGACCGCCGCCTCCAGGTCGACGGGCCGGAGCGACGTCTCCCGGGAGACGGAGTCGACGAGCACGCGGACGTTCTGGACGAGTTCGACGATGCTCTCCGCGCGGTCGTTCGTCGTCCCGAGCAGCTCCTCGCCGTCCTCGTCGACGTGCTCTGCGAGCAGTTCGGCGTTGCCTTTCACGACCTGCATCCCGTTGAGCACGTTGTGCCGCAGGAGTTCGTTCACGAACAGGAGAGCGTCCCGCTGCCGCTCGGCCCGCTGGGCCTCGACGGTCTCCTTGACCGTCGAGACCCCGATCAGGAGCCCCGCGATGGCGCCGCCGCCGGCCGCGAGAAGCAGCGTCTGGATGAACGTCGGCTCCGAGAGCCGCTGCCCCTGGATGAGCTGCATCGAGTTCACGAGCACGACGATGGCGAGAATGCCGGTGAGCCCGATCAGGGTCCAGAGGCCGGCCCACCAGAGCCGTCGGCGGTCGAACTGCGAGCCGGCGAGCCAGTAACCGGCGTACACTAACACGACGGAGAACCCGCCGAGCAACCCGATCTCGAGGAGCTGTAGCACGCCAGCCGCCGAGGGATCCAGCAGGCGCCCGCCGACGTAGTACGCGCGGACGGCGATGAGGTACCACAGCGACAGCCCGGTGAGGACCAGCCCGATGCCGCTGACGACCCAGGCCGGGAGGTTGAACCGGCCGCCGACCTCCAGCAATCCCGGCCGGTTCCCGCCACTCATGGCTCACACGTCCGGCCCGTCGAGGTTAATGCTTCCGGCGGTATCGACGCGAAAGCCGGTGATTGGAAACACCTTAATGGCCGCCGCCTCCACCGGTTGACATGGACCCATCGGTGACGCTGTTCGGCCCGGTCGACACCTATCTGGCGCCGGTGATCGGGTACGTCATGCTCGGCCTCGTCGTGCTCAACATGGTGGCCCGGGGGATCGAGTACGACCGCATCGTCGACCAGGCCGAGGAGGGCGCGGAGGCGATCAGCCGCCACCCGCTCCGCGTGGCGACGAACTTCCTGCTCGTCGTCGGGGCCTTTTACTACCTGACCGTCCACCGGCACGCCGGCATGATCGTCTCGCTTTTGGTCGTTACGCTGTTCCTGACGGACTTCTTCGAGTTCGAGGCCCGGAAGGTCGAGGCCCGCCAGGGCCTCGACGTCGACCGCCCCTGGGCGTCGATTGGGGCCTCCTCGGTCGCGCTTCTGTACATCGCCTACCAGGCGCTGTTCTTCCTCGTGAAGCCCTACTGGAGCCAGGTCGTCTGACGGTCGGTGCCGATCGGCACCCCACCGGGACGATGTAACGCTACTCGGACCGAATTGCATGCTATTGATCATCAATAGGCCGCGGGTCGTCGGAAGCGCCTCAAAGGCTCCGAGGGGGGGCACGGCCGCGCTGCATCGAAAGCCGAGAACGACATCGCAGGTATACCTTCCTTGAGGTCACGGTCGGCACCGAACCGGCCCTACCTGCCTGGGTTGATGTGAACAGCCAGAACGGCTCACCATCAGAGGAGACGTTTCTACCTAACGCCTTTGCCGTCTTCCCAGGGAGAAAGCCGCGGGATTCCTCGTCGGTTGAGGTGATCGACGCGACGTGGCCCTATACTGTAAGGTGCCCCGGTTGGCCCGGGGTCTGGGACTTCTCTACTGAAGAACGGCGGCGTCGACACTGGCCCCAGGGGCCACACGTAATTTATTTATTCCTGTGTATACACAGCATTATGTGAGATGCCGAACGTCACCGTCTCCGTCGATGACTCGCTGAAAGACCGGATGGACGACCACCCGGAGATCAACTGGAGCGAGGTCGCCCGCCAGGCAATCCGCGAGAAGATCCGAGACCTCCGGGTGATGGAGGAACTCGTCGAAGGCAGTGAACTCACCGAGGAGGACGTCGACGAACTCGCCGCCCGGATCGACCAGGGCGCCACCGAGGAGGCGATGGCCGATCTCGACGACCAGGCCGATGTATGAAGTACGTCGTCGACGCAAACATCATCCTCTCCGGCCTCATCGCTGATTCGATGACCCGCAGGCTCCTCGTCGAGCTCGAAGACGGCCTCCTCACCCCGGCCTACGTGTACGACGAGATCGGTGCGTACACCGAGATGGTCTCCGAGAAGGCCGGTCTCTCGCCAGTTGGGGTCGAGGAGCTCATCGAGCTGCTGTTCGAGCGAATCGATGTCGTGCCGCGCCCGGTAGTCCTCGATTCCCTCCAGGAGGCCGCGCGGATCATGCGGAACACCGACCCCGATGACGCGGTCTACCTGGCGGCCGCGATCGAGCGCGACGCCCACCTGTGGAGCGACGACAGCGACTACGACGAGCAGGACGCCGTCCCGGTCGCGAGAACAGATGACATTGTCGAGCGATTCGAACAGCAGATATCCGAACTGTAACTCGTTCTCACGGTGCTGGGCTCGTGGCGCACGAGCACACCGTTAGCTGAGCCGCCCCCGACCCTGCGACAACTCCTAAAGGGGGGGGTTCGCCGCCGGGTCAGGCGCCCTCGGCGTCCTCGCCGAGGTACGCCCGGAGTTCGCGGGCCGCGGGGATGGCGACCCAGAAGGCGACGACGCCGAAGACGATGAACCACGTCGTCACGTCGCGGAGCAGTAGGGCGACCTCGGCGTAGGTACCGGGGTCGGCCGGCGGCGTCGCGACGAGCTGGGTGCCGGAGAAGCTCTCCGTCGTCAGCCATGCCGAGATGGCCATCCAGACCGTGCCACCGCCGGTGAGGATGGCCAGTCCCTTGGCGAACTCGTCAGCCATCGTCCGACCGTTCGGCGGTGTCGTCTTTAGGCTTTCCCATTCCCTCGGCCCGGAACCGCGTCGAGAAGGCGTAGACGGCGCTCCCGCCGACGATGAGCGACAGCCCCAGCGCGACCAGAGGGAGGCTCACCTCCTCGGGGCTGGCGGTCGCGCGCTGGGTCCCCCGATCCAGGAGGACGAACCCGGCCAGGATGGTGGCGATGGCGATGAACGTGGAGAAGACGGTGACCGTTTTGTAGAGCCGGAGCGGCACGACGACGTCCCGGCCACCGGGCGTCGCCTCGCCGTGGGTCTCGACTCCTGGGTCGACCCGGTGGTCGATCGTGGCGTCGCCCTCGTCGTCGATCGTCGCGTCGTCGGTGTCGACTCCTCCGTCGACCCGGTCGTCTACCGTGGCGTCGGCGGGGTCGACCGTGGCTTCGCCGCCGCCATCCCCCGCGTCGGGGCCGCCGTCGGGCGCCCCCGTCGACTCCTCGACCATCGCCGTCGGCTACGGTCCCGGCGGGAGTAAAGCTGCCGACCGCGGGCTACTTCGGCGGGCGGAGCCGGTAGTACCGGCGGTTCAGCTCGAACATGTAGCCTTCCCGCATCGTCTTCAGCACCGCATAGGCGAGAAAGACCGAGACCAGCGGGAGGAAGAAGGTGAGGTCGAACAGCTCGTGGGGCCCGAGCGGGAACGTCTCCGCGACGAGGTTCTTCACCGACAGGACCGCGATGGTAAAGGCGAAGACGACGCCGCCGACGCCGATGGCCGCCCAGAAGGGCTCCTCGACCGGGCGGCGGGCGCTGCCCTTGTTCAGGAAGGGGACGGTCGCGATGACGCCGACGACGACGAGGTTCGCGACGACGCCGAAGACGCGGTCGCTGACGAGCTTCTCGCCGCCGAGTAGCGTCAGCTCGGGGTTCAGCGGCGGTAGCTTCAGCAGGCCGAACGACCAGTAGAGATACCAGTCCGGCAGGATGACCGCCGGCGTGGAGTTGGCGTTCGCGGGCCCGGGGATGTGGGGCGGCACCGCCGCCGAGATGAAGAACATCAACCCGAGGAAGAAGGAGGTAAGCGCCAGGTTCCGGATCATCTCGTGGGGCCAGGTCGGGAACGCGAGCACGTCCCGCTCGACGTAGTCGGAGGCCTGCCGGAGGTCCTCGTCCTCCCGGCGGGAGCGCTCGAAGTACTCGTAGGTCAACCGGGCCAGCCCCTCGGTGCGCTCCTTCCGCTCGGTCCAGGTCGGCGCCTGGTCGTCCTGCGGGACGATCGCGCTGTCCGACGAGCCGCCGAGCCGTTCGACTCGGAGACCCCGTCGGCCCGGGCGTCGCTCGCGCCATCCGGGCGTACATCCGCGTCGTGGGTGGTGGAGTCCTCGCTCATCGTCTCAGTGGGGTTCCGCGATGCCCTGCATCCAGACGATGCCGATGTGGACGGCGATCAGGCCGGTGACCACGAACGGCAGGACGAACACGTGCAGGATGTACATCCGCTGGAGGGTCGCCTCGCCGAGCGTGAAGCCCCCGAAGATGAGCTGTGCGACCCAGTCGCCGATCAGCGGGATCGACAGCGCCATCTCGACGCCGATCTGACCGGCCCAATAGGAGAGCTGGCTCCACGGGAGCAGGTAGCCAGTGTAACCGAACACCATCGTCAGCGAGATGAGGACGATGCCGATGATCCAGTTCAGCTCCCGCGGCTCCTTGTAGGCGCCCGTGAAGTACACCCGGAGCATGTGCAGGAAGACGGCGGCGGTCATCACCTGGGCGGACCAGCGGTGGAGGCTCCGGAGGAACAGCCCGAAGTTCAGATCGCCCATGATGAAGAGGACGTTCGAGTACGCGACCGACCGGAGGGTCTCCCCGCCGACCGCCTGCGTGGAGGGCGCGTAGTAAAAGCCGAGCAGCGCCCCGCTGATCGAGGCGACGACGTACGCGATGGTGCTGAACGAGCCCAGCGCGTACAGCGGGTACCAGTACCAGAACTTGTTGTCGAGGTCGTACTGCTCGGTGTGGCTCTTCGGCATCTGGAGGTTCGTCTTGTAGTACATGTCCTCTAAGAGCTCGAGGTAGTCGACGAGCCGGAGCCGACGGTCGAGCCAGATCAGGACCGTGAGGTAGACCTCCTCGATCGGCGACAGCTCCTTCCGCTCCATCCAGGCGTCGTGGTCGTGTTCGTCCGGACGTTCGAGGCTCATTGTCAGTCGGGTCTCGGGAGGGACACGAACGTGTCGAACTCGGGGGTGAACGGGTCGTACTGGGACTGGTGGCACTGGCAGTAGACGCCGTCCGCGATGTCGAACTGTGCGGCCGACTCGCTGAACTTGTAGCCGGGCACACAGCAGAAGTGCGTACACACGTTCATGTACGCGATGACGCCCCGGCTGGAGGCCGCCGAGTACCACTGGCCGACCTCGTCGTCCCGCTGTGCCTTCTCCTCGATCAGCGTGCTCCGGATGACGGTCACCGGCACGATCTCGTCCTCCGGCACGTCGTCGGAGCGCCAGGTCGCCTTCGCCGGCTTGCCGACGCCGTCGCGGCCGAACTCGTTGCCCCACGTCTCGTAGTCGGAGAAGTGTTCGACGTTGAGGGTGTCACCGCCGTCGAGTTGCTCGGCCTGCCAGTCGTGTCGGGCGTCGTCGGGGGCGACCGACCGGAAGTAGTTGTCCTTGTCGGCGTCGGGCTGGATGCCCTCCGACTGCTGGCGACCGCAGTACTGGAACCACTCCGTGGAGTACGTTCGGCCGCCGACCTCCTGTTCGGCCTGCAGGAACGTCACACCGTCCTCGGTGACCTCCTCGGCCTCGGGCCAGACCCCGCGGATGTCGCCGTTGTCCTCGATCTCGATCGGGATGTAGGGCATCCCCCGGGGCGCCGGGCCGCCCTGGAGCTGGATGCCGACGAACTCGGTCGGACCGCCACCGCCGCCGGCGGGCTGGGTCGCGAGGTTGACCGTGGCCGCACCGCCGACGCCGACGCCGGACAGCGCCGCGCTCCCGACGACGCCCTTGACGAACCGCCGCCGCCCCGAGTCGCTCGGATACTTGTCGCTCATCGGTTACTTCCTGTAGTACGGGTAGACCGCTCGCTTGAACCGCTCGATCGCGCCGTCCGTGATCTCCTCGCCGTACATGTCCTCCCGCTCGACGTAGAGGTCCTCCCACTTCCGCCGGCGCTTCTTGACGACCATCACGTCGGGGAGGAACTCCTTGCGGTACAGAAGCAGGATGAACGCCAGGTTGACGAACACGCCCGCGAGCAACAGGCCGAGCAGCACGTTGCCCGCCTCCGACCCTGTCGAGGCACCGACGGCCCATCCGGCTGTCAGCCCGTAGGTGAACAGGCCGACGAGGACGATCTGCATGATCGACAGGACCACGATGGTGATCGCGGCGACCGTGCTCTCTCGGGCCGGCTCGTACCGGTGGATCGCGCCGTAGCTGTCCTCGGGCACGGTCAGCTCCCCCCGCTGGCGTGCGGCGACTCGCCGTACTTGAGCGTGAAGAACGTGAACACCAACGACACCGACATCGCGAGCACCACCGTCACGCCGACCCAGTGCTCGTGGATGTCGACGCCGAACTCGATCGGTTCCTTGAGGTCCGCGCCGGCGAGCGTCGTGGTCTCGACGTCGTCGCCGACGGCGACGCCGCCCTTCATACCTGAACCTTCGTGTGGCGAACAGAAGTAGGTGGTGATGCCGGCGTCCTCGTCGGTGAACTCGTACTCGTAGGTCCCCGACTCCTTGGGGCTCCCGCTGTCGAGTCCGGCCGGGCCCTCGTTGGCGATGACGTTGTGTCCGCCGCCCTCGCCGGTCCACTCCCAGGTGACCGTCGTCCCCGGCGAGATCCAGACCGCCGGCGGGTCGAACGCGTAGCCGTCGCCCCCGGCCCCGACGTCGACGGTCACCGAGTCCTGGTCGCGGGCGTCGACGATGCCGTCCTCGCTGTAGCGGTTCGCGTCCTCGAGGTAGGAGCCGAACACTGGAACCGTCTTGCCGCCCTCGTCACCACCCTCGCCGCCTTCGCCCTCGGCGGCCGCGGCTGCCCCGACTGTACCGACGGTCGCACCCGCCACCGTGGCGCCGCCGGCAGTCCGGACGAACTCCCGCCGTTTCATACGTCGACAGGTCGGGCCCGTCGCCACTTGAACCCACCGGATGCGGTGCAGGCGACGCCGCGGCGGCGAGGACGGTACAGTCCAGCCGGGTCCGACCGCCACCGGTCAGCGAGCGGTATCGCCGCCGACCTCGCCGGCCGCCTCCTCCCCCGCCGCAGCCTCCGTCATCGCCGCGTCGTGGACCCGCGCCATCGCCTCCTCCAGGCGCCGGCCGCCGGCCTCGAACGCCTCCTCCGGGAGGAACGCGGGCCGCTCGTCGCTGCCGGCCCGGACCGCCCGGAGGCGCTCGCGGTACTGTTCGGCGCGCATCCGGTCGGACAGCCGTGCGTTCGCCACCGTCATGAAGAGGAACGCCCCGACGCCGACGAACAGGAGCCCCAGCGTGAGCACGATGGCGCCGGCGAACCCGACATCGACCGCGCCGACGACGCTGCCGAGCCACACCGCCACGAACGCGGCACCGGCGAGGGACGTCGCGCCCGCCACGACCTGCAGCATCCGGTTGCCGAAGTCGCCGCTCCCGGCCCTGACCGCGTCCGGGTGCGGGAGCCCGGCGTCGTCGGCCACGTCGGGGACCTCGTAGGCCTCCATCGAGCACAGCGCGACCATCGGCTCGACGTCCCGCAGCACCGTGCCGGTGCCCTGGACGGTGCCGTCCGGCCGGACGACGACGTACCCCTCGTCGGAGTACGCGACCACCCGGTCGGCCTCGTCCTCGCCGACCCGCTCGACGACGGCGAACACCTCCCGGTCCCGGACGCTCGCCCGGAGTTCCCGCTCGACGCGGTCCAGCAGTCCCGCGCCGGTGAGCCAGCTCTCGGGCTCGAACACCGCCTCCCACTCCTCGACCGACATCTCGGCCATCGTCTCGGCGTCGAAGTCCTCGAAGTCGTACCGCGCCTCGACCTCCGCCCGGAGGGCCTCGGTCGAGGGCTCCCCGCTGGTTCCGTCGCCACTTGTGCCCCGGGCTTCGGACTCCGGGCGGTCCGCGTCGCCGCCGGACGTCCGGGGCCCGTCCCCGGACGACGGGTCGCCGGAATCAGCCATCGTGAAATGTTCGTCCGTCCGGCATTTACGTATTCCGAACGGTGCGGATAGCAACCTCGCGTTACTGGCTTCTCCCGATTTGGTGAGTATTCCGGGAGGAACGGAGCAACTATACCCGAAACGTTCGTTCAATCTATACATCCACGGCATGGCTCGACGAACCGAAGTGAACGCCTTGCCAGGGCTGGTCGCGATGGACGCGCTGACTGTTCTCGGGGGCGAACGCCGGGGGACGAGCGTCCAGTTGACCGACAGATACTTCCAGGCCCAGGAGATGGCGCTCGCGACGGCCGACGGGTCCGAGTTCGTCGAGAACAGGCTCCGCATCGTCCGGGAATCCCGCGAGGTCTGGGAGGAGATCCACATCGACTTCCCCTCGCTCACGACGGAGAACCTCCGGACGGCGTCGGATCGATTTCGCGACGTCCTCGAACGGGTGCCGGAGGTCCGGTATCTGCAACGGAGCTATCCCGAGGCGTGTTTCGTGGTTCCGGAGTGGTTCCGAATCGACGGCGAAGTCAAGTACGGCGCACGCGTCTACTTCTTCCGGGACGATCCGCCGGACAGCGGGGACCTGATCGATCGAAACATCGACGCGACGGTCCAGGACGACCGGCACGACTTCGAGCGCTACCAGGGTCAGCTCCACGACTATCCCGAATGCTGTATCGACTTTTTTCGTGAGAGTGACCGGTTCGACGGCGAACAGTCACTCGAGGCTCGGTCGCTCGACGCGCTCGATAACGTCGTCGATGAAGCGCGCGTACGAGAGGGCTCGGTCACCGAGGCGCCGATCGAGGACCTCCTGCCAGGATTCTTCGAATCGCCACAGGCGTACGCGTTCTTCGCCCACGGGTTCTATCCGGAGCCCGGGTGTGAGACGGCCAGGAAGCGAGGGGTGCGGATCTATGAAACGCTGACGGAGGATCTCCCCGAACCGCTCGTCCGAGATTACTTCCGAGTCAACTACGGCTGGTCGGTACTCAAAGCGGGTTCACCGCCGGACGCGACGACGTTCGGCCGGGCACACTGCCTCTCGTTTCTGCCGTTGGAGGTCTTACTGTCCGTACCCCGGTACCGGTAGGCAGGCAGTGATACGTTCTCTAACCGACACGCTCAATTCTGGGACACCCTACGATTCACGAGTGCAGGGTCCTATCGGGCCGGCTGTCGTCGCCACTGTGGTCCTCTTGGTCGTCGCGGCCAGTTTCCCCTGTTTTCTCTACGGGGCCTGGATCATGCTCGACCGCGAGCGGATCACCTGGGGCGTCCTCGTCTCCCACCTCACGTTCATCCTCGCGGGGTTGACGCTCACGACCGTCCCGCTCGTGGCGTGGATGGCGCCCCGCCTGCTCGACCAGCTCGGCGGCTTCGCCGCCGTCCACGCCTTTTTCGGCCTCCAGGCGTACGCCTTCCTCGCGTTCGGCCTCACCGGTATCGTCCGCATCTTCAGGGCGAAGTACCGCCACGACCTCTACACCGACTACGACGAGGAGGTGTTGCTAGAAGAAATCGGCGGCGAGAACATGCGGTTCTGGCGCCGGAGATTGCGTATCGGGGTGTTCGGCTACGTCGCCTGTTGGGTCGTGGCGTTCCTGACCGGCCTCTTCCGGTACGTCCTGCGGTACGTCGTGTAAACGGTGTGGTTGGGCGGTCGCTCGCCCGCCGGTGGCGGGCCCGGTACCCGGCCCGGGGCCTCCCCGGAGGATCGCGGCGCGTGACACGCTCGTCTCGCTCCAGTTTCGACAGTCCCGCGCTCCGCTGGCATCCTTAGCACTCGTGGGTGAGGTCGCCGTACCTGTGGGTCGCCGGGACGGCCGTCACTCCGTGCACGACGATCGACCCGGCGACGACGAGACTGGTCGCGGTCCAGACCAGCTCCGTCCCCGTCCGCTCGACGGCGAGGATGGCGTAGAAGACGGCCGCGATGCCGATCGGCCCGAACCAGCCGACGAACAGCGACGCCGCGGGACGGTCCAGCGGGGGGACGAACCGCCGGACGGCGACGATCATCGGGAGCCGGCGCAACAGGAGGACGCCGACGACGAGCGCCGGTCCTCGCCAGCCGAGGGCGGCCCAGTCCGCCCACGGGACGGCCATCCCGAACACGACGAACGCCGGGATCGTGAACAGCCGGTCGAAGACCTCCTGGACGCGCTGTTCCCGCTCCTCGGCCCGTGGATCGGCCAGCCAGTTGTAGACGACGGCCGCGACGAACACCGCGAGGACGTCGTCGGTCCCGGCGAGGGCCGCCAGCCCGAGGACGAAGAAGGTGAGCGCGACGGTGAGCGTGAACACCGACGTCTCGTCGAGGGTCTCCCTGTCGCTCTCCAGTCGCTCCAGCCGTCCCGCGACGGTTCCGACGACGGCGCCGAGCGCGACCGCGCCGAGGACCTCCCACAGCACCGTCGCCGTGAGCCAGTCGGCGAGCGCCGTCTCGACGGGCCGAGTCAAAAGCAGGACGGGGAGGAATACGAAGAGGTACGCGACGCCGTCGTTGATCCCGGCCTCGGCGGAGAGGAGATGCCGGAGCCGTTCCGGGATGTTCTCCGTCGCCGTCTCGCCGACGACGATCGAGTTCGCCAGCACGGGGTCGGTGGGCGTGAGGACCGCCCCGACCAGCAGTGCGACGACCAGACCGACCGGAAGGGCCAGGGAGGCGACGAGGCTACTGAGGAGCCACATCACCACCATCCCCGGACCGACCAGGACCACGAGCGACCGCGCGCGGTCGCGGAAATATCGGGGGTCGAGCCGGAGGGCGATGCTCGTGACCGCAAAGGCCACGGTGAAGCGAGCGAGCACCTCGAGCAACGGGAGCGGTTCGCTCAGTGGCGAAAACCGCAGGACGTCGAACCCGTATGGTCCGAGGAGGACACCGGCGGCGGCCGCTGTCATCGGAGCGGAGGGCAGATAAGCCCGACTCGTGATGAATCCCGTCGTGAGGCCCAACAGGAGCGTGAGTCCCCCGACTGCGGTGATCCAGAGGTTCAGCTGACTCATCGGTTCGGGCGAGATCCGCGGTCGTCGACCGCTGAGCTACCCACGGCAGGCCGGCACCCACCCACGCGGGGTCGTCGGTCGGGCGTCGATCGCTTCGTCCATCGATCGCATTGACGACCTCGACGGGGACCGCCCCCGCGTCGACCATCGCCTCGTGCTCGCCGGTTGCGGCGTCGCCCTGGGCGAGAGGGTGCTGTTCGTGGTCCGCGTCCGCGGGCGGCCCGATTCGGCGCGAGCCCGTCCGTCCGGCCTACTCGAGGGTTCGTGCCACCGCCGGCACGGCGACCGACCCCCGGGAGCGCTGCCTGGGCGACCTGGCTGCCGGCCGGGTCGCGGAGGGCGACTCGCGACGGCTCGTTGCTCGACACGGCTGCCGGTTCAGCGACGATTCCGTTAAGCGTACGGGAATGCGCTCGCCGATCGTGATCGCCGCTCCGCCGGAGCCAACCGGGCGGCCCCCCACCCTTCGGTACGGCATCGCGGTTCCGCCAGGCGGATCCGGGGGCAGACGGCAACGAGAGGCGGGGACGTCCGGCCGTGAATGGTCTCACCATTCGGTCCCGTCTGCGAGGTCCACGTCACTGTCCAGCTTCGATGACGGACAGCGGTCCTCGAGCACGCACTCGCCACAGTCGGGGTTCAGCGCCGTACACGTCTCGCGGCCGTGCGCGATGAGGAGGTGGGTGAACTCCGTCCACTCGCTTCGGGGGACGAGGTCCACCAGGTCGGCCTCGATGGCATCGGGCCGCTCGTACTCGGTCAGCCCGAGTCGCCGCGAGATCCGCTGGACGTGGGTGTCGACGACGATGCCCTCCCGGATCTCGTGGCCGTGCTGGAGGATCACGTTCGCGGTCTTGCGGCCGACGCCGGCCAGGTCGGTCAGCTCGGCCATGGTGTCCGGCACCTTCCCGTCGTGGGCCTCGACGATGTCGCGGCAGGCCGATGTGATGTAGCCGGCCTTCTGGTTGAAGTACGTGATCGAGTCGATGTCGGCGGCGAGGTCGTCGACGTCGGCTGCGGCGTACTCGGCGGGGCCGTCGTACGTCTCGAACAGTTCCGCGGTCACCCGGTTGACGCGCTCGTCGGTGCACTGTGCCGACAGGATGACGGCGATCACCAGTTCGAGGCGGTTCGAAAAGTCCAGGGAGATCTCCGGCTCGGGATACTCCTCGTAGAGGCGCTCTAAGACCTCGGCGACCTGTGCCTCGCGCGACGACAGCGGCGTGCCCATACCGAGAGCGGGGCGCGCGGGACCTTCGGGTTGTCGGGTTCCGAACCCATCGGTCTCCCACCTCGGTACCGGTTCGCACACCCCCGGAACGTTCAATGTAGCCCGCGTCCCGAGGTGTATCCATGCCAGGCCCGGTGTTCCTCCGCGGCGACCGCGTCGACCTCCACGTCATCGAGGAGGCGGACCTCCCATTCCTCCAGCGGCTCGTCAACGACCCCCGCGTCTGGCGGTCGCTGTTCCAGGTGACGCCCAAGCGGATGGCCGACGAGGAGGAGTTCCTCGAGGCGACGAGAGAGGACACCGAGGCGCACTTCCTCGTCTGTGACGACGGCGACCCCGTGGGGACCGTCGGCCTCTCCGGCATCAGGCCCCACTGGGGGACAGGCGAACTCGGGTACTTCGTCGATCCGGACGCCCACGGCGAGGGTTACGCCACGTCGGCCGTCGGCCTCCTCGTGGACTACGCGTTCGACGACCGGCGCCTCGAGAAGCTCCACGCCGACGCCCTGGCGACCAACCCCGCGAGCCAGCGCGTCCTCGAGAAGAACGGCTTCGTCGAGGAGGGCCGGTTCCGGGACCACGCCTTCGTCGACGGCGAGCGGGTCGACAGCACGCCGGTGACGGTGGCGGCCTCGCGGGCGGCCGAGGCCTCGATCCCATCGCCCAGGACGGTGTAGCGGTCCCGGATCTCGTGGGCCGACGTCGTCGCCTCGAGGAACTGGTCGTCGTCGATTCCGAGGCCGGCGGCGGTCGTCGGGGCGCCGATGTCGGCCAGCGCGTCGCGGACGCGGTGCCAGTCGCCGTCCTCGCCGGTGTGGAGGTACTCGGTGACGATGGCCGCGACGCCGACCTGGTGGCCGTGCAGCGCCGCGTCGGGCGCGATCCGGTCGAGCTGGTGGGAGATGAGGTGCTCGGCCCCGGAGGCCGGCCGGGAGGAGCCCGCGATGGACATCGCGACGCCCGAGGAGACGAGCGCCTTCGCGACGACCCAGGCGGACTCCTCGAGCCCGCGCTTTATGGCGTCGGCGCGCTCGACGAGCAGTTCGGCGGTCATCCGGGAGAGCGCGCCGGCGTACTCGCTGTACTCGACGTTCTTCAGCCGGTGGGCCAGTCGCCAGTCCTTGACGGCGGTGTAGTTCGAGACGATGTCGGCACAGCCGGCGGTCGTGAGCCGCCAGGGGGCCTCCGCGATGAGTTCGGTGTCGGCGACGACCGCAAGCGGCGGGTCGGCGGCGACGGAGTGCCGCGTGTCGCCGTCGGGAACGGAGCCCCGGCCGGAGACGATGCCGTCGTGGCTGGCCGCGGTCGGGACGGAGACGAAGCCACAGCCGCGGTGGTCGGCGGCCATCTTCGCGATGTCGACGGGCTTGCCGCCGCCGAGCCCGATCAGGAAGCCGGCCTCGACCGAGGCGGCGGTCTCGATGACGGCCTCGACCGTGTCGAACGTCGCGTCCTCGACGGTGGTGACGGCGGGCTCGACCCCGGCCGCCTCGAAGGCGGCCACGAGCCGGTCGCCGGCCAGCGCCTTCGGGGGGGGGCTGGTGACGACGAGCGGCCGGCCGTCGAGGTACAGCTCCTCGACGGCCTCGACCGTTCGGTCGAGGACGCCGTGGCCCAGGAGGACGCTCCTGGGCAGCCGGATCCACTTCGACTTGCCGAACATGGCGGGCTTGGGAGAGGATACGGTATAACCCCTTGGATGGACCCGGTCGGCGTGTCACGCCAGTCGGCTGCACGCAGGTTCGCCTTTCCGTGGATTTAGGCGGGAAGGGTCCTCTCGATGGGACAGGGCCCGGGGCGACCGACGGGCGCGCCACGCTCCGTGACCCACCAGGTCGTGATTGCCATGGACGACGCGAACTCACCGGACGGATCGGGTGCCGGTCCCACCACGACGGCGCCCACCATCGCGGAGCGCTACGCCGTGCTCACCGACCGGTTCGTCCACGGCGTCGAACTGGCCGCCGCGACCGTCTTCGCCGTGCTGTTCGCTATCGGCGTCATCGACCTCTCGCTGGGGATCCTCGCGGCCGTCCGGAGCGGGGCGATCACCGACCCGAACGTCGTCATCGGGTTCATCGACACCGGTCTGCTGTTGCTCATCGTCGTCGAGGTGTACCAGACCGTCCTCGCGTACGTGCAGGAGGGTGAAACCCGCCGGATCGTCCGGCTCATCATCTACACGGGCGTCATCGCGATGGTGCGGAAGGCGATCATCTTCCGGACCTCGGAGTACGCGACGGAACTGGATGCCTTGTACGCGGCCGCCGCCTACGCGGTCATCATCTTCGGGCTGGTCGCGCTGCTTTTCGCCGAGCGGGCCCACAGCGGCACCCTCCCGACGGTCGAGGACTGACCCGGCCGACGGACGGACGGACGGCTACTCGACGGTTCCGAGTACCTCGATGAGCTGTGCCGCCGTGTCGCGGTCCGGCCCGCTCTCCCGGCCGGTGCGGTCGGAGTCGCGGTGGTCGGCGACCGTCGCCGCGAGCGCCGCCTCGTGGCCCGTGGGCCGCCAGCCGAGGGCCCGGAGCTTCGCCGTCTCCAGCAGGTGCGGCGGGTCGCGGTAGATCGGGAAGTCCTCGGGCGACAGCCCCACCGTACCGAGTTCGCGCTCGCTCGCGTACACCGGCTCGACGTCGGAGTCGCAGGCGTCGGCGATGCGCTCGACCCACTCGCCGAGCGTCGGGACGTGGCCGTCGCCGACGTTGTAGGCCTCCCCGGGCGTGCCGTCCTCGGCGACGGTCAGAAGCGCGCTGGCGACGTCCGCGACGTAGACGAGGTGCCAGAGGTTCGTGCCGTCGCCGGGGACGACCACGCGGTCGTGGCCGTCGACGCGGTCGATCCAGTAGTCGAACCGCTCGGTGTAGTCGTGGGGGCCGTACACCACCGGCGGCCGGACGGCCATCGCGTCCACGCCGCGGTCGGCCGCGGCGAACACCGCCCGGTCGCACTCCGCCTTCCGCGGCCCGTAGGTGTCCATCGAGTCGTCGACCGCCTGCTCGGCCGAGCACTCGGATAGCGGCGTGTCGTCCTCCCGCTTCGGGATGTGCTCGGCGCCGTAGGCGGCGCCGGAGGAGACGGAGACGTAGGCGTCGACGTCGGCGAAGACGTCGGTCGCGACGTGGACGTCGCGGGGGTGGTACGCCACGCAGTCGATCACCACGTCGGGGTCGACGGTCATTCCGGCCCGCCGGACGTCGGCCTCGGCGGTCCGGTCGCCTTCCACGTGGTCGACGGCGTCGGTGGCCGCGAAGGGGTTGTCGTGATTGCCGCGGTTGAAGACCGTCACGTCGTAGCCGGCCTCGAGGAACGCCTCGACGGTGTGTCGGCCGATGAACCGCGTCCCGCCGACGACGAGGGCGTGGTCGGACATGCCGTCGGCTCGGGGCGGTGCGGCGAAAAAGGTGTGGACGTCTGTCGGTCGCCTATACGTTCGTCGAGGCGCCGACGACAGTGTTGGTGTCGGTGCCGGCTATCTCGTCGGACACCGCCTCCCCGTCGATGGTCGCCTCGGCGACGGCGGGTCCGAACCTGTAGCTGCCGCTCGAGGCGGCGCCCTCGGGTGCCTCCGCGAAGTACTCCCGTGTGACCGAGCCGTCCCCGGCGACGTCCGCCGGCGTGACGGTGCCGAGGTCGACGACCCCGTCCTCGACGGAGCGGACGTCGCCGTACGCCTCGTCGACGGTCCAGCCACCCGGGATCTCGTCGGTGACCGTCACCCGCGTCCCATCGGAGACGTCGCCCTCGATGGCGTCGACGGTAATCTCGACGGTGTTGGTCTGGCCGCCCGTGAAGACGCTGCCGTCGTCGGACCGCGAGCCGTCCGCCGAGAAGTCGGGCGCCGGCGGGTCGACCGGATCGACGCCGGAGAGGTCCCACTCGTCCCCGCGGGCGAACGTCCGCACCTCGTCGCCGGTGTCGCGGACCTGCTGGAAGCCCAGCGCCGACGTCAGGATGAGGTTCCCGAAGAACGTCACCGTGTAGTCCTGCAGGCCGAAGGCGGTCGACCGAGAACATCGGCGCCTGGCCGGCGGCCCCGTTGAACGCCTGGTAGCCCAGCGGCGCCGTCTTCCAGAGCTGGTTCTGGATGGGCCTGCCGTCCGTCAACAGCGGGTGGTCGAGGTTCTTCGACGTGAACCGGGGGACCTCGTAGCTGGAGGTGGAGCTGACGGCGGTCCCGTCGATTCGGGACCCCTCGACGAGGTCGTTCTCCAGCTTCGGCACCAGGTTCAGGCCGGCGTCGGTCAGCACGAGGTTGCCGCCCGAATCGACGAACTCGTCGATGGCGTCGGTGTAGCCTGCGGTCGTGAACCCGTCGGCGGGGTGGTCCTCGCCGCGGTAGCCGTACTCGCCGTTGCCCGGCTGGCTGTCGCCGTTGGCGCCGTAGTCGTGGATGACGACGGCGTGGTCGTACCCCGACAGCGCGCCGGCGGCGACCTCGTCGACGGTGACCGGCTCGACGGTGCCGCCGTCCTCGATGAACGACTCGTAGTCCTCGAAGAACTGCAGCGGCGTCGCCTCGTAGTCGCGCTGCTCGTAGCCGAACACGTCGACGGGGTCGGGGTTCGGCGAGGGCGCCGCCAGCGTCCAGAAGGTGATCTGGCCCCGCTTGACCTGCTGGACCCGGCCGTCGAGCCGGAAGGTCCATGTCCCCGCCTGGGGTTCGGAGACGGTGAAGGGCGGGACGCCGCCCTCCTTGTCGCCGAGACGGTTTCGCTCGGTGTCGACGCCGTCGTAGGCGGCGACCACCTCGCCGTCGGGGTTCACCAGTTCGGCGTCGGCCGCCAGGCTGTCTATCTGCACGTCGACGCCCATACTGTGGAGGCCCTCCTCGACGTCGAGGGTCGTCTCGGCGGCCCCGGCGACGGTGACCTCCTCGGTCGTCCGGGAGAGTTCGGTCGTGACCCCGCCGCCGCCGGACCCGCCGTCGCTCACCTGCCGGACCTCCTGGGACTGGACGCTTACGTCGATCTCGTAGGCGGCCGCCGCGTTCGCGTACGTCTCGAGAACGACGGTGTACTCGGCGTCCGGTTCCGCCGGCGCCTGGACGGACTCGCCGCCGCCAAGGGGGTTGAAGTTCTTCGACTCGGCGATCCGGGTGCCCTCGGAGTCCTCCAGGTACAGTTCGTTGTCCTGGGTGCTGTCCGCGTTCCAGGTGGCGGTCGCCTCGATGCGGTCGCCCTCGTCGGCCGTGGTGAACGAGTGGGACTCCCGGGTTCGGGTCGCCGGCGTGCCGGGACCGAGGACGCCGGTGTAGCTCTCGGACTGGACCTCCTCGTGGACGATCTCGACGTCGAACACGAGGTCGTCGCTGGAGACCCGGAGGGCGTCCTCCTCGGAGCGGACCTCGCCGGTCGTGACGTAGGCGACCGACTCCCCGCCGGTCTCCGTGCGGGTCGAGAAGTTCTCCTCGGTGGTCGGGGTGTCGGAGTTGTTCACCGCGAAGGCGGTGATGGTCCGCATGCAGACCCGGTAGCCGTCGACCTCCATCCGGAACAGTTCGGGGTTGTAGACGTTCCCGCCGGTGATGTGGTTGTACGACATCTCGAAGTCCAGCGTCGTCAGGTCCAGCCCGATGGGTTCGGGGTGGGCCATCCAGTCGAGGAACGCCCCCGACACCGTGTAGTCGATGGTGTCGTAGATGGTGGCGTAGTCGAACCCCTCCGTCGGGACGACGCCGATGTTCCCCGACGCTTGGTCGTCGATGGTGACGCCGCCGTCGAACGTCTCCCTGTTGAGGTCGCCGGCGGTCGTCCATATCTCCAGGGCCTCCTCCAGGACGGCGTCGATGTTGAGACACATCTCGTAGACCTCGTGGAGTTCGCGGGTGTCGAACTGGTCCTGGGAGACGAGCCCCAGCACGAACTCGTTGAACGTGGGGCCGCCGTGGAGGTCGGCGCCGTAGTTGAGGTTCTCGTAGGTGGAGAAG
>PXQY01000104.1 GCA_003021745.1 Halobacteriales archaeon QH_7_69_31
CGCCGCGCCGACGGCCCGCTCGATTGCGCCCGACAGCGCCTCGAGGTCGTGGTCGCCATCCCCGAGGAACTTCATCGTCACGTGGGCCCCCTCGGGGTCGGTTGGGTTCAGCCCCGGCAGGTCGCGGAACGGCGCCTGTGCGTCGGCCACCGGGTCGGCGAGTCCGTCGAGGTCGACGCCCACGAACAGTCGCATACCGGCCGGTAGCGGAGCCAAACGCATAATCCCGGCGGCGGTCAGAAGCAGTGGACGAGCCGCCCCTCCCGGTGGGGGTCCAGGGATGGGATGTCGGCGCCCACGGGACGCGGCTTCGCCGCCCGCCAGGCCCCCGCGTCCGTGACGAGGTACGCGACGGCGTAGCTGGCCTCGTCGAAATAGCCGGGGCTGTCGGCGCCGACGTCGAACTGCACCCGGCCGTGCGGAACGACAAGCGACCGGGCGAGCACGGCGCTCCCGCCCTCTCGTCGGGCCTCGAAGGCCCCGTCGACGAACACCTCGACGAGCGGACTGTCGAACAGGTGCGTTGCCTCCCGCCACGCCCACGCCAGTTCGTAGTCGGAGGCGTACTGCGTGACGGGGCCGGCGTCCAGCGAGTCGGGCGGGTCGGGCACCGGCGGGAGGTCGGCGCCGTCGGGGTGGAGGTCGGCGTCCGGCATCCGGGGTGAGTCGGGGCACTCTTCGGTTCCGGGACGGTGGGGCGGTTCGTAGCCGGCGGCACACCCACCGAGGCCGGCGAGCACGAGGCCGGTCGCACGTAGGAGGACGCGACGAGAGGGCGCCATGGCCGACGGCTCACCGGCGACCGGCAAGTGTCTTTTTCCCCCGCCCCGAGCCCACAACCCTTACCCGCACCCACTGACAATTCCGGGGTATGACCGACGAGGAGCGAGACGAACCCCACGAGTTCTCCGCGGGACAGGGGTTCGGCGAGCCCCACGAGGGCTTCGACATCGACCCGCCGTCGCTGGACGTCGACCCCGACCAGGTCGACCCCGTCGACTCCCGGGTGCTCGCGGACACCCTGGACGCGGAGCACGTCCCGGCCGAGGGCGTCGACGCCGAGGCGCTCCTCGACGTCGGGCTCGACTACATGCGGATCAACCGCCACGAGCAGGCGACCGACACCTTCGAGCGGACCGCGCAGTTCGCCGACCGGGCGACGGTCGAACAGGAGGCCCGGGTGAACCAGGGCGTGGCCCACGCCGAACTGCAGGAGTTCCAGGCGGCCATCGACGCCTACCGCGAGGCGCTCCGCATCGACGACGACTCCGAGCACGCCGCCTCGGCGGAGACGAACCTGGCGTACGCGCTCTACGAGGCCGGGCGGAGCGAGCAGGCGCTCGAGCACGCCGAACGCGCCGTCGAACTCGACCCCCGGTTCCCGCAGGGCTGGTACAACCGCGGCTTCTTCCTCTTGGAGCGCGGCCTTGCCGACGACGCCGTCTCCTGTTTCGACAACGCCCTCCGGCTCGGCCATCGCAGCCCGGACGTCCTCGAGGAGAAGGCCCGGGCCCTGGAGAAACTCGGCGAGGACGACCGCGCCGAGGAGCTCGCCAGCGAGGCCGAGGATCTGCGCCACCAGGCCGAAGAGCGGATGGTCGAAGACCGAAGGCGATGATGCTGCTCCGGGAACGGTCCACGCAGGAGGGCCTGCTCGTTTCCGTCTGCGACGAGGACGTCCTCGGGGACACCTTCGAGAACGCCGAGGTGTCGCTCACCGTCGACCCCGACTTCTACGACGGCGAGGCCGCCACGGCCGAGGAGGTCGCCGCCAGCCTCTCGCGGGCCGCCGTCGCGAACCTCGTCGGCCACGACGCCGTCGCGGTCGCCGTCGACCATGGCTTCGTCGAGGAGGCGAACGTCCTGGAGCTCGACGGCACCGTTCACGCCCAGTACCTCCGGATGTGACCGCCTGGCGGGTCGGCGATGACGCCCCGGTCGCAGCCGCGAGGCCGACCGCAGGGAGGCCTCGAACGGAGCGAGCGGGAGGACCGACCGGAGGGAGGGACGACACGCGAGCCGCGAGGCGCGAGCGGAGCGAGCGCCCCGAACGGAGCGAGCGGGGAGCGGGAGGTCGAGCGAAGCTTGACCTCCAAGGGTGAGCGGCGACAGCGAGGCGCGACCACCGGGAGCGCCTCGGTTTGAGCGAGCGGCGAAGCCGCGAGCCGCGCGGCCGACCGCAGGGAGGCTGCGGAACGGGCGAGCGGGAGGCGCGAGGCGCGACCACCGGGAGCGCCTCGGAGAGGCGAGCGGCGAGTGTAACGAGCCGCGAGCAAGGAGCGGAGCGACCGACGACACGCGAGCCGCGAGGCCGAACGAAGTGAGGCCTCGGAACGGGCGAGCGGGAGGACCGACCGGAGGGAGGGACGACACGCGAGCCACGTAGAATCGACCGCCGCCTGCCGGTAATGTTAACCGAGACCGACACGTCTCCCCGGTCGAATGGTCTCCGCGTCGGGCACCACATTCCTCCTGTGGGCGGGCTACGCCGTCGCGATCGGGCTCGGCGCGAGCCTGGCCACGTACGCCATAGCACACCGGAACAACCGGGTCTCGCGTGCCTTCGGCGCGGTGATGGCGGCGCTGGTCCTGTGGGCATTCAGCGCGTTCGGCCGCCTCCTCGCGCCGACCCTCCCCTGGTGGCGGGTCATGACGACCATCATGTACGCCGGTGTGGCGGCCACCCCGGTGTTGTTCGTCCTGTTCGTTGCCGCCTACACCGACAACGACTCGTTTTTGACCCGCCGTCGTGTGGCCGCACTCTTCTTGCTGCCCGGGATAACCGTCCTGGCGGTCGGGACGAACCAGGTCCACGGACTGTTCTTCACGGCGATCGAGACGCGGGCGTTCGCCGGCGGGGAGGTCCGGGTCACCTCCTCCGGGCCGCTGTACTTCCTCCACGTCTTCTACAGCTACGCGCTGCTCGCCGTCGGGACGGTCGGGCTTTTGGCGTTCGCCGTCGGCACCCCCAGCGCCTACCGACGCCAGTCGGTCGCCATCCTCGTCGGCGCGGCCGTCCCGTGGATGACGAACGCCGCCTACGTCTTCGGGCTCCGTCCCTCGGTCCCCGCCGACCCGACGCCGGTCGGGTTCGCCGTCGGCGGGATCGCACTCGCCTACGCGATGTTCGGACCCGGCGTCACCCGCCTGACGCCGGTCGCACGATCGGCCGTCGTCGACGCTCTCGAGGAGGCCGTCATCGTCAGCCGGTGGGACGACGAGGTGGTCGACGTGAACCCGGCCGCCCGGCGGCTGGCCGCCGTCGACGACCCCATCGGCCGGCCGGTTTCCGAGGTGGTGCCGGACCCCCTGTTCGAGACCGACGACCAGCCCGTGGCCATACCAGTCGACGGGACGCGGCGCTGGTTCCGGCTCCGGGAGATGGCCCTGCCGCGGGCGGGCGCGGTCATCCTCGTGACCGACCTCACGGAACAGGTCCGCTCGAAGCGCCAGCTCGGCGAGCAGAACGAGCGCCTCGAGCAGTTCACCCGCGTGGCCGCCCACGACCTCAGGAACCCCCTGAGCGCCATCTCTGGCTATGCGGACCTCGCCCGGGAGACCGGGGACGTCGCCCACCTGGAGAACGTCGAGTCGGCGGTCGAGCGCATCGAGACGCTGATCGACGACCTGCTGACGCTCGGAGTGGAGGGCCAGATGGTCGAGGAAACCGTTCCGCTGTCGGTCGCGGCGACCGCCGAACGCGCCGGGCGCCGCCTCGATGCCGGCACCGCCTCCGTGGACGTCGAGGAGGACGTCACGGTGCTGGCAGACAAGCGTCGGTTCCTCGAGCTTTTGAAGAACCTCCTTTCGAACGCCCTGCAGCACGGTTCCAGGAGCCCGCCGTCCCAACATGGGGACCAGGCCGTCACCAACGGCGGCGTGACCGTGACGGTCGGCCCGTGTCCGGACGGGTTCTACGTCGCCGACGACGGCGTCGGCATCCCGACCGAGGACCGCACCGAGGTGTTCGAGTACGGCTATTCGACCCACGGCGGCACCGGTCTCGGGCTCCCGGTCGTCCGGAGCATCGCCACCGCCCACGGCTGGAACGTCACCGTCACGGAGGGCGAGGACGGCGGCGCCCGCTTCGAGTTCACGGGCGTCGAGACGGCGCCGGTCGCCGGCCACGGGGGCTAGCCGGGCCGAGCCGGACGCGCCTGCCCCGTCGAGTGACCGGCGCTCGACAGCTGCTCCGGGGTCGGCGTCGACCGGACGGGGCCGACACCCGTCCCTCCCCTCGCTTCGTCGACCGGCCGGCGGGCGAAGGTTCAAGCGCTCCCGGCACGGGTCGCCGTCATGCAGATCACCGGCGTCACCCAGTACCACCTGGAGCACGTCCTCGAGGAACCGTTCTACCCGACGTGGATCCCGGGGTATCCCCAGTCGACCCACGAACTCGAGCTGTTCGAGGTCGAGACCGACGAGGGCATCACCGGCTACGGCGCCTCGCCGTCGTTCGCCGGCGGGCTGGAGTACGAGACCCCGCTGGAGCTGTTCCTGACCGGCGAGGACCCCCACAACGTGGAGGGGATCCTCGGGAAGCTCGAAACCATCAACCTCGTCGGTCCGCGGCCGTGGCACGTCGAGATGGCGCTGTGGGACATCATCGGCAAGGACGCGGGCAAGCCCGTCCACGAACTGTTCGGCGCCGAAGCGCGAGACATCCCCGTCTACGCGTCCACCGGCGAGCTGATGGACGCCGACGAGCGGATCGACTACGTCGCCGAGCGCGTCGAGGAGGGCTTCGAGGCGGTCAAGCTCCGCGTCACGGAGGTCGACCACATCGAGACGGTCCGGCGGGTCCGGGAGGCGTTCCCGGACCTCACGCTGATGGTGGACGCCAACAAGGGCTGGGCCGTCCGGGTGATGGAAGACCCGGTCGAGTGGACCTACAGGGACGCCCTCGAGTTCGCGCGCGGCCTCGACGACGTCGGGGGCGTCGAGTGGCTGGAGGAGCCGCTGCACCGCCACGACTACGCGGGGTACGCCCGGTTGCGGGACGCCGTCGACGTCGACATCGCCGGCGGCGAGTTCAACGACGGCGTCCACCACTTCCGGGAGTTCATCGAGTACGGCTCGTTGGACGTCCTCCAGCCCGACGCGGCGCTTTCGACCGGCATCCGGCGCGCCGTCGACGTCGCCCGGATGGGCCAGGCCCACGGCCTCCGGTTCGTGCCCCACACCTGGACGAACGCCGTCGGGTTCGCCGCCAACCTCCAGGTGATGACCGCCGTCGGGTCGCCGTACTGTGAGTACCCGATGGAGCCGCCGTGGACGCCGGACGTCTGGTCGTTCATGCTCGAGGACGGCTTCGCCCATGACGACGGCACCATCCGGGCGCCCGACGGCCCCGGCCTCGGCATCGAGATTCCCGCGGAAGTGCTGGCCGAGGCGGAGTAAGGCCCCGACCGCGGGACAGCACCATCGGGTAACCACGACCGGTTCCGAACCGCGTGTCGGGACCGAAGGAGTAACCAGCCTCCGTCCGGTAAAAACCCGTAATGAGTCAGCATGCCCAGCCGCTCGACGTCGAGGCCATCCGGGCGGACTTCCCGATCCTCCAGCGGGAGTTCGACGGCTCCCGGCTGGTCTACCTCGACAACGCGGCCACCACCCAGACCCCCGAGCCGGTCGTCGAGACCATCGCCGACTACTACCGGACCACCAACGCGAACGTCCACCGGGGACTCCACCAGTTGAGCCAGGAGGCCTCCGTCGCCTACGAGGAGGCCCACGACCGCGTCGCCGAGTTCGTCGGGGCGTCCGGCGGCCGCGAGGAGGTCGTGTTCACGAAGAACACCACGGAGGCGGTGAACCTCGTCGCCTACGCCTGGGGGCTGAACGAACTCGGACCCGGCGACGAGGTGGTGCTCACCGAGATGGAGCACCACGCCGCCCTGGTCACCTGGCAGCAGATCGCAAAGCGCACCGGCGCCGACTGCCACTACGTCCCGATCACCGACGAGGGGCGGCTCGACATGGACGCCGCCCGCGAGATGATAACCGACGACACGGCGATGGTGTCGGCCGTCCACGTCTCCAACACGCTCGGCACCGTCAACCCGGTCGGCGAGCTGGCGGACATCGCCCACGACCACGGCGCCTACATGTTCGTCGACGCCGCCCAGTCGGTGCCGAACCGGCCCGTCGACGTCGAGCAGTTGGACGCGGACTTCCTCGCGTTCTCCGGGCACAAGATGGGCGGGCCGACCGGCATCGGCGTCCTCTACGGCAAGCGGCACCTCCTCGAGGGGATGGAGCCGTACCTCTACGGCGGCGACATGATCCTGAAGGTCACCTTCGAGGACGCCACGTGGAACGAACTCCCCTGGAAGTTCGAGGCCGGGACGCCGGTCATCAGCCAGGGCATCGCGCTGGCGGAAGCCTGTGACTACCTCGACGAGCTGGGGATGGCGAACGTCGAGCGCCACGAGGCGGCGCTGGCCGAGTACGCCCACGACCGGCTGACGTCGTTCGACGACGTGGAGGTCTACGGGCCGCCCGGCGACGACCGTGGCGGCCTCGTCGCGTTCAACCTCGACGGCGTCCACGCTCCCGACCTCTCGTCGATACTCAACGACTCGGCGGTCGCCATCCGCGCCGGCGACCACTGCACCCAGCCGCTCCACGACGTCCTCGGGACGGCGGCCTCGGCGCGGGCGTCGTTCTACGTCTACAACACCCGCGAGGAGGTCGACCGGCTGATCGAGGCCATCGACGACGCCCGACAGCTGTTCGCCTGAGACCCGGCAGCCCGGCCGCCGGGCCCGGCGACACAAGACACTTGTCGGCGAGCGAACCAGTGAGGCGACGTGGACCACCCGCTGCAGGCCGGGGTCGCCGACGCCCTCGCGCCGCTTTTCGGCATCCTCGTCGCCCTCTACCTGGTGTGTACGGCGGTTTTGGGCGCCATCGGGCTCTACTACGGACTGCTGGCGGTCCAGCGGCTCGTCCGGGACGGAGCCGACGCCCCGCGGCAGGCGATGCCGGCCGAGCGGCCACCCGTGACCGTCCAGGTCCCGGTGTACAATGAACAGCACGTCGTCGACCGCCTGCTCTCCGCCCTCGGGGACCTCGCGTGGCCGTCCGGGAAGCTCCAGGTGCAGGTGATCGACGACTCGACGGACCGGACGACACGGGTCGTCGAGCGGGAGCTCGCTGCCCTCCGGGAGTGCGGGATCGACGTCGAGCACGTCCGACGCGAGGAGCGCGCGGGCTACAAGGCCGGCGCTTTGGCCTGCGGGCTCGAGACGGCGACCGGGGCGTTCGTCGCGGTCTTCGACGCCGACTTCGTCCCGCCGCCGGACTTCCTCGCCACGACCATCCCCTACTTCACCGCCCCCGAGGTCGGCTGTGTCCAGACGCGGTGGCGACACCTCAACGAGTCGTACTCGTGGTTCACGCGGGCACAGGCGCTGGCGCTGGACGCCCACTTCGCCGTCGAGCAGTGGGTGCGGGCCCGGACCGGGAGCCTCCTGAGTTTCAACGCGACCAGTTGTGTGTGGCGTCGGAGTACCCTGCGGGCGGCCGGCGGCTGGTCCGACCGGACGGTCGCCGAGGACCTCGATCTGACCGCCCGGGCGCTGGCCGATGGCTGGGGCTTCGTCTACACCGAGGACTACGCCGTGCCTTGCGAGATCCCGGTGTCGCTGTCCGGCTTCCTCGACCAGCAGACACGGTGGGCGCGCGGCAGCGCCCAGAACCTGCGACTCCACTGGGCGCGGTTGCTCCGGTCGCCGGCGCCGTCCGGGTGGGGACGGCTTCACTCGCTTTTGCACGTGCTGCACTACCTCTTCTACCCGGTGTTGCTCCTGTGGCTGCTCGCCCACGTCGTCGTCACGTTGACCGCCCCCGTGCCGCGCTGGGTGCTCGTCGCCGGGTTCCTCGGCGCGACGCCGGGGCCGCTTCTGTTCTTCGCGACCGGCCAGTTGTTCACGGGCCGACCGGGTCGGCGGGCGCGGCTGGCGGCCGTGGTGCCGCTGTCGCTCGTCGGTGTCGGCGTGGCCTGGCGGATGTCACGCGCCGTCCTCGCCGGACTGGTCCGGCGGGGCGGCCGGTTCGTACGGACACCGAAGTTCCGCATCGAGGCCGCCGCCCGGTCGTGGCGCGGTCGGGCGTACGACCGGCCGCTGGGCACGACCGCACCGGAACTCTGTCTCGGCGCGTGGTGTGCCGGCGGCGCGGGACTGGCGGTCGCCTCCGGCCTGTACCGGATGGCACCGTCGCTGTCCTTTTTCGCGGCGTCGTTCTGGGGCGTCGCACTCCTCGCCCACCGCCAGCGATAGCGGTGCCGGTCAGTCCGCGCCCCGGTACTCGACGTCGACGACGCGGTACAGCACGAGTGCCGCGGCGATGGCGAACGTGCCGGCGTTGACCCAGTGGCTGCCGGCGAGGGCGAACGCCCCCGCGACGGACGCGCCGGCGCCGACGCCCATGTGCACACGGATGTCGGGGACGAGCCCGGTGAGGAGGTCGACCGCGAAGACGGCGAGGGCGACCACGCCCGTGACGGCCCCGAAGACGACGACCGGCTGGGGCTGGCCCCGGCTGAGTGCCGTCAGCGAGGCCATCCCGCAGGCCAGTCCGGCGAACAATAGCAGCAGTCCCTCCTGGGAGAGGCCCTCGAAGGGGACCCACTCGCCCGGTTCCGAGTCGTCCGCCGGCGACCCGGCGGGCGCCTCCGTCGACGGGGTCGACGGGCCCGCCGTCGCGTCGTCGGGTCCCGCCTCGTCCGGGGACTTGTCCGGTGGCGGCTCCGAACTCATACCAC
>PXQY01000105.1 GCA_003021745.1 Halobacteriales archaeon QH_7_69_31
CGGCGGGTGGTGGCCGGCCGCGATGTCGAGGCGTGAGGACACCTGGACCCGTCCCTCGGCCATGCAGTTCACCGGGTCCTTAGAGCCAGGGGAGTTCGACGGCGTCCCGGCGGCCGTCGAGCAGCGCGAACCGTTCGTCGCGCCGGCGTTCCAGCCAGTGGAGAAGACATTCGGCCCAGGCGAGTTTGCGGGCCTTCTCCGGCCCGACGGCGGGCTCTTCGAGGTCCCAGCCTGGAAACAGGAGGCGGTCGGCGCCGCGGGCGTCCGCCAGGAACGCGGCCCGGTCGCCGTCGGTGAACCCGCCGGGGTTTACGACGGGGTCGCGCGGTTCGGCCTGCGTCGTCGGCAGCACCGCCGAGACCGCCATCTCCGGGACGTGGCGCCGTATCGACTCGACGTTGTCCCCGTGGGCGTGGACGGCCACGGGCGTGCCGGCGGCGGCCAGCGTTCGGGCCATAATGGGGTCGCCGTCGAGGTCGGTTACCAGGCAGTCGATGGCGACGCCGGCCTCCCGGAGGTCGGCGGCGGCCGTCGAGGCGGCGACGACTGCGTCCGCCCGGCGGGCGGTCTCGACGTCGCCGGGGAGCGAGGGGCCGGCGCCGCAGACGGCGACGGTGCCGGACAGCGAGAGATCCCCGGGGACGAGCGGATCGCGGCCGGCGACGACCTCGCGGAGGGCGTCGCGACCCCACTCGTCGGCCGCCCGGTCGTAGTCGAACGCGCGGCGGATCGCCTCGTAGGCTGGACGCCACTCCGCGTATAGCATTGCCACTACGGGGTCGAAAGACTGGGCCCCGAGGACACCAAGGTACCCCTACCCGGTGTGCCCTCCGGGCATCCACCCGGGTCTTCCGAGGGGACCGGTATAAGCTTTCTCGTCGCGCACGCCGTCCGTCTGCCGGCCGTCGGACTACTCGAAGCCGCCGCAGAGCCGCTCTATCGCCCGTTCGGCGGCTTCGGGCGCGTCGTTGCTTGCAGTGTCAACCGAGCGGAACTGGGGGGCCTCGCCGACGAGTAACAGCGTCTCGTCGCCGTAGACGTCGATTCCGGCCCGCCGGGCGGCGGTCGCGACGTGCTCGGCGGCGACCGGGGGGAGATCGACCTCCACGACGCGGGTGACAACGGCGTCATTGACCTCGACGCCGTCGCCGCCGGAGACCCTCTCGAGGTGGCGGCGGAACACGGCGTCCGTCGTCACATCCAGTTCCGCGACGCCGGCGGCCGGGTCCCGGAGGCGGTCCCGGGTGAACTCGTGGCCGATCCGGGCCGCGTCGCGGGTCGCGGCGACGTCGTGGGTCCGGACGACGTGGGCGCCGCGCTCGACGGCCATCGCGGTCGCCGCGAGCGAGGTCGGCAGCGCGCCGTCGGTGTCGCGGTCGACGACGTCCTTCAGGAAGTTCTTCCGGTTGATCGAGACCAGGATGGGTCGCCCCAGCCCCCGGAACTCGCGGAGCCGATCGAACGTTTCCCGGTCGTCCGCGAGCGTCTTGGCCGTCGACCACCCGCCGAAGGCGGGGTCGACGAGCGTCTTGTCGGTGAAGCCGTTCCGCGCCAGGGCCTCGTAGACGTCGTCGGCGTGCCCGGAGCGACGCGCCGGATCGGCGCCGCGCCCTGTCGCCCGGTTACCGTTCCCGACTGCGCCGGGCCGCTTTAGGTCCGGCGGCGACGCCATCTTCGAGACCGCGGCGTCGTAGTCGGCGCAGACGGGGGGCATCTCCGGGTCGGCGAACCCGCCGACGTCGTTCACCATGTCGAAGCCGGCCGACAGCGCGGCGTCGGCGACCTCGTGGTACCGGGTCTCGATGGACCAGACGACGTCGCCCGAGGTGCTCGCCACGGTCTCGACGGCGGTCTCGAGCCGGTCGAGTTCCGCCGCGGCCGACAGCACCTCGAACCGCTTGTTGGCCGACTGCAGGCCGACGTCGACGATGTCGGCGCCCTGGCTGACGAGCGCCTCGTCGACGTACGCGGCAGCCTCGCCCGGGTCGGCGTGGACGCTCCCGTCGTAGGGGGACTCCTCGGAGACGTTGAGTACACCCATGATCCGCGGCGGGTGGTCGTCGCCGATGGGGAGGCCGGCGGCGGTGACCGTTCGCATACCGGCGCGTTCGCCCGCCGCCGGCTAAAGGGACCGGATAGCGGTGACGGCCGCCGATTCGTGGACGGACGCGCTTATCCGGACCCGCCCCGAACCGTCGACATGGGCAAGGTCTCCATCGCGCTGCGGGGCTGGCGGTTCGACGAGGCGGAGGTCTTCGACGAGGAGGGCCACGTGCGGCCGCTGGAGGAGGTCCCCGAGGAGACGCGGCAGCGGCTGATCCGGCTGCGGGTCGTCGCCGGCGAGCCCTGCGACGCCTGCTACCTCCTCACCGAGGCGAAGGCCGACTGCGACGTCGCCCGCATCGTCTACGGGGAGCCCCTCTCCGAGGTCCTGCTCTGTCCGGACCACGAGGCGGACTTCCTCTACTGAGAGCACGTCGATACGGAACCGGACCGGATCCCCACGCCGGACATGGGCGAGGACGTCCCGGAGCTGGAGGCGGCCATCGCGGACCTGGAAGACGAGGCACTCGACGATCTCGGGATGGACTACTCGGAGCTCACCTGACATGGCCGACGTCGCCGTCGCCGTGGTCGACGCCGGGACGCCCGGCAACGTCGGCACCGTCGCGCGCGCGATGAAGAACTTTGGGCTCGAGGACCTCTACCTCGTCGACCCGCCGGACTTAGACCCCGACGGCGAGGCTTACGGGTTCGCCGGCCAGGCCCGCGAGGACGTCCTCCCGGACGCCCGCGAGGTCGACCTCCAGTTTCTCGTCGAGAACTTCTACACCGTCGCGACGACGGCCATCACGAACGAGGACGCCACGAAGCACGTCCGCTACCCGTTCGTCGAGCCCGCCGACCTGGCCGACGAAGTCGCCGGCGTCGACGCCGACGTCTGTCTCGTCTTCGGCCGGGAGCGCGTCGGCCTCACCAACGAGGAACTCGCCCGGTTCGACCGGGTCTGCTCGATCCCGGCCGCCGCCGACTACCCCGTCCTGAACCTCGCACAGGCCGCCACCGTCGTCCTGTACGAGCTTCGGGGGGTGACCGTCGCCGACACCCAACAGCCCGACGACTCCCACGAGCGGGCCGAAGAGCACGACTTGGAGGGCCTCTACGGGACGTTCGACGACTACCTCCGGGCCGTCGGCCATCCGCCGGAGAAGGTCGACAAGACCGGCCGGCTATTCCGGCGCCTGCTCGCCCGCGCCCACCCGACCGGCCGCGAGGCCCGGACGCTGCGGGGCGTGTTGCGCCGCGGCGCGATGGTGGCGACCGGCGAGATTCCACGCCGGGTCGGGGAGGGGGACGAGGACGCGGACCCTTCTGACGGCCCCTGACGTCGACCCGTCAGCAGGGGTGGTCTACTCCCCACGCGTCGGCGACACCGACCGGTGCTTCTCGGGCACCGTGTCGCAGTCGACCCACTCGACGTCGAAGCGGCCCTCGTACTCGAAGATCAGCCCGACGACGTCGTTCCGGACTTCGACGTGGATGCGGAAGGTCTCCGCGTCCTCGTCGTACCACTCGTGAACGTCGGCGCGGGCCGAAAGGAACATCGGGAAGTCGACGCCGCGACCGAAGGCGTAGAGCCGCTGGTCGCCACTTCGAATGTGCACGCCGCCCTCGTCGCTCACCGAGAGGTCGATGTCGACGGCGAGGTGGTGGCGGGTTCCGAGGTAGTCGACGATGCAGTCCCGGTCCTCGCTGTAGATCATCGCCGCGTCGAACCGCCGCTCCCGCGGCATCCGGAATCGGCGGAGCCAACTGACGGTCTCGCGGCCGTAGGCGTCGACGTAGGCGTAGTTGCGGACCTCGAAGGGCACCGCCGTGTTCTCCTCGGGGAACATCGTGTTGTGGGTGGCCCCGACGAGCAGGAACGAGTACACCAGCAGGCCGCCGTTGCGGACGTACCGCATCTCACCGCGGCCGACTGCGGCCACGTCGTCGTCGCTATCGAAGCCGAACCGCCGCTGGATCTTCGGGTGCAGGTCCTGGAAGGCCTCGCCGAGTGCGCGCTCGTATATCGACCGGTCGCTCACGCCGCCTCGCCTCCGACGTGGTCCGTCTCGGCCGCTCCGGCGCCGCTGTTCCATGGAAGGCGGCTGTCGGCCCGGTCGGTGATACACCGGCTCGCTCGGGGGAGGTCCTCGATGGTTGCGGAGCCGGCGGCGGCCAGCCCGAGCATCGCGGCGCCCAGCGGGAGCGGTGAGAGCGGATGCGTCAGGAGGTCGGGTCGCGCCAGCACCCCGGCACCGACGACGGCCACCGTCGCCGCTGCCGAAAGCAGGAGCGGCCACCGGCGGTGCCAGCCGACGAGCAGCACCCCTGCGAGCCCGACCTCGGCCGCGCCGAGGGCGAGCACGGCGGGTTCCGGCCCGAGCCCGGGCGGCAGGGCCGCCCCGGCCAGGGTGAGTTCCTCGGGGTGGGGTCCGAGGAGCTTCGGGACCAGACCGGCGTACAGCCAGACCAGGACGAGTCCCAGGCGGGCACCGGCGTGGGCGGCTGCGGCCCTGATGGAGGCCGCCGGGGAGACGTCGGCCTCCAGCCAGAGGCGGAGCCGGTCGAAGCTCCACGCCGTCGCCCACACCATGAGCGGCCGGAACACGAGACGGTCGAACAGGCGCCCGACCCGACCGAACCGGACCCGGTAGTTGTACCCGGTCAGAAACCGGACGCCGTCGTCCTCCGGCACGTACTTCCAGTAGCCGGTGCCCTCCGCGATGAGGGACTTCGGGTCGTCGGACCGGAACCGGAGCGCGGAGGTCCGCACGCCGCCCTCGCGGGTCTCCCCGGTCGACTCGCCCTCGCCGGTGACGCCGACCCCGAACCCAACGTGGGTGGCGTACTCGAACCGCTGGGGGTCGGACTCGTCCGGTCGCGGGAGGTAGTCGATGTCGGTAAAGCGGAGGTCCCACCGCTGGTGTTCGTCCGGCTCCTGGGTGGCGGCCCAGAGGTCGGCCACGTCGGCGTCGAGCCGGGTCTCGACGTACAGCTCCTCGCCGTCCATGGTGGCGCTTCTCGGCACGTCCCGTTAAGTCTCGGGACGGAATCGAACGGCCGAACGGGATGAAACGGACGGACCGAATGACGGCGACGACCGTTGATACTGTCCACGCTACGTCGGTTCAAAGCAGCGTCCAAGCTTCCGACAGCATGTTCCGGCTACTGGCTCTTTCGCCCGGTAGTTTAGGACGGCCCGCCAGAGACGCCAGCAACGGCTACGTACACGGCGATAAACCCGATCGTCGCGACAGCGACCCCACCGGAGGGGTCCGACAGCGGTTCCAAGCTAGTAGAACGGCCGACCGTTTCGGCTCCGAGCAGGAACCCAGCCCCTCCGGCGACGCCACAAGCTACCAAGGGAGCTCTCGGACGAACCACCTCGGGAGCGATGTACCGGGCGGCTCCCAAAATGACAACCGACTGTGCGATCGCCGCGGCGGCAACGATAGCCGGGGAAAACGGCAGGAATATCAGCATGCCAACTGCCTGAACAACGAGGACACCTGCAAGCGTCACGAACACCTTTGTCGGTGTCTTCCCGTCAGTTATTGCTGCCATGTCAGAGGACTGCTCGGCTGTCGTCGCAGAGGGTTGTTCGCCGCTCGGGGGGCTATATAGTGTCGAAGTACCGAGACTCTGTTCCGATTCGATCTTCCGACTGTCGTATAGTAGCGTCCCACAGTGGCTTGACACGGCAGCCGACGTCCAGAGCGCTAAGATAACAAACTGCGCACGCAGAGAGCCACCAATAATCGGGAATGTTCCTGTTAGGTACCTGAGCGGGACAAACACCGGCAGAGAGACGGTGCTGAGAACGAGCGGCCCGGCAAAAATGTAGCGGAGGTGCTGTGAAAGTGGGCGTAGGTAAATAGTGTCACCGATCTTCCCGACCAGTGGGATGAAGCCGACGGCAACCAGTAATCCGAGTAGGGCGGATTCGGGGGAGGCATCAATTTGGGTAATAGTAAAAACAGCTACCGGTGCTGTGAGAGCAATGATTGCAAGCTGTCGTCGAGTCCGGTCCGGTAAGGGGGAGTCGGCCCATTGTTCAGCCGTTTTGGGATTTTCAACTATGTTGTAGACAAAATCCTGGCAGTGCTCGTGCAGATGCGGTCCATAATAACTTTCAGTAGGATTTCGGAGATAAATAAAATAAAGCCATACCAATCCAGTTAGACCAGCAACAGGAACAACTACGAACACGAGGATTATGTCTACAGTACGCTCAATCTTGACAGATATCCAAGGTTCAAGAGCAGCAACAGCCAGCGTCGCCAGGACTCCCCCAGTAAAAATAGCGATACCGAGTAAGGTGGCGTGAATCACGATAGCATACAACAAGCCACAAGATGCAGTGAACTTTTTTCGCATTCTTTCCTCTATTCGACATTAAAGTGTCGTATTATTCGTCTTGTGATTCAAGGGGATTATCGAGCCGATACCAACCGCTCAGTCCCGGGCCCCCATCTCCTCGCGCAACAGCTCCGAGACGACCTCGCCGTCGGCCTGCCCGCGGAGTTCGCCCATGCACTCGCCCATGAGGCCGGAGAACGCGCCCATCCCCTCGGCCTCGACCTGGTCGGCGTTGCGCTCGACGACCTCGACGACGACCGCCCGGACGGCCTCGCGGTCGACACCGCCGACGCCGGCGGCCTCCATCGCCGCCTCGGCCTCGAACCCGGGCTCGTCGGCGAGCGTCGAGAGCACGGGCCCGATACCCTCCTTCGGGAGTTCGCCGGCCTCGACCAGCCCAAGGACATCGAGGAGGTGACGCTCGGTGAGGGATTCGACCGGGACGTCGTCCCGGCGGAGCTCGGTCACCGTGGACTCGAGCGTCCCGGCGGCGGTGGTGGGGTCGACGCCGCGCTCGACGGCGGCCTCGAACGTCGGCATGTGCTCGCCGTAGGCGACCTGTTCGGCCAGGCCGGCGTCGAGGCCGTACTCGGCCTGGTAGCGCTCGACCTTCTCCGTCAATAGCTCCGGCGGTTCGACGTCGGCCGGGTCGGGTTCGACCGGCGGCACGTCCGTCTCGGGGTACATCCGCGCCGCCCCCGGAAGGGGTCGGAGGTAGCTGGAGGTGCCGTCCTCGTTCGCGCCACGGGTCTCCTCGGGGACGTCCTCGATGGCGACCGCGGCGCGGTCGGCGACGGCCTCGATGGCCCGCTCGGCGACCGCGGCGTCGGCCGCGACGATGGCGACGGCATCGTCGGCCCCGGCATCGACGGCGTCCCGGAGCGCCTCGACCTCCGTCTCGCTGATGCCGTATGCCGGCAGTTCGTCCGTGTGGAAGATGCCGCCGGCGCCGTGCCGTGTGGCGTGGTCCGACAGCTCCGTGCCGAGCCGCCGGTCGGGCTGTATCTCTCGGCCGACGAGCCCGTCGAAGCCCTCAAGGCGGACCGCCATCACGGTTTCGGCGCCGGCGATCACGCCGCTGTCGGTGTCGGCGAACACCTCGGTCACCGGTTCGGGGTCGGCGACGGCCGCGCCGCGGTCGCGCAGGTCCGCGGCGGCCTCGAGGAGTTCGACCTGGCGGGCCACCTCGTTCGCGACGATGTCGTCGATGTCCTCGAGGCGCTGGACGCCCTTGAGTTCGACCCGGGCGCCCTCCGCGATGGAGACGTTGACGTCCTGCCGGATGGTGCCGAGCCCGCGCTTTACCGTCCCCGTCGAACGGAGCAACATGCCGATCCGCTCGGCGGCCGCCTTCGCCTGCGCGGGAGACCGGATGTCGGGCTCGGTCCCGATCTCCACGAGCGGGATACCCAGACGGTCCAGCGCGTACACGACCCCATCGTCCCGTTCCTCGATGCGGGCGGCGGACTCCTCCTCGAGCAGGAGGTCGTCGATGCCGACGGGGCCGTGGTCGGTCCGGATCTCGCCGTCGGTCGCCACCAGCGCCGACCGCTGGAAGCCGGAGGTGTTCGAGCCGTCCACGACGATCTTCCGCATCACGTGGGCCTGGTCGACGAGCTCGCAGTCCAGAAGCGCCGCGATCTCCATCGCGGCCTCCAGGGCCGCCGCGTCGAGCCGGTGGGGCGGCTCGTCGTCCTCCTCGACGAGACAGGTCGTGTCGAACGCGAGGTACTCGAACGCCCGGTCGACCCGTGACTCCTCGAGGGCGGCCTCGTCGAGTTCGCCGAGTTCGGACTTCGTCGGATGCAGATAGCGCGTGAACGACCGGACGGACTCGGCGGGATCGCGGCGCTCCGTCGGGCAGTTGCAGAACAGCTTCGTCGCCGTGTCGAGCTGCTGGTGGATCTCGAGGCCGGCGACGAGGCCCAGCTCCTCGTAGTCCTGGCTCATCGTCGGTGACTGCGGCGTCCAGTGTCAAAAAATACGGCGGTCGGCCGCGGCAGGCCCGGCTGCCGGACCGCAGTCCGGCCCCGTATATCCGTGTTCGTCGTGCGGTGGTTCGTCGACTCTGTGATCGTCTCTTTTGCCGTCGACCCGGTCGATAGTCGGCCCGGAGACCGTATCGTTGCTCGTCGTGCCGTCGCTCGGCGAATTCGGTATACGATTAGTCGCTCGCCGACTCGGTATGCGACTGGTCGCAAGGTGACCCGGTAAGCGCCCGGTCGCTCGTCGTCTCGTTACTCGTCGTCCCCGAACGCGCCCTGCTCGAGGGCGGCCTTGAACGCGAGACCCAACGCGAGGTGCTGGCGGGCCGACTCCGCGATACTGGCGCGGGCCTCGATGGGGTCGGTTACCTCGTACTCCTTCGTGCGGACGAGTTCGCGACGCTCGAGGACGCCGTCGTCACAGAGGTCGTGAAGCCGCGGGTAGACGGTGCCGGGAGAGAGCGGGGTGTCGAACTGTTCGTCGAGGTCGTCGATCAGCTGTTTGCCGTGGGTCTCCGAGGAGCGGACGCCGGCCAGCATCACGAGCAGTTCGTCGAGGGAGGCCTTCACCCGCTCCTCGCGGAACGAGAAGCCCTCCGGGAAGACCGACCGGTGGGACGTCGAGGCGATGGCCGAAAGCGTCGCCTCGTCGGAGGCGGTCCCGCCGTCGAGTTCCCCGCGGAGCCGCGAGATGTCGACCGAGTCCGGACCGCCTGTCTCGTTTCCTAGCTGGCTGTCGTTCGATGACATGACTACACGTATGGGCTACACCACCCTAACCCCACGCGAGGGTCTTCGTAATACGGAACGGGACCGGAACAGCTATATATGGTAAGCGAAGCGGCGGCGGCGGGCGGCGGCCTGACGGCAGCGCCGTCGGCCGGTCCATGCTCTGGGCGACGGCCGGTTCGTTTTCGCCCGGTGGGTGGCCTCGGCGACGGCCGGTTCGTTCTCGCCCGGTTGGTACCCTCGGCGACGGCCGGTCAGTCCTCGCCGAGGACGACCCGGTCGGTCATCGCCGCCGGGTCCAGCACCTCCGCCGCCTCCGCCTCGGTGAGGTGGCCCGCCGCGACCGCGACCTCGCGGACCGATTTGCCCTCGTCGAGCGCCCGCTTTGCGACCTTTGCGGCCGTATCGTACCCGATGGCCGGGTTCAGGGCGGTCGCCAGCGCCATCGACTGCTCGACGCGGGTCCGGCAGTGGTCCTCGTTGGCCTCGAGTTCGGCGACGAACCGCTCGGCGAACGTCTCGGCCGCGTTGGCGATCAACTCGGCGCTCTGGAGGAAGTCGTACGCCACCACGGGCTTGTAGAGGTTCAGCTCCAGTTCCCCGCGGGCGGCGCCCGCGGCGACGGCGGCGTCGTTGCCGACGACCTGCTTGTGGACCTGGTTGACCGACTCGGCGACGACCGGGTTGACCTTCCCGGGCATGATCGACGACCCCGGCTGGTTCTCGGGCTGTTCGAGTTCGCCGAGGCCGTTCCGCGGGCCCGACGCGAGCAGGCGGAGGTCGTTCGCGACCTTGTTCATCGAGCCGGCGACGGTCCGGAGCGCGCCGTGGGCCTCGCTCATGGCGTCGTGGGCCGCCTGGGCCTCGAAGTGGTCGTCGGCCTCCCGGAACTCGAGGCCGGTCTCCGAGGAGACGAACTGGGCGGCCAGCCCGGGGAACTCCGGGTGGGTGTTCAGGCCCGTGCCGACGGCGGTCCCGCCAAGCGCGAGTTCGCCGAGGTGGTCGCGGGCGCCGGCGACCCGTTTGACGCCCTTCTGGATCTGGGTGCGGTAGCCACCGAACTCCTGGCCGAGCCGGACGGGGGTGGCGTCCTGGAGGTGGGTGCGACCGGTCTTGACGACGCCGTCGAACTCCCGTTCCTTCGCCGAAAGCGCCTCGGCGAGCGTCTCAAGCGCGGGGATGACGTCCTTCTCTAAGGCCTCCAGGCCGGCGACGTGCATCGCCGTCGGGATGACGTCGTTCGACGACTGGCCGCGGTTGACGTGGTCGTTCGGGTGGATCTCCCGGCTGCCGACCTCGCCGCCGTAGATCTCGGTCGCGCGGTTGGCGATGACCTCGTTGGCGTTCATGTTCGAGGAGGTCCCGGATCCGGTCTGGAAGACGTCGACGGGGAACTGGTCGTCGTGGGCGCCGGCGACGACCTCGTCGGCGGCCTCGACGATGGCCTGGCCCTTGTCCTCGGGTATCAGGTCCAACTCGAGGTTGGCCTCCGCGGCCGCCTTCTTGACGACCGCGAGCGCGCGGACGAATCGCCGCTGGAAGGTGAGTCCGGAGATGGGGAAGTTCTCGACGGCGCGCTGGGTCTGGGCGCCCCAGTAGGCGTCCGCTGGCACTTCCATTTCGCCGAGGCTGTCCTGTTCGACGCGGTAGTCCTCGTCGGGCATGCTCTCACCCAGTCGCCGGCGGGGGTAAAACGCATCGGAAGGGGCGGGGGGCGGCGTTCGGCCGTTCTCTCCTCCCGCTCGCTCCTGTCGAGGCCTCCATCGTTCACGGCTCGCTTCGCTCGCGAGGACGCCGTTCGCACATTCGGCGGCACTCGCTTGCTCACGGCTCCCTCCGGTCGCCGCTCGCTCATACGGCGGCCTCCCTGCGGTCGGTCGCACATTCCGAGGCGCTCGCTTCGCTCGCGCCTCGTGCTCAGTGTATCGTCGCGCCCTCGCCGATCCGGGTCTGGAGGGCCCGGGCGTCGACATCGGCGGCCTCGAAGGCCTCGACCATCGCGGCGGCGACGCCGCGACGGTCCCGCTCGCGGCAGGCGGCGATGACCGCCGGGCCGGCGCCGGAGATGGTGACGCCGGTCGCGCCGGCGTCGAAGGCGGCCTCCCGGACGGCGTCGTAGCCGGTGATGAGGTCGGCCCGTGCCGGCGTGACGACGCCGTCCTCCATCCCGTCGCCGACGAGTTCCGGGTCGTCGCGCGCCATCCCGACCGTCAGCGCCGCCGCGCTCCCGACCACGTCGACCAGCTGGTCCATGGTGGCGCCGTCGGGGACGACCTCGCGGGCGTCGCTGGTGGAGACGACGATGTCCGGCAGGCAGGTCACGAGCGGGATCGAGGCGTCGATCCGTTCGACGCCGTCCTCGCGGGCGACGGTGAACCCACCGAGGATCGACGGCGCGACGTTGTCCGCGTGGGCGTCCCCGGAGACGACGGCCTCGCCCTCCGCGGCGATCGGGACGAGTTCCGCCCGGGTGTGGCCGCGGCCGTACAGCTCGTTCAGGCCGACGGCGGCCGCCGCGGCGGAGGCCGCCGAGGAGCCCAGCCCGGAGGCGGGCCGGACGCCCTTGTCGATCTGGATATGGGCGGGGGCGGAAAGCGCCTCCGCGACGGCGCCGACGGTGTTGTCCTCGGGGTCCTCCGGGATGTACTGGCTCCCGGCGCCGGTCACCTTGATCTCGGTCCGGTCGGCCCGCCGGAGCCGGACGACGTCGGCGGGCCGCGCCAGGGCCGCCCCGAAGACGTCGAACCCGCTGCCGAGGTTCGCACTACTCGCGGGCGCCCGGACGGTAAGCATACCTCCGGATTCCGGGACGGCGGGCAAAAAGGTAGCGACCACGCCCGCCGGCCGGCGGCTCTGGGAGGTGGTTTCCGACGGTTCCGGAGAGAACTTATTACGCGGAACGCCGCCACCGACGGGTATGGACCCCGACACTCGCTCGTACGGCGTCGCGGGCGTCGTCGTCCTCTGTGTCGTCGCCGGGAGCGTCGCCGTCGGGGCGGCGCTGGCGAACGTCCCTTCGGAGCCCCGCGGCGACGGGTTGCCCACGTTCTTCGCCATCGTGGTACTGCTGGAGGGGCTGTCCGTCACGACGGCCGCACTGCTGGAAGCCGGACTGCTGGCCGGCCTCGTCAGGTGGCGGGACCTCCGGCGGCCGCCGCGGGTCCTGCTCGAGGTCGGCGCCCTCGCCGGCGGCCTGGCGGTCCCGCTCCACGGGGCTTTCGAGTTCGGGCCCGAGGCGGTTCCGCTGGCCGGTGACGGCCTGCTGAACGGCCTGCCAGCGGTCCTCGCGGGTCTCGGCCTCCTGTCTGCAGGGTTCGGTGTCCTCGTGGTCGCCGTCGGGCCGCTGTCGCGGATGGAGGGGGGACTGCTCGTCGGCGCTCTCCTCGTGGTCCTCGTCGGTGCCATCCTCGGGGCACTCCCCACCGACGAGGGGTTGCCGGGTGCCGTCCTCGGGACGGGGCATCTGTACGCCGCAGTCGGCCTGTACGCCCTCGCGCTCATCGGACTACTCGCTGTGGCGAGGGCGGCCCGACCGGACGCCGCCCACTGGCTCGCGCTCCCGCTCGCGCTGCTCTGGGTTTTCGCCGCCGTCATCGGGTTCCTGGACGACTCCTTGTGGTTCGGTACGCTCGCGGCCCTCGCTACCGTCGTGACGCTGTGGGCGTTCTGGGCGGTGTACCCAAGTCGTCCGGCGACGCCAGACCCCGGACGGGACGCCGGGACCGCTCCCTGACCGACCGCGGACCCGAAAGGCCCTTTCCGTCGGCGACTGACCGGCTCACATGATCGGCGTCGTCGGGGGCGGGCTCGCCGGCCTCGCGGCCGCCTACCGGCTCCGTGAGGCCGGCCACGAGGTGACGGTGTTCGAGGCGGACGCCCGTGTCGGCGGCCTCGCGGCGACCTACGAGACCCGCGGCGACCGGATCGAGCGGTTCTACCACCACCTCTCGAAGTCCGAGGAAACCATCGTCGAGCTGGCCGACGAACTCGGGCTCGGCGACCGCATCGAGTGGCGGATCGGCGAGAACGCCTACTACGTCGACGGCGTCGCCCACCCGCTCGACACCCCCTGGGAGATCGCCGCCTACCCTTATCTGTCGGTGTACGACACGTTCCGGCTGGCGATGCTCACGCTCGGCGTCGACGTCCGGGGCGGGGTCCCCCGGCGGGACACCTACGAGGACCTCGAGGACTTCGAGGACGTCCCCGTCGAGGCGTTCCTCCTCGAGCACACGACCCGCGGGGTCTACGAGCACTTCTTCGAGCCGCTCCTTGACGCGAAGTTCGGCAGCCGCAAGGCCGAGGTCTCCGCCGCCTGGCTGCTCGGCCGCATCAAGTTCCGGGGCGAGCGGGACCTGCTGCGGGGCGAGGTCCTGGGCTACCTCGACGGCGGGTTCGGCGTCCTCGTCGACGCGCTCCTGGAGGCCGTCGGCCGGGAGAACGTGGTGACCGAGGCCCGCGTGACCGACCTCGAGTTCGACCGCGACGCGGACGACCGCCGGACGGGCGTCGCGGCGCTCACCGTCGAGCGTCCGGACGCGGTCGCGCGGACCCACGACGTCGACGGCGTGGTCGTGGCGACGATGCCGGACGTCCTCGAGTCGTTGACCGGCTACACCTGCGACATCGACTTCCAGGGCTCCGTCTGTGCCGTGGTCTCGATGGACGAGCCGCTGTTGGACACCTACTGGCTCAACATCGCCGACGACGCCCCGTTCGGTGCCCTCATCGAGCACACCAACTTCGTGCCCCCGGAGCGGTACGGCGGCGAACACCTGCTGTACGTAGCCAGCTACGTCCAGGACCGCAGCGAGGAGCTGTGGCAGCTCGACGACGACGCCGTCGAAGCGTTGTGGCTCGACGGCATCCAGGACCTCTTCCCGCAGTTCTCCCGCGACGCCGTCAACCGGGTGCGGGTCGGGCGGAACCCGAAGACCGCGCCGGTCTACGAGCGGGGCTACCTGGAGATGGTCGTCCCCTCGGACCTCGGCGACGCGGTCGCGCCGGGGGTCGCCTACGCCGGGATGGCCTCCCGGGCGCAGTATCCCGAGCGGAGCCTAGACGGCGCCATCGAGGCCGGCTACGACGCCGCGGAGGCGCTCGTGGCGTCGGTCGATTGACGACGCTGGACCGGCCCCGACGATCGACCACGAGGTCAGTCCGCCTGGACGTCCTCGTCGAGACCGGGCGCCTCGGTCGGGTCGACCCCGTCGGGTTCCTCCGTCCCGCCAACCACTGTCTCGCCCTCGTCGGTCTCGACGTAGACGTCGTCGTCGAACCCGGCGATGGCGTTCTCGTAGGCCGGTTCCTCCAGCCCCTCGGGCGTTTCCGGCGCGTCCGCGACGCCGTCGGCCGGATGGAAGTCGCCGAGCGGGTCGTCGATGGTGATCCCGTGTCGGACGAAAAACTGCTCGTAGCGGCGGTAGTGGGCCTCGAGTTCATCGCCGGGGATCTCCATCATCTCGGTCCAGCCGTAATTGAAGAAGTCGAAGTTGGCCTGAACGTGCGTAATCTCCCGTGCCTCGGCCTCCGTGTGCCCGGCCTCCAGGGCCGCGAGGTAGCTGTCCATCGTCGCCGCGAAGAAATCGTCGAGGTGGTCGCGTCGCTCCGGCCGTCGGTCCTTGTCGGCCTTCTCGAGGAAGATCCGGGTGTGGAGGTCGACCAGCTTCTCCCGGGCGACGTCCCCGAGGACGGGCGTAGTCAACGCCTGCTTCGCGGCCCAGTGCCGGATATTCTGGCGGATCTTCATACCTCCGAGTCCGGGCTCCGGACCCTTCAACCCGCGGAAGGCGGTCGAGGGCGAACGGCGGCTCGGCATCCGGTCCCGGGGCGCGCCGGGGGCCCGCCGGCGCGGGACATAGCAATTCACATTACCCCGGGTTTCGTAGCCCGGCGATATGTGTGCGTCGTACGTCATCGTCGGTGACGGCATCGCCGGGTCCTCCGCGGCGGAGACGCTGCGGGAGGCCGACCCGGAAGCCGACGTCACCGTCATTACGGAGGAAGGGGAGGCCCTCTACAACCGCATCCTCATAAAGGAGTTCGCGAAGGGCAAGCTCCCGGCCGCCCCGGTGTCCATCCGCGAGCCCGACTGGTACGCCGACCGCGACATCGACCTCCGGTTGAACACCGTCGTGACGGGCGTCGACACCGACGCACACGAGCTATCCACCCACGAGGGCGACACATACGGCTACGATCGCCTCCTCCTCGCGACCGGCGGCACCCCGGCCCAACTACCGGTCGACGACAGCGACGCCGACGGCATCCACCACTTCTGGACGTTCGAGGACGCCCGCGCCATCAAGGCGGCCGCGGCCGAGGCCGAGACGGGCGTCGTCGTCGGCGCGGGCCTGCTCGGCCTCGACCTCGCGGCCATCTGCGGCGCCCAGGACGTCGACGCCCACTACCTGATGCGCGGCGACGCCTGGTGGCGGTACGCGCTTTCGGAGGACGGCGCCGCGGTCATCCACGACGCACTCCGGGAGAAGGGCGTCACGCCGGTGTTCGGGTCCGGCGTCGACCACTTCGAGACCGACGCCGACGGCCACGTCACCGCCGCCGTCGACCCGGACGGCGACCGGTACGAGGCCGACTTCGTCGGGGTCGCCATCGGCCTGGACTTCAACACGGAGTTCATCCAGGACACCCCCATCGAGTGCGACAACGGCATCCTCGTCGACGAGTACATGCAGACGAGCGTCGAGGACGTCTACGCCGCCGGCGACATCACCCGGTTCCACGACGTCGTCCTCGGCGAGCGCGCCCAGAACGGCGCCTGGGGCTCCGCGAAGGAACAGGGATCGGTCGCCGGCCGCAACATGGCGACCGGCGGCGAGACCGAGGAGTTCGAGTGGGTGTCGTCGTACTCCATCACGCACTTCGAGTTCCCGTTCCTCTCGTTCGGCCACCCGACGCTCGGCGACGAGACCGTCGAACGGACCTACGACGAGGGCACCTGGCGCCGCGTCACGCTGAAGGACGGCCGGGTCGTCGGCGGGGTCCTCATCGGCGACCTCGCGGCGCAGTCGGCGCTGAAGAAGCTGGCCCGGCGGGGCGTCGACGTCTCCGACCGCACGGAACGGTTGCTCGAAGAAGAGGTCGACGTCGATGCCTTCACGGAGGCTGCGACCCCCGAGTGAACCGGTCCGGGCCTCGGAGCGGTCGGCACTCGCCCGTGGCTACCCGGCGAGTTCGTTGAACCGCTGGATGCCCTCGTCGGTGCCGGCGACGATGAGCGTATCGGCGGCGTCGACCACGTAATCGGCGTCGACGTCGGTGAGGAGTTCGCCGTCCCGCTCCGCCGCGACCACGGTACACCCGGTCCGTGCGCGGACGTCAGCGTCCGCCAGTCGCCGGCCCTCGAGGGCCGGCGCCGCCGTCCTGACGAGTTCGATCTGGAGGTCGGGCGTCAGCACCTGCTCCTCCAGCAGCGCCGAGGCCAACATTCGCCCGGTGATGGTCGACAGCGCCAGGACGTAGTCGGCGCCGGCGCGGTACATCTTGGTGACGCTGTCGGCGCTCTCGACGCGCGCGACGACTTCCACGCCGGGCGCGAGGTCGTCGATGACGAGCGTGGCGAACTCCGCCACCGTGTCGTCCGGGAGCGCGAGCACTGCCGACCGCGCCTCCTCGATTCCGGCCGCCTCGAGGGTCGCCGGGTCGGTCGCGTCGCCGACCACGTCGACGCCGTCTCCGTCCTCGAGGTCGACCACCGTGTACTCGACGTCGGCGGCCCGGAGGACGTCGGCGATGGCCCGGCCAACCTCGCCGTGACCGATCAGGATCACCTCGCCGCGCTGGACCCGACGGACCGGCGACCGGGTGTGTGACCGGAGCTCCGACAGCTGTGACCGCTGGCCGGACACCAGGAGGACGGTGCCGTCGGTCAGTCGCTCGTCGGGCGGCAGCGGGCTGCGGAACTCGCCCTGGAACCACCCGCCGATCACGTTGGCGCCGGTCCGCTCCCGGATGCCGCTGTCGGCGAGCGTGGCGCCGGCGAGCCGGCTCCCGCGCTGGACCGCAAGCTCCGCGATCTCGAAGTCCTCGCCGATCTCGACGGCGTCGTCCAGCTGGGCCGTGACGGCGCCCGTGACCTTCGAGGCGAGGCTCCGGCCCAGGAGCGGCCGGGGCGAGACGACGTCCGCGCCGGCAAGCCGATGGTAACGCTCCCGGCTCGGCTCCTCGACGACGCTGATGACGGTGACGTCCTCGGCGATTTCGCCGGCGGACAGTACGATGCTGGTGTCGACCTCGTCGGAGACGTCCGCGACCAGCGCCCGGGCGTGCTCCAGGCGGGCGCCCCGGAGGGCCGCGGCGGACTCGGGGTCGGCGTAGATCACCGAGTGGCCGGACTCGTAGAGGTCCAGCGCCCGATCCCGATCGGGTTCCATGACGACGTAGGGGACGCCGCGGGAGTCCAGTTCGCCGATCAGGGCCTCCGCGCGGGAGGAGTACGTACAGATGACCACGTGGCCGGTCATGTCGTCGACGCTCGTCGGGACCGTCGTCTGCAGGGCTTCCTGGAGTAGCGGGAACATGAAGACCGGGAGCGCGAGGAAGACGAGCGCGACGCCGATGACGTCCATGACGATGACGAAGAGGTTCATCGTGACGGTGCTCCACGGAGAGTCGGACCCGTACCCGGTCGCGGTGAACGTCTCGACGACGTGCTGGAGTGACTCCACGTACAGCCGGCCCTCCGCCCCTTCGAGATGGATCATCCCGTAGTGGTACGGGACGGAAAAGGCCAGTATCGCGCCGACCACCGTGCCGACGTAGAGGAGCGAGCGGCGCACCCAGTTGCTCATGCCGGCCCCTCGTGGCGGACTGCAAAGAGCCCTCCTCTCGGGTCAGCCCCCGTACAGCCCGACGATGCCGAGCGGAGTCACGACGGTGAGACGCACCTGGAGCGGTGCGCCGACGCTGGCGAAGTCGGTGACCAGGTAGCCGCCGGGGCGGAGAGGCACTCCGTTCTTCGGAACGTTGGATTACGATGCATCGCCGAAAAGGGAGTGCCGTCAGGGATCCGTCGGTTCCGAGCCGCTCCCCGGCGGCCGCCGCCGGCGGATGAACCGGACGCCCGGGCGGGCGACCCGGACGACCACCACGGCACACAGATAGGTGAAGACGAAAAAGCCGACCGTCCCGACCGCCTGGTCGAGTGGCCCGACCACGTCGAGCAGCGCCGAATACAGCATCATGAAGGGGAGCGCGACCGCCACGACGGCCCCGAGCGCGGTCCCCGTGAGGCCGGACGGATCACCGAGCACGAACTGCGAGAGGAACGCCAAGTACCCCACCGCCGGCAGCGCGAACACGACCAGGACGGCACGGTTCCACACCGCGTCTCGGAGGCCGCTCGTCATACCGGGCGGTCCGGTCGCTGCGCGGATAAGTCTTCCCGGGGCGCTCCGCCGGACGAAATCCAGGGCACGCGTCGTGGCCCGACCCGCCGGTGTGTTGAGGCTCTCGAACGACCGCGAGGCCGTCCGCCAGTGGTCAGCTGGCCGCCGGTCTGCGTCCATGGTATCGAACTCCTCGGCCGCCACGGCGCTTCGGAGCCGACGTATCCAAAGGGTTTTCTCCGGCCGAGTCTCCCGTCCGGGTATGGACGGCGGCGGCTCGACGGACATGACGCTCGCGTTCGAACTCGAGGCGCTAAAGCGGCTGGCCCGGCCGGCGGAGGTGTTCTCCGACGCCCGGACCTGGAGCGAGTACGTCGGGGTGGTCTCCGAGGAGCCGACCTACGTCGTGACGAACTTCACGCGGAAACAGCGCATCCGGCAGGACTTCTTCTCCGGGCCGCGGGGCCGCGAGGAGAGCCTCGAGAACGTGAAAGCGCAGTTCGACACCGACCGCCACGTCTTCGTCGGGGTCGACGACGAGGACGCCGCCCTCGCCGAGTCCGTCGAGTGGGAGTACCTCCCGGTCGAGCGGGCCGCCGAGGCGGCGGAATGGGAGGTCGGCGACGCCGAACCGGACGCGGACGCCGGGGACGACGAGGGCCGCGACGACTGGCCGTGACGGCGACGGGGCCTCAGAGGGAACTCAGTCCTGAGTCCCTGTCCGGGGGCGATCCATTGCGTTCGATCGTTCCCGATCTCGTGGCCCGTCGAGCCCGATCCGCTCGTCGGCGTTGCCGCGGCGCCGCGGTCGCTGGAGTCGGTTGCGCTTAAGTAGTGGCGTGCGGACGGTGGGGTATGACGCTGGATATCGGCGAGGCGTTCCAGGAAGGCCTCTCGCGGCTGTCCGGCCGTCCGGGGCTCCGGCTCGCGGCCGCGTTCGTCCTCGTGGCGGTGGCCACGGCCGTCCTCACCCAGACGCTGCAGGTCACGAACAGGCACAGCGCACCCGCGAGAACTCGCCGTTGGCCCTGGAGGTGCCGCTGTCGGTCGCGGTCGCCGGCATGCTGGTCGTCGCGGTCGTCGCCGAGGCGGTCTCCATCGTGGCGGTCCGCACGTTCGCCGCCCCCGACGGCGACGCGGTCGACCTCGAGGCCGTGGTCGACGGGCTCGGGATGGCGACGCTGCGCGGGTTCGTCGGCGGCGTGGTCATCTGGGGGCTCGTCATCGTCGGCTCGGTGTTTCTCCTGGTGCCGGGACTGTTCGCCGCCGTCGCCTTCTACTTCTTCCGGCAGGAGGTCGCCCTCGAGGACCGGACCCTCATCGACGCGATGGCCGCCTCCTGGCGGCTCACGAGAGGCGACCGCCTGAACGTGTTCGCACTCGGGCTGCTCGTGGTCGTCGTCTCCCAGTTCGACGCCGTGGTCAGCCTCCTCGTCGGTGAGGTCTCGGTACTGGCCGGAGCCATCGTCGCGGCGGTATTGGGCGGGGTGCTCGCGGCCTTCGGCGCCGCGGTCGTCACACGGGCCTACCTGCAACTGACGGGGCCGGAGGCCGCCGACGAGCCGGCCGAGTCGGACGACCCCTACGACGCCGCGCTCGGCCCGGACGACATCCCCGAATAGCAGCCGTAGGCCGTGAACCGCAGTCCGGTCTCCCGTCGCGCTCGTCATGATACGTGGCCCGATACCGACACGGACGCCCAGGAACGGACCTCCGGCAGTCAGGACCGACGCACGGACTGGAAACGCCGTGTTTAACCGCGTTCGCTGCCGACTCGACCACGATGGCAGATCCCCGCGTGCCGGGCGACGATGGCAGCCTGGAGCTCCCCTGTGGCGAGACCCTTTCCGCGCACGAGCTGGACATGGGGTTGCGGGAGGTCCGGTGTGACTGCGGGGCGGCCCACGCCGTCGTCGTCGACGTCCACCCGCCCTCCCGGTTCGTCCCCGAAGCGGTCGTCTCCGTGCTCCGGGAGACCGTCGAGACCGACGACGAGTTCCCCGCGTTCGGCACGCCCCACGTGATGGGGATGGTGCTCGAGGAGTTCCCGGACCGCGTGGCCGTCGCGGATCTCGCCGACGACGGCCACGTCGGCTACGCGCTGCTGTGGGTGACCGACTTCGACGCGCGCCGGCTCCACGAGGTGGTCGTGGAACTCCTCGTCGAGCTGATGGATCACGCCGCGAGCCACGGCGACGACGACACCGCCGCCGAGTTCGAGGCACTCCTGGGCAAGTTCGACGTCGATGCCTTCGTCGAGGCCTACCGGGACGCCCGCGAGTTCGACTCCGAGGTCGACACGCCGGTCTGATCCCACGTTCGCCACCGAGCCGTGTCATACGCCGCTAGACAAATCGCCGCTACCTGTCGGACAACGCTAGACGATCACGACGCGTGGGCCGGCGAGTCCCGCCGATCCGGAGGAGGGGACGGCTCGCGGCTTTCCAGTACCCCATCGTGATGGACACGTCGGAAGTGTCGGACATTGCTAAACGATCGGTAGACGGTCGCCCCGGATCCGTCGGACAGCGCTAGACATCACCCACCTGGTGGAACGGGGACGTCTTCTGGTCGTCGGAGGGCCATCTGAGGGATGGGATGACGTGTCGGCCATTAGCTTTCGCCATGTGCGTCCGCCGGGAGTTCGAGCGAATCCGTGCGGTACTCGCCCAGGCGAACCTCGATGCGTCGCTGGCGGCCCGAGAACCCCTCAGGCTGCTCGAGAAGGACGGCGATGTGTTCGATAGCGCCCACCGGGTGCCCTCCATGAGCGTGTGATGTGTATCCGTCTCCGGGACCCGGGCCGGGCGACACGTTCTCCGTACCTGACAGGTCGGTTCCGGCGGCGCGTCGGCGGGCACGGAGTTTTAAGGCCCCGGCCCGACTCGAGGGGTCCATGCGACCGGAGATCGAACGGCGACGGTTCCTGGAACTGGCCGGCGCCACGACGGGGGTCGCAGCGCTCGCTGGATGCACCGATGACGACGACGGAGGGGACACGCCGACGGCCACCGACGGCGAGGACGGGACCCCCACCGAGGAGACGGCGACCCCGAGCGACCCGGAGACGCGGGAGGGCTACCTGAAGCGGGCGAACGCGGTCCTCCACGCGGAGGCCCCCTGGATCTACCTCAACCGACAGTACAGCGTCTACGGCAAGTCCACCGACGTCGAGTGGGATGCCCGCCGGGACGAGACCATCGACGGGTACGCGATCGAGCCGACGGGCGACCGCTTGTCGGTCACCATCACCCAGTCCGAGATGGACTCCGGGCTGGACCCCCACGACCACCGCGAGACCCCGACGGACAACATCGTCCGTCAAGCCTACGAGGGCCTGCTGGGCCGCGACCGGGAGGGGAAGGTGGTCGAACAGCTCGCCACCGGCTTCGAGCGCGTCGAGGACGGCCGCGTCCGGTTCGAACTCCGCTCGGACGTCACGTTCCACAACGGCGACCCGTTCACCGCGGCGGACGCCGGCTTCTCCGTCAACCGCATCGTCCAGTCGGACGTCGGCGGCCTCGAGAGCCCCCAGGTGGACCAGCTCGCCGGGGTCACCGGCGCGACGCCGGCGGACGACGGGGGCGCCGTCATCGTGGAGTCCGACGGCATCAACCCCGTGGTGTTCTCGCTCTTCGCGACCTACTGCGACGTGGTGAACAAGTCCTGGATCGAGGACAACGACGCCGCCTACATCAACTCCCACATGAACGGGACGGGCCCGTTCGCCCTCGAGACCTACGAGCAGGACGTGAAGGTCGTCTTCGAGCGCCACGACGACTACTACCGGGACCCGGCGCCGGCCGAGCAGCTCACCATCCAGGCGGCCGACGAGTCCAGCACCCGCGTGAACCAGCTCCAAAGCGGGGAGACGGACATCATCGTGAACGTCCCGCCACAGAGCGTCGGCGAGATCCAGAACTCCGACGACGCCGAGATCAGCGCCGTGCCGAGCACCCGGGTCCTCTACAACGCGATGATCTACAACGCGGAGCCGTTCGACTCCGTGGAGTTCCGGCAGGCGATGAACTACGCTATCGACCTCCCGGGGATCATCGAGACCGTGCTCTCCGAGTTCGGCGACCCGACCGGCCAGCCGACCCTCGAGGGGTTCACCGGGTACAACGCCGACGTCGATCCCTACCCACACGAACCCGAGACGGCCGAGACACTGGTCGAGGAGAGCGGCTACGCGGGCGCCTCGATCACGCTGCACACGCCCAACGGCCGGTACCTGAAGGACTTCGAGATCGCCCAGGCGGTCGTCGACGAGGTCGACTCGCTGAGCAACGTCGACGCCGAGGTCAAGCAGCGCGACTTCGGGAAGCTGGCCGGCGAACTCCTCGACGGGGACCTCGAGACCGGTCCCGACTGGTACCTCATCGGCTGGGGGAACGCGACGTTCGACGCCAGCCAGACCATCCTCCCGCTTCTGACGACCGACGGGGCTCTCACCTCCTACTCAAGCGAGCGCGTCGACGAGCTCATGGACCAGGCCCAGAGCACGGGCGGCAGCAACTGAGCACCGATGGCAACGAGCCGTCGAGACGGCTGAGATGGCCTCGTTCGGCCGGTTCCTGGCCAGGCGGACGGCCCAGGGCCTGTTCGTCGTCCTCGGGGTCGTCACCGTGGTGTTCGCACTCCGGTACGTCACGCCGGGCAGCCCGGTGGACTTCATCGCGCCGCTGGACGCCAGCCAGGCCACCCGCCGGCGGATCGCCGATGCCCGGGGGCTCGACGACCCCCTGTGGCTCCAGTACGTCACCTACATCGGCGACCTGCTCCAGGGCGAGATGGGCTACTCGTACCGGTCCCGGACGGCGGTCGCGCCGCGCGTGTTCGCCAAGCTCCCGGCGACGCTCGAACTCGCGGTCGCGGCGACCGTCGTCGCCGTGGCGCTGTCCATCCCGCTCGGCGTCGTCAGCGCCACCCGACGCCACGCGCTGCCGGACAAGGCCGCGACGCTGTTCTCGCTTCTGGGCATCTCGACGCCGAACTTCTGGCTCGGCGTGATGTTGGTCATCCTCTTTGCCGTCCAGTTCGACGTCTTCCCCACCAGCGCCCGCCCCGTCGGCTTTTTGGAGACCGTGGGCAACCTCCTCGTCGTCGCCGCCGACGGCCCGCTCGTCTCGACGGCGTGGCCGCTCGTCCACCTCGACCGCCTGGTGCTTGCGGCGCCGCTCGACGCGTCCGGATTCGTCGCCGACGGCCGGACCTGGGTCGCCCACCTGTTCCTCCCGGCGGTCACCCTCGGGACGTACTTCACCGCGCTGATCACCCGGCTCACCCGCTCCGGGATGCTCGAGCAACTGGGCAGTGGCTACATCCGTGCCGCACGGGCCAAGGGCTTGCCCGAGGCACTCGTCCGGTACCGACACGCTCTCCGGAACACGCTCATCCCGGTGATCACCGTCGTCGGCCTCCAGCTCGGAACCCTCATCGGTGGCGCAGTCATCACCGAGGCCGTCTTCGCCTGGCCGGGTCTCGGCACGCTCGTCATCGACGCCATCAACAACCGCGACTGGCCGCTCATCCAGGGCTGTCTCGTCGTCATCGGCACGGGCTTCGTGGTCGTGAACATCGCCGTGGACGCGCTGTACGCGCGGCTCAACCCGCAGGTGATGGAGTAGATGCCCCGGCTCGCCCCCCGCCGGTGGCTCTCGGCGCTGACCGGACGACTGTCCCCGCGCACCCTCCGGAACCTCCGGTCGGAGTTCCGGGCCAGCGGCCTCGCCAAGATCGGCGTCCTACTCGTCACCCTCGCCGTCCTGATGGCGGTGTTCGCCCCCATCATCGCGCCCTGGAATCCGACCACCCAGGACCGGGAGAACGCACAGGAACCACCGCTGGGCTTCAGTTACACCGAGACGCAGGTCCAACCCGGCGAGGACGGCGGCGTCGTCAACGAGACCGTCCGGGTGAACGCGACCGTCACCCATCCTCTCGGGACGGACGGACTCGGACGGGACATGGCGTCGCGGGTGGTCTACGGGGCCCGCACCTCGTTGATCGTCGGCATCTCCGGGACCCTCCTGGCGATGCTCGTCGGCGTCCCCATCGGCCTGATATCGGGCTACTACAAGGGACGGCTCGACGACGCGCTGATGCGGACCGCCGACGTCAGCCTGGCCTTTCCCTCGCTGGTGCTTGCCATCGCCCTGGTCGGGCTGTTCGGCCAGGCGGCCGTGGCCGTGCCGGACCCGTTGGTGGTGACCGGCGCCGCGGCGGCGATCAGGGGCGCCGTCTCGCTGCCTGGCGGGTTGACGTACCCGACCGGGATGCCAGAGACGTTCACGCTCCCGGGAACGGTCATCCTGGTCGTCGGCATTGTCAACTGGGTCTGGTTCGCGCGGGTCGCTCGCGGCGAGGCACTGGGCGTCAGCGAGGAGGCCTACGTCACGGCCTCCCGGGCGCTCGGGGGCTCGGACCGCTACGTCATCGCCCGGCACGTGCTGCCCAACAGCACGACGCCGATCCTGGTGTTGGCGACCATCCAGGTAGCCGCCATCGTCCTGCTGGAGAGCGCCCTATCGTTCCTCGGGTTCTCCGGGGCGACGCTGTCGTGGGGCTTCGACATCGCGCAAGGCCGCCAGTACCAGACGACCGCGTGGTGGATCGCCGCGATGCCCGGGCTGGCCATCGTGCTGACGGTCATCGGCGTCAACCTCGTCGGCGACTGGCTCCGGGACGCCCTCGATCCCGACATCGAGGGCGAGGGCGGGGGCGTCTGATGGGCGCCGAGCTCCTCCGCGTCGAGGGCCTCTCGACGCGCTTTTTCACGGACGAGGGCCAGGTCAACGCCGTCGAGTCCGTCGACCTCCGGGTGGAGGCCGGCGAGGTGCTCGGCGTCGTCGGCGAGTCGGGGTCGGGCAAGTCCGTGACGGCGCTGTCGCTCGTCGACCTCGTCGAGTCGCCCGGCCGCGTCGTCGACGGCGCGGTCCTGTTCCGCGACCCCGAACTGGCCGAGGAGTTTCCGGACGCCGCCGACGGCGAGATGGTCGACCTGCGGGCGGTCCCGGCGGCGGTCCGGCGGTCGTTCCGGGGCCCGCGGGTCGGCATGATCTTCCAGGACGCGATGACGAGCTTCAACCCCTCGTTGACCGTCGGCGAGCAGATCGCGGAGGCGGTGGAGGTCCAGCGGCGCGCGTCGGCCCGGCCCCGCTCGACCCGCTCCCGGACCCAGGGGTACGGGCTTGGCTCGTACATCGTCGACGGCCTCACGCCGGGTCGGGATTTCACGGCGGCGGCGAGCCACGAGCGGGCCGTCGAGCTGCTCGAACAGGTCGGCATCCCGGACCCCGAAGCCCGCGCCGGGGAGTACCCCCACGAGTTCTCCGGCGGCATGTTGCAGCGGGCGATGATCGCCCAGGCGCTGGCCGGCGAGCCAGACGTGCTCGTCGCCGACGAGCCGACGACCGCGCTCGACGTCACCATCCAGGCCCAGATCCTCGAACTGCTCCGGGCCATCCAGGCGGACCGCGAGATGAGCGTCGTCCTCATCACCCACGACCTCGGCGTCATCGCCCGGATGTCCGACCGCGTCGCCGTGATGTACGCCGGACAGATCGTCGAGCGGGGGACGCTTTCGGACGTCTTCGACGATCCGGTCCACCCCTACACCCGGGGGTTGCTCGGCGCGATCCCGGACCTCGACGACCCGGCGTCCCGCCTGCAGCCTATCCCGGGCAACGTCCCGAGCCTCCTCGACCAGGAGATGGGCGACCGGTGTTACTTCGCCGACCGGTGTCCGAAGGCCATGGAGGCCTGCCTTTCGCCCCAGCCGGAGCGCCAGGTCGACGACGGCGACCACGCCGCCAGGTGTGTCCTCGTCGACCGGGAGTACGACCGCCGCCGTGCCCTCGACCCGGCGGGCGAGGCCGCTGACGGTCCGGAAGTACTACACGGAGTCCGCGTCGCTTCACGACCGCCTCCTGGGCCGGGAGCGACCCGCCGTCCGGGCGGTCGACGGCGTCAGCCTCTCGATCGACCGCGGCGAGACCCTGGGGCTCGTCGGCGAGTCGGGCTGCGGGAAGTCCACGGCCGGCGAGACCATCCTGGGACTCCTCGAGCCGACCGGCGGGACCGTCCGCTTCGACGGCGAGGACGTCGCCGCCCTCGTGGCCGACGCGAGTCCGGCGGCGACCTCCCCGCCGCGCGATATCGCGGTGTACTGTGTCCTCGTGGCGCTGTTCATACCGGTGCTCCTCCTGACCGGCGGTCTCCTCGCCCTCGAGGGGTCACTGGCCGTCCCGCTCCGGGCCGTCGGTGGCCTCCGGGCCGCCGTCGGCGTCGCCACTCTCGCGACGGCCTACGGCCTCTGGCGCATGGAGCGGTGGGGCTGGCGGTTGGCCGTGGGCCTGTATGCCCTCTCGGCGGTGTCGTCGGCGGTCTCGCTCGCGACGACCGGGCGGCGCAGCCTGCTTCCGCTCGCCGGCAGCTTGCTCGCGTTCGGCTACCTCCTGGTCCGCGAGGACGCCTACCTCTCGCCGTCGTCGTTCCGGCGGCGGGCCCAGGTGGTGTTCCAGGACCCCTTCTCCAGTCTGGACCCCCGGATGACGGCGGGCGAGATCGTCGCCGAACCGCTCGTCATCCACGACCGCCCGGCGAGCGACCCCGACGTGGCGACTCGCGCGGCGGTCTCCGTCGAGGGCCTCCCCCGGGACCGGGTGACCGTCCGGACCGACGACGACGTCGACCGCGTGGTCGAGCCCGACGCGACGGCCGAGCCGACGGCGGACGGCGGAACGCCGACGGCCGAGGGCGACCGCATTGCGACCGTCCACGTCACCGTCAGCGGCCTCGCCCGCCGGGTCGAGGGCACGGCGGCGGTCGTACTCCCGGTCGACGAGGACACACCTGGCGGCGTGGTCGCCGTCGTCGACCTG
>PXQY01000032.1:0-17035 GCA_003021745.1 Halobacteriales archaeon QH_7_69_31
GCCTCGCGGACGCGCTCGACGGCCGCGACGGACCGCTCTATGGCCTCATCGCGGCTGGCGTGCATCGAATCCTGCAGCTGGACGTCGCTCGTCGAACAGAACACGTGCACCATCTCGACGCCCGCGTCGAGGGCGGCCTCGATGTCCTCCTCCACGACGCGAGCCAGCCCACAGACCGTGGTCGCCATCGCGTCGGCAATATCCTGTACGGCCTCGAACTCCGCACCCGAGTTCACCGGGAAGCCCGCCTCGATGACGTGGGTGCCCATGTCGTCGAGCACGGCGGCTATCTCGCGCTTGTCGTCGTACGAGAAGGACGTTCTCGGTGACTGTTCGCCGTCGCGCAGCGTCGTGTCGAAAATCCGAGCCTCGCTGATCTCCGAGGTACTATCTAACGTGCCCTGGAAGAACTCGATCCGCCGGCGCAGCCGACGTATCCTCGTGGTATGCCATTGCAACCAGTCCAAGGGATGGCGGGGTATTTAAATCTGTCTTTGGGTCAGATGTTGCATCCCGCGGGGACGGACATTCGGTCCATGGAACTGCCGAACATCACCGTCGTCTAGGTCTTTCATCGCCACATCTCTGAATGGTGTAGTTCTGTCGGGCGGGGTGGCTGTGGCCACACCGGGCGTAGCCGGCGGCTCGCAGGGTTTTCGGTCGCTTCGCGGCGCGCGCGGGCCACCTGCGATGGTCGTCGTGGTATCGCGGCGCTGACTCGTCGGACCCGGCTGACGGCCGCTCCCGGAGCAGCCAGGGTTAACAGGGTCCGGGGCGACCGCACGCGCATGCTGCGCAGCTTCGACGGGGTGGAGCCGGACGTCCACGACAGCGCCTACGTCGACCCCGCCGCGGTCGTCATCGGCGACGTGACCCTCGAGGCGGACGCGAGCGTGTGGCCCAACACGACGCTCGTCCTCCACGAAGGCGCCGAGATCGGTCCCTACGCGACCGTCGGCCACACTGCAATCGTCCACAATGCGGCGGTCCGCGAGCGGGGCCTGGTCGGGATGGGCGCGACGGTCCTGGACCGTTCCGTGGTCGGGGAGGCGGCGATGGTCGGCGCCAACAGTCTGGTCAGGGAGGACACGACGATCGAGCCGTCGACGCTGTACGCCGGCGTGCCGGCGGAGAAGGTCAAGGCGGTCGAGGACTCGCCGTGGGCGTACGCCGGCGACCGCTACGTCCAACTCGCCTGCGAACACGCCGAGCGCTCCGAGCGGATCGAGTAGGAGTCGTGTAGCACTCCGCACGGATCGCGTGGCAGTCGGATCAGGAAGGCGCATACGTCCCCGTCACCTGCGCGCGGGCGAGGATACTGCCGGAGAGCGCGGGCCCGAGGTCCTCGACTGTCCCGCCGGCCGCGAGGTCCAGCGTGCCGTCGACGGCGAATCCCTTGAACCGGTAGGTGTGGGGCTCGTCCGGCGGCGCGGGGCCGCCGTAGCCGACGTCGCCGAAATCGTTCTCGCCCTCGACGGCTGCCGAGCCGTCCCAGTCCTCGGGGATGGTCGTCAGGTCGGGCGGGACGTTCCAGACCAGCCAGTGGACGAATATCTCGCCGCCCGTACTTCTGCGGGATCGTGCCGCCCGCTTCGAACGCAGCGCTCCGGATGGACAGCGATCCGCTGCCCTCGGCGGAGGCAAGCGCCGGGTTGTCCGATCGGTCGGTGCCCCCGTCGCCGTATCCGTAGCCGCCGGTATCGTCGCCGCCGTTGCCATCGTCGGAGCAGCCCGCCAGGCCCAGCGCGGCCGCCGCGAGAACGCTGCGTCGTGGTACCGTGCGCATGGGCGTGGCTACGGATTGAACGGGTGAAATAGTCCGGGTCGGGGCGGCCGCAGGCCTGTCGCTCTCGGCCGGCCGCGGTGGCGACCTCGACGGCCGCCGACTCGTGGACGACCGTCGAAGCAGGCCAGGGTCGGGCGAGTCGTCGGTCACCGGGTCAGACCGCCTCCATGTCCCCCTAGCGGCCCGGCGCAGCTTAAATCACCGGCGGCCCCACACCCGCGTTGCCGCCACGAGCGCCGCGACGAGAGCGGGCCCCGGTGCGGGCGGGGTTCGTCTCGGGAGGCGTCGGTTGGACGCGATCGGCGATACTGGCAAGTCACGTTCGGCCGAACGCGTCATTCGTCGCGAAAGCCCTCGACGCCGTCGAGGTCGAGCACGAACTCGGGTGTGAGCGCCGATGCCGGGGTGTGAAACCCTTCCTGGTCGCCGTCGAGGATCCGACGGGCTGCCGTGGTCGCGGCGTCGACGGTGACCGCATAGGTCTCGGGCGTCTCCAGCCGGGTCGTAACGGTCGTCTCGCCGTCCGTGGCCTCGCCCCAGACGTAGCAGGCGCCACGCTCCCGCCGCCGTTCCGACGGACCCGACACGGCCACGTCGGCGAGGGACTGCAGCGTCCGCTTGACCGGGCCGACGTCCAGGAGGGGCGCGGCCGGCCGCCCGACCCGGAGCGCCCGTTCGACGGACTTCGGCATCGCGGCGTACACCTCGACGTTCTCGATCCCGGTCGTGTAGTACGCCGTCGAGACGTCGCCCCACGGGATGGCGACGGCGTTGCGCTCGCCGCGACCGAAGTCGATGCGGCGGCTCCGGTGGGCCGTGGGGACGTCGACGATCTCGCCGTCGCGGCGGACCCTGCCCCCGGCGCCCGCGTGTTCGATGACCGACCGGAGGGTGCCGGCGGAGAGGCCGCCGTCCGGGTCGAAGCCGAGGCGGAGTTCGGTCGCCTCGGGGAGGCGGTCGTGGAGGTGGCCGGCGACGCAGTCGGTCGGCACGACGTCGAACCCGACGCCGGGGAGCAGACACACCCCGGCCGTCTCGGCCTCGCGGTCGCGCGCTGCGATGGCCTCGAAGACCGCGAGTTCACCGGTGATGTCGAGGTAGTCGGTGCCGGTGTCGAGGCAGGCGTCGACGAGCGGCTCGTAGGTGTCGACGAACGGCCCGGCGCAGTTCAGACAGGTGTCGACGTCGTCGAGGTTCTCCGCGGCCGCGTCGACGTCGAACGGTCGGCCCTCGCAGCCGAGCCGTTCGGCGAGGTGCTCGGTCTCGACGGCGTCGCGGCCGGCGACGACGGTGTCGACGCCGCGGTCGACCGCTTCCTCGGCGATCAGTTCCCCGGTGTACCCGTAGGCCCCGTAGATCAGGAGCGTCATGGTGCCGCTTCGGCGGCGTCGCTCATAAAATTCGGCGGGGGCGCGGGATCGAGCGCGGGAGCCACAGTTAAACGACCCCGCCACGCAGGCCGCGTCATGACCCGACGGGACGTCGTGGCGCCGGGCGGGATGCCGTCGATCGACACTATCGGCGAGATGGCCGAGCGAGCGGAGGCGCTCGGCTACGACCGGATCTCCGTCCCCGAGGTGACCGGCCGGGACGCGGTGACGCTGCTTGCGACGCTCGCCGAGCGCACCGACGCCATCGGGCTCTCGAACGACGTGCTCTCCCTGTGGGGCCGCTCACCCGCGATGCTCGGCCAGACCGGGGTGACGCTGCAGGAGGCCAGCGGCGGCCGGTACCGGATGGGACTGGGCACCTCCTCGCCGGCGCTCACCGAACAGTGGCACCTCGACGACTACGACCGGCCGCTCCGCCGCCTCCGGGAGGCGATCGAGGTCGTGAAGCAGGTCGCGAGCGGCAACCGCCTCGAGTACGACGGCGAGGTGTTCGACGGCGGCGGTCTGGCACTGCGCGGCGTCGAGCCCGCGACCGTGCCGGTCGACGTCGCAGCGCTCGGCCCCAAGACGACCGAACTGGCGGGCCGGTTCGCCGACGGCTGGGTGCCCCAGCTTCTCACCACGGACGCCCTCACGGACCGGCTGGCGGACCTCCGCCGGGGCGCCGAGCTGGGCGACCGGGACCCGGAGGACCTCCGCGTCGCGGTCACCGTCCGCTCCTGTGCGCTCGAGGACGCGGCGCGGGCCCGGGAAATCGCCCGGCGCCAGATCGCGTTCATGGTCGCCGCCTACGGCCCGTACTACCGGCAGTCTATCGCCCAGCAGGGGTTCGACGCCGAGACCGACGCGATCCACGACGCCTGGACGGGCGGCGACCAGGCCGATGCGGTGGCGGCGGTCACAGCCGAGATGGTCGATGGCCTCGTCGCCGCCGGCACCCCGGCGACGGTCCGGAAGACGGCCGCGCGCTACGAGGCCGTCGACGGCGTCGACGCCGTCCGGGTCGGGTTCTTCGGCGAGATGACCGCCGAGGAGCGGCGGCGGACGATGACCGTGCTGGAGCCGTAATTCGTCGCCATTGGGTTGTGGGAGCCGCCACGGAATTGTGGTCGGACGCGAGGGAGCCGGGGGCGGCCGGCATGGGCCCGCAGCGGACGCAAGGCTGGCGGACTGGTGGGTCGTTCAGTCGTACTGCGCACAGACCCGCCGGATGCCCTCGCGGAACCCGATCTCGGGCTCCCACCCGGTTTTCGCCCGCATCTTCGAGGGGTCGGCGCAGGTGTCGTGGACGTACACGGACTCGGGAATCGGATTCTCGACGTAGGCCGGCTCCACGTCTCTGCCGAGCTCCTCGTTGATGAGGTCGACCACGGTGTTGAACGAGTACGATTCCCCGGTTCCGAGGTTGTAGATGCCGTCGAGTTCGTGGTCGGCGGCGAGCCGGAGACCGCGGACGACGTCGTCGACGTGAGTGAAGTCGCGGGTCTGCTCGCCGTCGCCGTACAGCTCCGGATTGTGTCCGTTCGCCACGTCGTCGGCGAACTGCGCGATGACGTTGGCGTACTCGCCCTTGTGTGCCTCCGCACCGGCGTAGCCCTGGTAGACGGAGAAAAAGCGCAGCCCGGCCATCGACATCCCGTGGTGGTTCGAGAAGTACTCCCCGTACCGCTCCCGGGCGAGTTTCGAGGCCTCGTAGCCGGTGTCGACCGCGACGGCCATGTCCTCGGGAGACGGGTCCGTACGGCTCCCGTAGATGGAGGACGTGGAGGCGTAGACGACGGTCTCACAGCCGTCCTGGCGGGCCTGCTCGACGGCGTTGACGAACCCCTCGACGTTGACGCGGGCGCCGGTCGTCGGATCCGCCTCGTGCATCGCGTAGGATGAAAGCGCCGCCAGGTGGTAGACCACATCGACGTCCGTCGGGAGGTCCTCGTCGATGACGCTCGCCCGCCGGTACTCGACGGCCTCGTCGAGGTTCGCGGGCGTCCCGAGGTGCTCGTCGTCGACGACCACGACCTCGTTGTCGGCGGCGAGCGCGTTCGCGAGGTTCGAGCCGATAAAGCCCGCCCCGCCCGTCACCAGGATGCGGTTGTCCTGCATGGATCCGTGTGCCCGGACGGTCGCGGGAGACGTATTAACGCCCCGGAATCGTCTGTCGGCTGCCGGACGGATAGTCAGCCACCCGTCGGACGTTAGCCAAAAGGTTGATTGAAATCCCGAGGTTTCGTTCACGTCCCGGCAGACCAATCACATGTCCGACCCCACCCCACCCGCCTCCGAGACGGACGCCGGAATGCTCGATCTCTGGCCGGCGATCGAAGAGGACATCACCAGCAGGTTCGGCGAGGACGTCGAGGTGACGGTGACCGAGTACGACGACCACCTCGACGTCCGCATCATGCCGAACGGCGCGGTCGAGGCGATCGAGGCCGAACACGAGGACCTCACCGTCGTTCCCTACAACGCCTGCCAGATGACGATACGGACCGAGGACTGAACCACGGCGGCACGTCTCCTGGCCCGCTCACGTGACTCCAGGCGCTCTCATCGGCGCCCCCTGGACCAGGCAAAAAGAACGGGACCGTCGAGGCCTCATGACCCCGATTCGTCGGTCACCTCGACCCAGAAGTGGAGGTGGTGGTCGGCCTCGTCGGCCGTCGGGTCGGCCGGCGGGTCGCCCCGGTACAGGAGGAACTTGACTCGCCGGTCCTGGCCGGCGAACTCGCGGGCGGTCCCCGCATCGAGTTCGAGCGGTCGCTCCCGGATGTCGGTCTCGTTGTGGGCGATTGTGACCGAGTAGCGGTCCAGACGCGCCCGGTCGGTCACCGTGGACCGGTTGTCCTCGATGTCGACCGCCTGGAGCTGGACCACCACCGTGTACTCGACCGGCTCGTACTCGTTGTTCTCCACGCCGACGTGGACTGGTGTCGACTCGTTCGGCGACAGCGTCTCCGGGTAGCCGGCCGTGACCAGGTCGCCGTCCTCCTCTTCCGTCAGGACGTAGAACTCCGTGAACTGCTCGCCCTGCTGTGGGACGGCGACGGCGTAGACGACGCTCGTTGTGGCCAGGAGGATCGCGACCACGAGTGCCACGTTCAGCGCGGCGTCGAGCGTCGAATCCGGGTCGGTGACCTCGGACCGCCCGTCGGCGTACCACTCCCGGTACGGCACGCGGAACCGTTCGGATGCCGGCAGCTCCCAGCGGCGCAGCGCTGCCAGGACCGACGCCAGGACGGTGAACAGACTGATGGTGACGAGGATCGGCACGAGACGGATCCCGAACGGCGTAAAGTTCAACGCCAACCCGATGAGCGGGACGACGGCGATCGAGAGGCCGAACGAGAGCGCGGTCCGTTCGATGCCGTCGATGCCGCGGTCCCCGAGCCCGTTGCCGTTCCCGTCCGCGTTCGTGTCGACCGCCCCGGCCTCGGCGTGCGCGGCCGACTCCTCGTCGTCTGTGGGCGACGCCGACTCCCCGTCCGACTCTTCGTCTCCGACCGATTCCTCGTCGTCTGCGGCCGACGCCGACCGCGCGTCGTCCGGCCCTGCGGCCGCCCCCGGCCCCGCGGTCGTGGGCGGCTCGCCCGCTTCGGGGAACAGGGCGGCGATGAAGGCGTAGCCGGGCACGAACAGGACGAAGACCAGGCCGACGACGACCCGGACCGGCGAGTCGTTGACGACCGGGAGGAATACGGCGAGGTTCGTGAGCGCGACCACGGCGAGCACCGCGGCCAGGTCCGCCGGGAGGTTCCGGACCGGCGACGGCAACAGCAGCCACACCCGCTCGCGGTCCATACCGCCGGGTGCTGCCCGACGGTGAAAAATGGGTCGGTCACGACCGCCGGACGGGCGCCCGTCGGGGCTCCGCCGCGGATCGGCCGTCGCCGGGGATGGTCCCGTGGAGGTCGCGGCGGGACACTCGACACCGACAGCCCCAGTGGACAGTAACGGGGCCGTGGACGACCACGACGCGGCGCGGGCCAGCTATACTGGCGAGGTTGTCGAGGGGTCCGGCAGGGACGAGTCCCGAGACGGCGGATCGGCCTCGGGGTTGTGGGAGGCGTCGCAACGGTGGCTACCGGGGCTCCCGCCGTGCCAGGTCCTCGGCGAGTGCGCGGGCCCGGGCCAGGTGCGCGTCCGCCCGACTGTCGCCGGTCGCCTCGATCTCCCCCAGAAGATCGGTGACTACCGCCGCGCGCTCGACGACCACCCTGTCCTCACAGGCGCGCATGTCCCCGGCGACGGCTTCGGCCTCGCCGAGCAGTCGGCGCGCGCGCCGTTCGACGGGCAGCTGGGCCGTGGCCGCGAGATGGTCGTGGAGGCGCTCGGCGGCCGACCGGACGTCGCCGGCCGGCGCGTCGGTCACAGCCGGGCCTCCGCGCGGTCACGGTCGGCCGCCTCGTTGACGTTCACCCGCCAGCCCGACAGCCGGACCGTCTCGACGGTGCCGCCGTTGTCGAGCAGCCACCCGATCGCGTCGGTGAGTTCGTACTCGCCGCGGGCGGAGGGCTCGATGGCGCGGCAGGCCTCGAAGACGCGCTGCGAGAAGGCGAAACAGCCCGTGGTGGCCAGCCTCGACGGCGGGTCGTCGGGTTTCTCGACGATCCCGACGACCTCGCCGCCCGCGATCTCCAGGACGCCCCCGCGCGTGGCGCGGTCACGGCTCACCCGCTCAACGAGCAGCGTGGCATCCGCCGACCGGTCGCGATGCCGGCGCCGGACGTCGCCCACGTTGGCCCGGAGGACGTTGTCGCCGTTGACCTGGAGGAACGACCCGGCGAGGAACGGCTCAGCCCGGTGGACGGCGTCGGCCAGTCCCCGCCGGGCCGGCTGCTCGACGTACGTGACGGGCCGGTCCCGGTGGGTCGAGCCGAACCGGTCCCGGATCCGGCCGCCCAGGTAGCCGATGACGACCACGAACTCCTCGACGTGGGGCGCCAGGGCGTCGAAGGCATGCGAAAGGAGGGGCCGGCCGGCAACCTCGAGGAGACCCTTCGGCCGGTCGTCGGTCAGTGGCCCCAGCCGGGAGCCCCGGCCGGCGGCGGGGACCAGGCCCTGCATGCCCGGTACTGTGGGTGTGGGTGGCAAAAGCGCTCGGGCGCCCGGACCGTCCGGCCGGACGCAGCGATCGCGGACGGCGTGAACCCGGGGACGGAGGCAGTTCGTCGGCGTCGCCCTACGGCTCCTCGGTGACGAGGAACGTCCGGCCGGCCCTCCGCTCGAGGTAGGCGGCGTCGGCCTCCCGGGCGTAGCGGCGGACCCGAGTCGTCGGGAGGTCGCTGACCTCGAGGACGCCGTTGTGGGTCGGTTCCGTGCTCACCTGCGGGGCTTCGATCGACATGTCCCGACCGACGGGAGACACGGATAAAGGCCCGCGCCTAGTCCGCGGTGAAAGTGAAAGTGTTCGCCGGGAGCGCGCCCGACGGAACGACACTGGATCGGCGGTGTTCGACGGGGCGACGGCCGGGGGGTCGGCCGACGGTGGATGAACGGACGGACCGCTTCGACTGCCGGACGGCCCGGTCCGATTGCCAAACGGACCCACGTTGATCGCAGTCCGGTCTCCCGTCACGGTCGCCCGGAAACGTGGATCGATGCGATCCGGACGTTCGGGAAATCACGTCCGGCAGTATCAGTACACCGCGTCCTGGATGGCCTCGTCGAGGTCATCGAACGCGGCGAGGTACGAATGCCGCTCGGCGCGCAGTTCCCGGAGCCTCCGCTCGTGGTCCGGGAGGTTGTCGGCGATGTCGAAAGCGTCGACGTCGAGGCCGGGCACCTCCCTGGGGACGGTCAGCCCGGTGGCGTCGTCGACGGTCCAGGCCACCCGGTCGCGGGCGAGTTCGCGAAGGATGGTGACCGTGTCCTCGACGCCGACGTCCGTGCCGGGGTCGCCGACGTGACCGGTGTTGAGGACATAGCAGTCGACGTCGAGGTCCGCGATGAGGTCACGGAACCGGTTGCCCTCCTCGCCCGCCGGGCCGACGATGAACGGGTTCGTGCCCACGACGCGAACGGACTCGCCGGCCCGCGAGGGGTCGCCCGCGCTGGTCCGGATGGACTCGCCGAGCATGAACGCCGCGGCGGCCTCCTCGGTCGAAAGCCGGGCCACCGGCGGCATCGCCGGGTTCCGCGTGATGAAGAACACCTGGTCGAGGCGGTCGAGGTCGATGGCGTCGTCGGCCGACGCCAGGTGCTCCCGCCGGACGACCGCGCGGCCGTTCGCGGTGTGTTCGTCGCTGTCGAACTCGACCGCGCCGTCCGGCCCGACGGCGACGTTCTCCAGGACGGCCGACTCGTGGGTCGCCGCGTCGTACACCGCCGGCTGTTCCGCACGCTCCAGCCCGATGGTCTTGACGTAGAGCCCGTTGCCCTCGCTGCCGGCGACGGTCCCGTCCGGTAGCAGTGCACAGACGTCGTCCTGCAACAGTACGGCGTCCTCGGGTGGATCGAGCCCCATGCCGTGGGCGGTCAGCGTCGACTTGCCGGTCGCCGACAGCCCGAGGAACAGCTGCCCGACGGTCTCGGTGGTGCCGTCGTCGGCCGCCAGCCGGACGCGTTTCGAGCCGGCGTGCAGCCCGAGGCCGCCTCGCTGTTTCGCCCGGAACATGAACAGCCGGAGGAACGACTTCTTCGCCTCCCCGGTGTAATCGCTGCCGAGCACGGCCGTCACGCCCGCCTCGGGCAAAACGCGGATGGCGACCTCGTCGTGGTCGGGGACCTGGACCGTCACGAAGTCCGGCTCGGCGTCCGGCGCGGCTGGCTCGAACAGCGTCTCCATCGCGAGCGCGATCCGGCCGTGCTCACGGGGCACGTAGTACCGACAGGTGAACGAGAGCGCGTCGTGGCGCCCGACCTGGCGGTCGAGACACACCATCTCGTGGGCCCGTGCGTACTCGACCGCGGTCTCGACGTGGCGGTCGGCACACCGGGAGCGGTACTCGGTCACGTAGGCGGGCGACCCGTACTCCGTCGTGGTCTCGAGAGGGCTCGAGAACGCCCTGAGTCGTGCCCTCGAGGGGTCGTAGGTCACGTTCTCGGCGGCGGCCGGGTCGGGAAGCGCCGTCCGGAAATCGGGCACGCCCAGCCCGGTGTCGGACATCGTGGCGGGGTATGCGAGCGAGGACTGATAAGTCCCGGCATTCGGACTGGGTGACGAACCACACACGCCGGGTAGTCGGGGCCGCGCCGATCCGGGTTCGATGGGTCCGGTCGGCCCGCCCCGGGTCAGGCGATGTTCGCCGGCCGTCCGTCCGGCGACGGGGCGAGACAGCTCTCGGCGGCGTTCAGCGCGGCCCGCGCCGTCCCCGGGCCGACGCCCTCGGGGGCGAACTCGGCGCGCTGGTAGGCGACGGTGAGCCGTTCGAGCGCCGCCGCCCGCGCCTCGGACAGTTCGGCGTCGGCGTCGCGGTAGAACTCCCAGTGGGTCCGCGGGTCGCCCTCGACGGTCGCCTCGGTGGATAGCTGGCGGCGGACGGCCCCGTAGCCGATGCGGACCGCCTCGTCCGGCGCACCACCCCCGAGTCGGGCACGGGCGACGTCCAGGGCCTCCGGCGCGTCGAGGGTCGCGGAGGGACCGTCTCCGGCCGCGTCGGGGGTCGTCCCGTCGCCGGACGGCCCGGGCGACGCCTCGCCGTCCGGGGCGTCGCTGACGGCCGGCGCTCCCTCCTCCTCGGACGGGACCGGGGCCTCGCTCGCGCCGCGACGACGGAGGAGCCAGGCCGCCCCGGCCACCCCGCCAATCAGTAGCGCCAGGGCGGACCCGGCGAGCCCGAGTAGCGCCTCGTCGGAGAGGGTCCGGAGGAACGCGCTGCCGGCGGCGAGCTGCCGGAGTTCGCCGAGAAGCGTCGTGTCAGTGTCGGTGCCGTCCGTGGCCGCGACGTCGTCCGCCCGGAGGTGTCGCGTCGTCGTGGTCGGTCCGAGGTTGGTCTCCGGCTCCTCGTAGTCGGCCGTGACCGACCAGGCGCCGCGGCCGCCGGTGTCCCGCGGGACGCGGACCCGGTACCGGCCGTCCCCGTCGGTCGTGGTCGTCTCGCGGGTTTTGCCGTCGACGTTCACGCCGACGCGCTGGTCCGGGACGGGCCGGTCGTTCGCGGTCAGTTGCCCCGAGATGACCAGCTCCTCGCCGTCGAGGGTTCCCTCGACGGTGAGGTTGGTCTCGGAGGACTCGACGGTCACCGGCACGGTCCCCTCCGTCGGTTCGAGCGCCGTCCCGTTCCGCGACACCCGGACGGTGACGGTGCGCTCGCCGTCGTCGACCGTCGCCGGCACCGACCCGCCGGGGCTGACCGCCCCGTCCTCGCCGGTGCGTCCGGTCGCGACCTGCTCCGCCCCGACGAACACCCGTGCGGGCGCCCCCGGAACGGCCCGACCGAGGACCGACACCCGGACCTCGACCGGCACCGTGTCGCCGAACGCGACGCTGTCGTCGTCCACCTCGACGTCCACGGCGACGGGCGACGCCGCGACGACCACGGTGGTGTTCGCCTTCGACGCGAGGAAGGGGTCCAGGCCGGTCGGCTCGTACCGCGCCCGGACCGTCGTCGGGCCCGTCGTCGTCCTCACGGGCCGGTACGTCGCGTCGTACCGGCCGTCCGAGCCGGTCTCGGCCGTCGCGACCGTCCGGTCGTCCACCGTCACGGCGACGGTTCGACCGGCCAGCGCGGTCCCGTTCTCGGCGGTCAGCCGGCCCGCGACGACGACCGGCTGCCGGAAGGACGCGTTGGTGTCGGTCGGCGAGGCCGACAACCGCGTGGGCGTGAACTCCGTCTCCTGGACCTCGAGTGTGGCTCTGCGGACGTCCATGACCGTCTCGTTCGTCGCCCGCCGCGCCTCGCCGTAGTCGCGGCCGGTCCGGTTCTCGAGGCGGGCGAACCGCTCGTCCAGCGACCCGCCGAGCGCCCGGATCCGGTCGCTCCGTTCGGTCAGTTCCCGCGCCAGCCGGCGGCTCCGCTCCCGGTCGCCCCTCGCACGCGCCGCCTGGTACTCCTCGTAGGTGTCCCAGTAGGCGTCGGTCTCGTTCGCGAGTGCCCGCTGCTCGTTCCGGGTTTTCTCGAACGTTCGGGCCGTGTCGTTGTCGCCGGTGCGGTCCCGCTCGACGGAGACGTACCGGTCGAGGGGGTTGGGATAGTCGTCGTCGAGGCGGTCGCAAGCGACGGCCTCGCCGGCCGAGATGGCCTCCGCGCAGTCGAGGTGTATCTCCGTCATCCGGCCGGCCAGCCAGGCCTGGACCGCCGCCAGGTCGCCCTCCTCGCCGACCTCCGCCGGTCGCTCGTGGTGGGTCCCGTTGTCGCCGCCGTGGCCGGAGGCGTCGGCGACCGACACCGCGCCGACGCCCGGGCCGACACAGAGCCCGACGACCACCAGGAGGACCCCGAACGCGTGGGACCGTCTCACCGTACAGGAGGCCGCGCTTCCACTCGTATAAAACCTCTTTATGCCGTCGGGCGACCGATGCGTTCAACTGTCGAGTCCGCGATAGGGAAGCCATGCAGCCGACGCGCCGGACCTGGGCCGTCGTCTTGCTCGCGGTCGCCGCTGCGGTCGCCGCCTGGCTGTTCGACCGGCCGGCGCTTCTGGCCGCGACCGCCGGTCTCGGCGCGTGGCTCGTCGCGGCGGCCTACGGGTTTCTCCGGGCCGTCGCCGCTGTCGACGACGCGCTCTCGGTGGGGGTCTCCGTGGAGCCGGAGCGGGCCATCGTCGGGGAGCCCGTGGCGGTCACCCTCCGGACCGCGCCCGTCTCGACGGACGCGACCGCCACCGTCCGCCTCCGGTTCCCCCCGTCGCTGTCGACCGACGCCTCGCCCGCCGACGCCACCGTCCGGTTGCTCGGGGACGTCGGCGCCGAGACGACCGTGCCGGTCACCGCGCCCGTGGCCGGGGAGTTCACCATCCCCAGCCCGGCCCTCGACGTCACGGGCCCGGGCGGCTTCTTCGAGCAGACCGTCAGGCGGGGGCCGACCGCGACGCTGTCGGCCATCCCCCGGCACCCCGACGACCTCAACCTCGGCGGGTCCGACCGCGAGGCCGCCACCCTGGAAGGCGCCTACCGGGAGGACCGCCGGAGCAGCGGCACCGAACCCGCGGAGATCAGGGAGTACGTCCCCGGCGAGACGGCCGACCGGATCGACTGGAACGCGACCGCGCGACTGGCCGACACCTACGTCAGGGAGTTCGAGGTCGAATCGGCCATCGAGGCCCGGTTCGTCCTGGACGCCCGGACCGCATCCCGGACCGGCCGCGCCGGCGAGACGCCGCTGGATTACCTCCGGGAGGTCGCACTCGGCCTGCTAGAGCTCTCGCGGGACCGACAGGACCCGGTCGGCCTCGCGGTCGTCGACGACGACGGCGTGTGCGACCTGGAGGCCCCCCAGACCCGGCGGGCCGGCTACGAGCGCATCCGGCGGCGGCTCCGCTCGCTCGAGGCCGACCCCCAGCCCGACCGGCGGCCGGTCGGTGACCCACCGCACACCGCTGCCGCCCGACAGCTCGCCGGTCCGGGCCGCCCTCCGGACCATCGCCCGCTCCGAGTCGGGCCGGACGGTGCTCTTCACGGACGACGGAGACCGGCGAGCGGTCCGGAACGCCGTCGACGAGGCCCGCCGCGATGGCGGGACGGTCCTCCTGTTTCTCGCCCCGACGGTCCTCTTCGAGACGGACGCACTGGCGGACCTGCCCGCCGCCTACGAGCGGTACCGCGAGTTCGAGCGGTTCCGCGACGACCTGGACGCCGTCGACGGCGTCACCGTCGTCGAGGTCAACCCCGGCGAGACCCGTCGGGCCCTGGAGGTCGACGCCGCCGAACTCGCCGGCTGACCGGTCGACCCCCACGTGAGAATCCGGCGGGACGGCCCCGGAACACGGTCCTTCCAGGCCGTCACGCGGGCACCCGAACGGCCACGGCGGTCGGAGCCGGACCAACACGGCTTTGAGACCCCTGGCCGTTACCCGACCCGATGGCACTGGACGCGGCGGTCATCGACCGGTTGCGCCCGGACCGACCACGGCTCCTGCCCGCGGTGGCGGTCGTGGTCGCGGCTGCGGTGCTCGCCGTCGGCGGCGACGTGGTCGGGTTGCTCGCCCGGGAGGGCGGGGCGGCCCACGTCGGGGACACGGCCGGGCCGCTCGTCGCCGTCCTGGTCCTCGGCGCGTGGCTCCTCGCCGACGCGCCGTACGCGTTCGTCGTCGGACAGGTCGGGCTGGTCGTCGGCCTCGACGGCGGGCCCTCGCACACCCCGGTCGCCCAGGCGGCGCTGGTCGGCGTCCTCGTCGCCGACGTCGCGACGGCCCACCGGGGCGGCGACCGCGTCCGCACCGCCCTGGTCGTCGGCGCGACCGCACTGCTCCTCTTCGGGATCGTCGAATACGGGGCCAGCACGCCCGTTGCCGCCGCCGCGATCCTGGTCGTCACGGTGCTCTTCGGCTACACGATCCACCGCTACGAGCGGTTGCGGTTGGGCCTGGTGGGTGAGGCGGAATGAGCGCCGAGGGCGAGGCCGGCCATAGCGTGCCCGATCGCGAGGCGCTGCTCGCCAGGATCGAGACCCTGGAGGGCGACGTCGAGCGGCTCGAGACCGACCTCGCCGCGGCCCGACGGACCTCCTACCGCCGCACCGCGGCCGGGATGGCCGCCCTGGGCGGGGTGGCGCTCGCCGGCGCCGCCGCGTTCCCCGGCGTCCGGACCGTGCTCGTCGCACTCGCCGGCACCGGGCTCTTCGGCGCCCTCCTGACGTACTACCTCACGCCGGAGCGGTTCGTCGGCGCCAGCGTCGCCGGCGGCGTCTACGGCGCCCTCGCCGCGAACCTCGAAGCCGTAGCGGCCGAACTGGAACTGACCGACGCGGCGGTGTACGTGCCCGTCGACGGCGAGCCACCGGCGCGGGTGTACGTCCCGGAGCGGCCGCTGGCCGTCGCCGGCGTCCCGGGCGCCGAGGCGCTCCGGGACAGCTTCGTGGTCACCCCCGACCACCGCGGGCTCTCGATGCGACCGACCGGCGGCCCGCTCCGGGGCGACTTCGTGGCGGCGACCGCGCCGGTGCCCGACGCGCCCGGCGGGCTGGCGCGGGCCGCCAGCGAGGCCCTTGTCGAGCAGTTCGAACTCGTCGACGCCGCCGCCCCGGACGTCGGCGACCGCCGGGTGACCGTCCGGGTCGCGGGCAGCGCTTACGGGCCGGTCGACCGGCTCGACCACCCGGTCGCCTCGTTCCTCGCGACCACATTCGCGACCGCGCTCGACCGCCCGGTGGAACTCGAGGTCATCCCGGACTCGGAGGGCACCTACCTCGTCACCTGTCGCTGGGACACCTTCGAGTAGCGCGCCGCAGCGGTCGAGCCCCGACACGATGACGGGGAGCCGGCAGGGTCCTGTCAGACGACGCCCGGGTCAGGCGTCGTCCGTCCGGGCGTGGCCCACGCTCCGCTCGGCCGGCGCCCCGTCGGCCGCGACCCCCTCCTCGGCCGGCTCGGCGTCGGGGTCCTCGGGGAGGAAGCCGGTGGTCGGCGGTTCGGCCGCCTCGACGGCCTCGTCGACGACGGCCGCGGGGTCGGTGCCGCGCAGGCCGGCGTCGGTCTCGAGGACGAGCCGGTGGGTGAGCACCCGGCCGCCGATGGCCTTCAGGTCGTCGGGGATCACGTAGCCACGGCTGCGGATGGCCGCGTGGGCCTTGGCCGCGTCGAGGAAGTTGATGGAGGCCCGCGGCGACGCCCCGTGTTTGACCGCCGGGTGCTCGCGCGTCTCCTCGATGACGTCGATGACGTACTCCTTGATCGGCGGTGCGACGTGGACGCCGGCGACGGTCTCCTTGCAGGCGGCGATCTCCGAGGGCGTCGTGACGGGCCGGATCGCGGTCGCGTCGAGGTCCGGCTCGTCGTCGAACCGGTCTAAGAGCTGACGCTCGTCGTCCCGCGCGGGGATGTCGACGACGAGCTTCTGCTGGAACCGGTCCCGCTGGGCCTCCGGGAGTGCGAACACGCCCTCCATCTCGATGGGGTTCTGCGTCGCGATGACCAGAAACGGCGACGGGAGCTGCTTCGTCTCGCCGTCGATGGTCACCTGGGTCTCCTGCATCGACTCCAGGAGGGCGCTTTGGGTCTTCGGCGTCGCCCGGTTTATCTCGTCGGCGACGACCACGTTGGAGAACACCGGGCCCTCCTTGAGTTGGAAGGTCCCGGTCTCCTCCCGGTACACCCTGGTGCCGGTGATGTCGGCCGGCAGCAGGTCCGGCGTCATCTGAACGCGGGCGTACTCCAGTCCGGTGGCCCTGGCGAACAGGTTGGCGGCCGTCGTCTTCGCGATGCCCGGGACGCCCTCCAGCAGCACGTGACCCCCCGTGAGCGTCGCCAGCGTCAGCCCCTCGATCAGTTCCTCCTGGCCGACCAGTACCGTCGCCATCTCGTCGCGTAGCGACTCGTACAGCGCCGCAGGGTCACTCATCGTCGTCGGATTGGGAATTGAGTGATTTAACTCCTTGCATGAGCCGACCGACGCGACCGCGCTCCATCCGGGGGTAGCGGCCGACCGCGGAGGCGGCAACCGCGTCGGGGTCCGAGGCCCCTTCGACCGCCGGGGCGGCTGGCCGTGGGTACAGCCGGCGGTGCCACGCGAAGACGACGACGAGCGCACATCCGACGAGGACGCCCTGCAGCGGCGGGGAGTTCCGGACGGTCAGAAGCGCCGAGATGACCGGCGGGGGGTCCCCGCCGTGGGACGTGTCGATCAGCACGGTGTCGCTGCCGTCGAACACGTTCGTGGCGAACGCGCGGTTGCCCGGCCGGTCGGCCATCACGTTGATGAACGCGCTCCCGTCGCTCACCACGACCACGCGTCCCGCCCCGACCGTCTCGGTCGTCGCGACCGGGT
>PXQY01000032.1:17117-22199 GCA_003021745.1 Halobacteriales archaeon QH_7_69_31
TCGGAGACGTTCGTCGCCACCGGCAGCGCCGGGCCGCGGTAGTGGGTGCGGTCGTCACGGAGGGGCGCGCCGTCGAGGCGGGCCGTCGCGCCCACCCGCTCTAGCAGGTCGTCGGCGGTACCGTTCCGGTCGGCGACCAGAAGCGTCCCGCCGCGATCGAGGAAAGCCGCGATGTGCCGGATCTCGGCGGCCTCGTAGGGCTCGTCCGGCGCGACGATGACCGCGACCGTCCCGTTGCCGTACCCGTCGTAGGCGGTCGTGTTCGTCGCCACCTCGGTATCGGCGCCGGTCTCCCCGGCGAGTGCCCGGAGGTCGGCGGTCCCCTCCCAGGAGGGGTTGAACGCGCCGAACGCCGCCACCGAGGTCGCGCCACCGTAGACGAGCGTCACCCCCACGACGAGGGCGACGCCCACCAGCACGGCCCGCGGTACGTCCACGTCGTGGCCGCCGACACGCACTACGGGAGCACCTCCGGGGGCAGGATCTCGAGGATGCGTCGGACGACGATGTAGCCGAACACCGCGAGCCCGGCGGCGATGAGCCACGGGATCCGGCGGCGCCACCGCGGCGAGACCGCGACCGGCGCCGTGAGTTCCACCACGACCAGAAAGCCGATGAGCGACAGGACGAAGAACAGCTCCGGCGTCAGCGACTCCAGCGCCGCGAGCACGACGATGGCGGCGAGCATCCACGCCAGTTGGGCGTGGACGAACCGTCGGCGGCGCCGCGTCTCCATGTCCCGACGCTGGTGGCGCCGCGCTTACCAACCTGTCGGCTCGACGACCGGCAGTTTTCAAACACTACTCCGAGGTATTCGGTTCGTCTACCGAAGCCCCCTCCCGCTTGCCGGTGTTGGCTCACGGGTCACTTCGCTCCCCGTTCGCTTCGAGGCGCTCCCTTCGGTCGCGCCTCGCTACTGCTCGCTGCGCTCCTCGCTGCGCTGCGGTGTCCTCGCGCGGCGCTGCCGCGCGAGCGGGCCGAGGGACCGTCGGTCCCTCGCGGCTTGCATCGCCTATACCGGCGAGCGGTCGGCCCCTTCGGAATTCCCGCCCGAGGTCGGTTGTGCCGGCCACCTTCGCTTATCTGAACAGTGCCCGACGACCAGGCAAGGCGTCCCGCCCAGAGGTCCCAGCCCTGGCGGGCCTCGCATGGATGACACCGCCATCTCCGTGACCGGACGACCCGGCCGCGGCGGGTCACGCGTCGACGAGCCCGCCAGCTACCTGACCGGTCGCCCCGGCCCCGGGCCAGACACTACCCCGGTCGACGCCTGACTTCGAAGGAACTACACCGCCGCCACCGGGAGAGGCCTTCGATGGCTGTCGACCCCGCTTCCGCCGGGCCGTCACGTCCGTGGTCGAGAGCCGTTGCGATCGCCGTTCTCCTCGCCGTCCTCGGGGGGCTGTTCGTCGCTGCCGGCATCCAGACGCCGGACCCCGGATTGAACGACTATCCGAGCGAGGACGAGGTCGGTCCGGATCCGGGCGCGTACGTCGGCCAGCAGGTCTCCCTCGACGGGCGGGTCCTCGGCACGGACCCCCTCCGCATCGAGGTCGAGTACGGCACCGGCGAGACGTTCGCGGTGACGGTGACCGGCGTCGACCGGCCGGTCTCGATGGGCGATCACCTGAACGCCTTCGGCACCCTCGAGGCCGAGGGGAGGCTGTCGGCCGACCGGGTGGTCGTCAGGGAGCCGTGGGAGCTGTGGTACATGTACGCCGTGTCGTTCGTCGGCGGGCTCTGGGTGTTAGCGCGGACGGTCCGCCGGTGGCGGGTCGACGCCGACCGGCTGGCGGTCGTGCCGCGCGAGGAGCCGCTCCGGGTCGGAGGTGACGGCGATGCCTGACGTGCTCACCCACGTGCTCGTCGGCTACGTGGTGGGTATGCTGCTTGCCGTCCGGGTCAAGGACCTGGGTCCCGAGGCGGTCACCGTGACGATGGCCGGCGCGCTCGCGCCGGATTTCGTGAAGATCAAGCTCCTGGTACCCGACGCCGTCGTCGCGTCCACACTCGGCGTTCCCTTCTCCTGGGCGCCGCTGCACGCACTGAGTGGCGTCGCCGTCGTGGCGCTCGTGACCGCGCTCGTCGTCGGCCGCGAGCATCGCCGGGCGACGACGGCACTCGTTGCCGTCGGCGCGGTGACGCATCTCCTCCTGGACGGGCTTTTGGTCAAGCCCAGCGGGTACGCCGCCGAGCTGTTCGTCCCCTTCTCGGTCTACCGGTTCCCCGCAGGGATGGTCTACGTGAGCAGCGACCGGTGGCCGGCCGCCGTCGCCGGGGCGGCCGCGGCCTGTGCGTGGGCCTGGCGCCGGTACGTCGACCGGCGCACGGCCGAGCCCTGACCCCGCACGGCGACGGCGCCGGCTCCTCGAACGCGGCGCGGGTTTCCTCGAGCGCGGCGCGGGTTTCCTCGAGCGCGACGCGACGCGCCCCGTCGGTGACCTGCTACTCACGCTCCAGGCCGCCGTCGACGAGGCGGTACCGGCGGTCGAACCGGTCGGCGAGCCGCCGGTCGTGGCTCACGACCACCAGGGCCGCGTCCGTCGCGGCCTGCAGATCGACCAGCACCTCGAGGACGGCCTCGGCCGTCTCGGCGTCCAGCTGCCCGGTCGGCTCGTCGGCCAGGACGACCGCGGGCCGGTTCACCAGCGCCCGGGCGATGGCGACCCGCTGCTTCTCGCCGCCGCTCAGCGTCGCGGGGTACCGGTCCCGGCGGTCGGCCACGTCGAGCCGGTCGAACAGCGTCTCCAGCCAGGAAGACGATGCCGACGGTCTCCCGTCGCAGCCGGGCCCGCTCGCGCTCGGACAGCGCCGCGGCGTCGACGTCGCGGACGGACAGCGACCCGTCGGTCGGGGGCAGGAGGAGGCCGAGGACCTCGAACAGCGTGGTCTTGCCGGCGCCGCTGTCGCCGCGGACGAGGGCGCGCTCCCCCGGCGGGATCGACACCGAGAGGTCCGAAAGCACCGTCCGGCCGCCGCGCTCGACGGTGAGTCCGTCGGCCCGCAGGACGGGATCCGACCCTGGGGGCATCACCTCGACGGGCGCGCGCGGCCCGCCTAAGCCTGACGGTGCCGGCTCAGCAGCCGGCGGTGCGGGCCCCCGCCGGCAGCGAGAGCGCGCCCGGTTCACGGCCGCTCGACCGGTAGACGAGGTGCCGCCGGGCGAGGGTCGCCGCGTACCGCCGGCGCGTGACCGTCTCCGGCGAGGCGGGCCAGAAGGTCGCGCCGTCGGCCACCCAGCGGTCGAACGACAGCGTCGGACAGGCCGGCGGCGGGCCGCCGCGGGGCCGTGGTCCGTCGTCCACCGGGCCTCGGTCGTGGTCGCGGCGTGCTCGACGGCCGCGAACTCGGACTCGTGTGTCGTCCCCGGGTAGGTCAGGGTGTCCAGGGCGACGAACGCGAGGGGGACCGTGAGGAGGGTGCTCGTCGCCAACGCCGCCAGGAGGCCGGCCCGTACGCCACGTCGGCCGGTCCAGCCGCGGTCCCGCCAGGCGACCCGGGCGGCCGCCAGGCCGACCAGGACGAAGACGGGGACGTGGAGGAACGCCTGCGCCCGGATGGCCGTCGCGAAAAAGTCGGGCGTCAGCGAGGCCGTCAGCGCGAAGGCCGCGAGGACGACCGGGCCCCCGAGCAGCGCCGTGAGGAGGGTCGCCGTCCCGTGGCGGTCGTCGAGGGCGTCGGTCGCGTAGCCGGCGAACGCGACCGGCAGGGCCAGGAGGCCGACGCCGGCGATCACTGCGGGTTCCGACCGGATGGTGCCCGGAAACACGGGTCGGACCGCGTTCACCGCGACCAGCACGAACATGCCGCCGAGCGGCGCGTACAGGAGCCCGCGGCGGGTACGGGTCGAGGTGGCGCCGTACCACGCCACGCCGACGAGGAGGACGACGACCCACGCGAGGAACAGGGCCGGGTTCGTCCGTACCTGGCCGACGTAGCTGACGCCGAGGACGCCGAAGCGCTCGACGAGTTCGTAGTAGGCGACGAACAGCGTCCAGAAGCCGGCGGCGACGCCGCCGCCGAGGATGGCGGTGCGGCGGGTCGGACGGCGGGCGAGTTCAGCCCCGGCCAGGGCGGTGACGCCGAGGGCGGCGTTGAACGTGCTGAACGTGTGGAGGATGGGGAACGCGAGGAGGAACGTCGCGAGCGGGACGGCCCACCGGACGGGCGTGGGGCGGCCGCTGAGGAGGCGGTGCAGCGACAGGACCGCGAGAAACGCGAACAGCTGGCCGAGCGGCTCGGGGTCGGGGATGGAGGTGTGCCGGAGGAACAGCCCCTGGACCGCCAACAGCAGCCCGGTTGCGAGGGCGGCGGCGCGAACCCGTCTCGACGGCCACCCGAGGTCCGTGCCGAGGCGCCGCGCGAACGCCATGCCGACCAGCGGCACCGCGGCGCCGGCCAGCGAGAAGAGCGGCTGGATGACGGACAGCGGGGCCTCGCCGGTGACGAGCGAGGCCGTGGCCGTAAAGACGGTGACGACGAGAAGGTCCGCACGGAGGTCCGGGCCGATCGGTAGCTGCCCGGCCGCACGCGTCTCACGGGCGAGGGCGGCGTGGGCGAAGCCGTCGAGAATGTGCGGGAAGGGGCTCCAGTACAGCGGTATGGTCCGCATGGCCGCGGCGACGGCGAAGACCGCGACGCCGACCAGGAGGTAGGACCGGCGGTCCGTCATCGGGGCCCTCCGCGCCGGTCCCGGACGAGGTCGGCGGGCGTCGCCCGGACGATGGCGACGGTCGCAAGCCCCGCGCTGACCGCCACGACCGCCAGGGCGGCGAGGGCGACGCCCGCGGCGACGAAGGCGTCGAGTGCCGGGAGGAGCCGCACGCCGTAGACGGTCAGCCGGCCGGCCCGGTCGAGCGCCAGGAGGCCGAGGCCGGCGAGGACGGCGGCGACGGCTGTCGCGACGGCGCCGACGCGGAGCGCGTCACCGACCACGAGCCGGGCGATCCGCCGCGGCGGGGCGCCCGTGGCCCGGTGGATGCCGAGCGCCTGACGGCGGGCGCGGACCGCCGCCGCGAACGTGGCCGTCGTCGCGCCGACGGTCATCAGCGCCGCGAGCCCGACCAGGGCGGCGGCCACCAG
>PXQY01000033.1 GCA_003021745.1 Halobacteriales archaeon QH_7_69_31
ACCGCGGCGACCGGCGGTCCGAGGGCCGCTCGCCCGACCCCGCTCACGGCCACTGACAGGGTCCCGGGACCGCCGACCCGGGGCCACTTTTGACCGCCCGATTCACCCGTAGGGTATAGCATCCCCGGGGCCCAACCGCCGGCCGCATGGCGGCGATCCAGACGCGGGAGCTGTCGAAGCGGTACGGCGACGTGGTCGCACTCGACGACCTGTCGCTCACCGTCGAGCACGGCGAAACGTACGGCTTCCTGGGGCCGAACGGCGCCGGCAAGTCCACCACCATCAACATCCTGACCGGCCAGCTGGTGCCGGACAGCGGCGAGGCCCGCGTCGCCGGCGTCGACCCGGTGGCCACCCCCGTCGAGGCCCGACGCCACGTCGGCATCCTCCCGGAGAGCGGCCGCCCGCCGTCCTTTCTCACGGTCCGGGAGTACTTCGAGTTCGCCGCCGCCACCCGCGGGCTCCGTGAGTCGACGATGGTCGAGCGGGTCGACCGCTGGGCCGAACGCCTGGAGTTCGCCCACAAGCTCGACACCCTCTGTACGGACCTCTCGCAGGGCGAACGCCAGAAGGTGCTTCTCACCCAGGCGTTCGTCCACGAGCCCGAGGTGGTGTTCATCGACGAGCCGCTCACGAACCTCGACCCCATCATGCAGGAGCGCGTCAAGGAGTTCGTCGAGACATACCGCGCGGCCGGGAACACGCTGTTCCTCTCGACGCACTCGGTCGACACCGCCGCCGCGGTCTGTACCGAGGTCGGCATCATCAACCGCGGCCGGCTGCTCGAGGAGCTCGAGCCCCGCGGGATGGACGGTGACGCGCTGTTGGACCGGTTCTTCGAGTCGGTCGACGAGGACGTCGCCGCCCGCGCCATGGCCGACCCGCCATGACGCCATCGACCCGATACCTGCTCGGGACCATGGCGGTCGAAGAGTGGCGGCTCCACAGCCGGCTGTTCGGCGGCCGGCGGTTCGCGCTGTTCCCGGTGTTCGTCGCCTGCGTCGCGGCGGGCACGGCCGCGTTCTTCGCCGTGGCCAACGCCCGCGTCGCGCTGCTCGTGGACGGCCTCCACCTCGTCGTCGCGGCACTCGGGGTCCAGGTCGGCACCGTCGGGCTGGTCGGCCGCGACGCCCTCGACGACCTGCTCGGGGAGACGACGCTGCTCCTGTTCTCGGCCCGCACCCTCCCGGTCGCGCCGCGGACGCTGCTCGTCGCGTTCGTCGTCAAGGACGTCGCCTATTACGCCGTTCTCTTCCTCCTCCCCCTGACCGTCGGCCTCGTCCCGCTGGTCCTGCTTGCGGACCTGCCCGCGGCACGACTCCCGCTCGTGTTCACCACCAGCCTCGGCGTCTTCGTCCTCGGCGTCGCCACCAGCTTCGCGCTCGTCGGCGTCCGGACCCGCTCGACGCTCGCCGCCTCCCTCCTCGCGCTCGGCGCCGTCGCCGCGCTCGTGCTGGAGGGCGGCCGCATGCTGGCGTACACGCCGTACGGATTACTCTCGGGGGTCACGCCGGGCGCCGTCGCCGGCAGCCTCCTGTTGCCGGTCGTGCTCGCGGTCGCCGGCGTCGCGCTGTTCCGGTTCGACCGCCGCACCCCCACCCGGACCGCCGACGACCGGTTCGGCGCGCTCCACCGCGCGCTGGGCGAGGCCGACGGCCAGGGGCTGGTCGCGAAGTCGCTGTTGGACGTCGTCCGCTCGTCGGGTGGCCTCTGGAAGATCGTCTTCTCCCAGGGCCTGGTCTTCGCGGTGCTTGCCGTCCTGCTCGCGTTCCTGCCGGACGTCGTCCCCGTGCCGCCCGAGCCAGGCCTCACCATCGCGAGCGTGCTCGCGCTGGGCTCCTTTACCACCTACAACTGGCTCTGCCAGTTCGACGACACCGGCTTCTACCTCCGGTATCCCGTCGAGCTGTCGGCGGTGTTCCGCGCGAAGCTCCTCGGCTTCTGCCTGTTGGCGTTGCCCTCCGGGCTGGCGTTTCTCGGCCTCGGCGTGGTCGCGTTCGGGACCGGGACGATGCTCGTCGGCGTCGCCGTCTTCGCCCCGCTGTGTCTGTACGTCTTCGGCGTCACCGCCTTCGTCGCCGGGCTCGAACCGACAGAACTTCTGTTCGACACCCCGGTCTTCGCCGCGTTCACCTTCGCGATGATGGCGGTCCTCATCCCGCTTGTCGTCGCCGCCATCGCCTTCTCCCTGGCGCCGACACGGCTCGCCGTCGGCAGCGTCGCCTACGCCAGCCTCGCCGGGGTCCTCGGCATCGCCCTCGCCCGCCGGGCCGGCCCGCGCTGGGAGCGGAAGGCGCTTGCCGGCGCCGACTGATACTGCCGGACGTAACTACGTGATCGCAGTCCCCTCTACCGTCACGTTCGCCCGGGTATGAGGACTCGCACCGTTCACGACATTACGTCCGGCAGTATGAGCCCGTAACGCGTCCGCGCGGACGTACACCACCATCCCGTGGAAGAACGATCCGCCGGTCGTCCGGTGGAGTGATCCGTACCGAACGTAGTCGTCGCCGACCCGCTCGCGGAGGTCCGGCGGCACCGACAGCTCGCCGGGTGCCTGCCGGCACCGCACGGGCCGCTCGAGCTCGCAGTCGGCCGCGGCGATTACGACGGGCGGCAGCTCCTCGGGGAGGTCCTCGTTGGGGGCGTCCCGACACCTCACCGACGCGTCCGCCCCCCGGAGGTACCAGGCCCAGGGCAGCGTCCGCGTCCACCGGACGCAGGTCGGGCTCCGGTAGCCGCCCTCCTTGACGAACTCCGCGTTCCCGTAGAAGAGCACGTCGGGCTCGCCCTCGTGGCCCGCCGTGGCGGCCGCCGTCGCCTCGATGGGCTCGCGCATCGACTGCTGGGGCTGGGCGAACTGCACCAGGTCGTTGTCGGGGCTCGTGGGCTCGACGAACGCCGCCGAGACGCCGACGACGGCCACCTGTCCGGCCGCGAGCAGCAGGACGACCGCGACGATGGCGGCGCTGACGCGGTCGGCGTCGGCCCAGGCGTCGCGGCCGACCGCGACGAACCGTCCGAGGCCGACGGCCGCTGGCACCGACAGCGGGACGAGGGCGTTGACGATGATCCAGGCGCCCCAGATGTCCGTCCCGAGCGGGTAGCCGACGACGCTGGCGAAGCCCCAGTAGCCGCAGCCGAGCACCAGCGGACGGGCGTCCTCGCGGCGCGCCACCTCCGAGAGGAACCCGACCACGGCCAGGCCTGCGAGCGCGCCGGCGTACTCGGCGCTCGTCCGCACGTACCGCTCGAGGTTGTCCGTATAATCGGCGACGGACTTCTCGGCGCCCTGGCCGAACCAGTGGCTCAGGCCCTCCTGGAGGTCGCTGATGGTGGTCTCGAGGGTCGCGCCGAGGCTGCCGGTCCAGAGGCCGGCGTCGCCGCCGCGCGGCGCGAACAGGAACAGGACGAGGAGCGAGGCGAGCGCCGCGGCGCCGGCCACATGCAGGCCGGTCCTAACGAGCCACTGGCGCCGGTCCGGCGCCTCGCCCGCGAGGGCATCCCCGTACCGGCCGAGGCGGGCCCGGACGGAGACCCGGCGACCGACCGGCGGCACCGGCCCGACGAGGGCGCCGGCGGCGAGCAGGCCGGCGGCGCCGAGCCAGCAGAGCACGTACACGGCGGCGTTCTCCTTGGCCGCGAAGCCGAGGGCGAGACCGCCCGCGGCGACGTAGAGGTAGCCGACGCCGTCGCCGTCGTACCATCGGACCAGCGCGGCGAAGGCGACGACACAGAACGCCGCGACGAGCACCGTCGACCGCGCGAACCGCGAGTAGTACAGGAGGACGGGGTCGAGGGCGAGAAAGGCGGCCAGCGCGACCGTCTCGACGTCGTCGAGGTGGCGGCGGAGCCACAGCGCGACGAGCGGGAGCAGGCCACCGACCAGCGCGACCGGCGCGCGCATCACGAAGTCCGTCGGGCCGAAGACGTCGAACAGCAGCCGGTGGAGGTACTGCATCAGCGGGCCGTGGATCATGTACCGGTAGCTGATCGATCCGGTCTCGAGGTACTCCAGGCCCCACCAGGCGACCCGGGCCTCGTCGAAGTGGGCCACCCGCTGGCCGAGCAGGACGAACCGGGCGAGGAGCGCGACGAGGGTGACGGCCAGCACCGCCTGGACGGTCCTGTCTCGGAGGCTCATCGCCCCGGCCGGACCGCGGCTGGCCTGGCTGGCGGGTCATCGGGGAGGGCCGGCGACCGGCCCGGGGGTGTCGACGCACGCTCGACACACTGGCGGGCCGAGGATGGGCAGAATGATCGGACCGGGGGCCGGTCGAAGGGTCGCGGTGTCGACAGACGGTCGGCGAACCGACGGGCCGCGGCGGGGGACATGCCCGCCTCGTCGGAACCGTCGGGCAAATGTCTTTTCGTCGACCGCGCATGGCGGCCGCGCCAGCGACGCCCAGCGGTCGGAGTGGGGCCGCCGGTCGAGCGGACCGGGCCCGGTCCGCATTCCGGAGCGGACGTCCCTTCGGCCGGTCAGTCCGCGAGGTCGTAGATGGCGCCGAACTTGTCCTCGACGTACTCGATGAAGTGGTCGGCGGCGAACGACTCGCCGGTCGCCTCCCGGACGAGGTCGTCAGTGGTGTACCGGCGGCCGTGGGCGTGGACGTTGTCGGTGAGCCACTGCCGGAGCGGGCCGAACTCGCCGGTGCGGACGTCCGACTCGAGCCCGTCGATCTCGCGTTCGGCGGCGGCGTACAGCTGGGCCGCCAGCACGCTGCCGAGCGAGTAGGTCGGGAAGTAGCCGAACGAGCCGTGGCTCCAGTGGATGTCCTGCAGGCAGCCCTCGCCGTCGGCGTCGGGCCGGACGCCGAGGTACTCATCCATCTTGTCGTTCCAGACGGCCGGGACCTCGGCGACGTCGAGGTCGCCGGCGACGAGGTCCCGCTCGATCTCGAACCGGAGGATGATGTGGAGGTGGTAGGTGAGTTCGTCCGCCTCGACGCGGATGAGGTTGTCCTCGTAGACCTGGTTTGCGGCCTCGTAGGCCTGCCGCGGCGTGAGGTCGGTGCCGTGCCGGTCGTTGAACCGGGGGACGAACAGGGACCAAAACGGCTCGGTGCGGCCGACGTGGTTCTCCCACAGGCGGCTCTGGGACTCGTGGACGGTGAGCCCGCGGTGCTGGCCGAGCGGCGTACCGTAGTCGTCCGTCGACAGCCCCTGGGTGTAGCTGGCGTGGCCGAACTCGTGGATCGTCGAGCCGAGCGAGTCGAGCGGGTCGGACTCGTCGAACCGCGTGGTCACTCGGGCGTCGAACTGGGTGCCCGAGGAAAAGGGGTGGGGCGCCGTGTCGAGGCGGCCGCGCTCGAAGTCGTACTCCAGGGTCTCGAGCGCCTCGCGGGACAGGGCCATCTGGTCGTCCGCGGGGAACGTCCCCTCGACGGCGTGGAGGTCGGCGTCGGACGCGCGGATCTCGTCGATCAGCGGGACCAGCCGGTCCCGCAACCGCTCGAGGACGCGCTCGGCCGTGTCCAGGTCGAGGTACGGCTCGTAGTCGGCGAAAAGCACCGCGTAGGGGTCGGCGTCCGGGTCGATGTGCCCGGCGTACTCGCGCTTGAGGTCCAAGAGGCGGTCGACGGTCGGGGCGAACTGCTCCCAGTCGTCTTCGTCTTTCGCCGCCTGCCACACGGGGTGGGCGTCGCTCGTCGCCTCGCTTATCTCCTCGACCAGCGCCGTCGGCACCGTCGCCTTCCGGTCGTACTCCCGCCGGATCTCCCGGACGACGGCCGCCCGGTCGCCGTCGAGGTCGGCGGCCTCGAGGTCGTCGAGCCACTCGCCGACGGCGTCGTCGACCAAGAGGTCGTGCTGGGCGGCGGAGACGGCACCGCGCTGCTTGGCCCGGGCGGGCGTGCCGCCCTCGGGCATCATCACCTCCTGGTCCCACGAGAGGATCATGTTCGCGTCGCCGAGGTAGGTCGCCCGGCCGTACTGGTCGAGCAGGTCGTCGTATGCGTCCGGCGTGGCCGATCGCTCAGCTGTCATGCCAGACGGTGGGGGGTCGCCGGACAAGAACCCATGGGTATCGACGCTCCGTTCGCCGCCACTGCCGTCCGGCAGCGTCAGGGCCACGTCTCGGCGACCCGACGGTAGACCTCGGCACACCGCTCGAGGACGTCGAGCGAGACGCTCTCCGTCGCGGTGTGGGCCTCCCCGGGTTCCGCCGCACCGTAGACGACGCAGGTCGTCCCCGCCCGGGCGGCGAGCCACCCGGCGTCGGTCGCGTGTGGTTTAACGACCTGTTCCGGCGTCCCGGACTGGGCCGCGTCGGCGGCTTCGAGCACGGCGTCGGCGAAGTCGGCGTCCTCACAGGCCATCGGCGGGAGGTCCTGGTCGACCTCGAAGCCGACCCCCGGCACCGAGGCGGCGACCTCGAGGTCGAGGCGGTCGCCCGGCACGGTCCGCTCGTCGACGGTGACCGTACAGCGCGCCGGGACGACGTTCCAGCCGCTGCCGCCGTCGATCTCCGTGACGGCGACGCTGCCCTCGAGGTCGGTGCCGAGCACCGTCGCGGCGGGCGGCTGGAGGGTCCGGAGGAGCGAGATCGCCTCCGTCGCCCGGTAGATGGCGTTGTCGCCGGCCGCCGGTTCGCTCGCGTGGGCGGCCCGGCCCTCGGCCGACAGCGTCGCGGCGCGGCGGCCCTTGTGGGCGACAGCGACGTCGGTCGCGCCGGCGTCGGAGTAGCCGGTCGAGCCCTCCCCGACGACGGCGTAGTCGGGCGCGAAGCCGTCCTCGAGGGCGGCCCGGCAGCCGACGCCGCCGGACTCCTCGCCGACGAAGGAGGCGAAGACCAGTTCGCCGGCCGGGTCGGCGTCGCGGAACGCGACCATCGCGGCGGCGAGGCTGCCCTTCATGTCGGCCGCGCCGCGGCCGGCGAGGCGGCCGTCCCGCTCCTCGAGGACGTACTCGCCGTCCGCGTCGACCTGTGACTCGTCCGGCGGGACGACGTCGTGGTGTCCGACCAGCGCGAGGCTGGGCTCGACGCCGGTGTTCCGGCGCGCGATCACGTTCCCGTGATCGTCACGCGTGAGGGCCGCGTCGGTGTGTGCGGCGAGCCAGGACTCGATCAGGTCGCCCGCCGCGGTTGCCTCCTCGTGGCTCGGGGTGGCGACGAGCCGCCGGGTCAACTCGCGGACGGTCATCGGCGAGGATAGGGAAACGAGCGGCTTGATACTGCCGGCTGTACCACCGGCGGCAGACGCCTCCGGGGGCCGACCGATATCCGGCCGGATATCGCGTGGGTCGCCGACCCGCGCTGCCGGCCAAGACGGCTTCGTCCCCGCAACCGGGCCGAGCGAGCCGGGCATCCCGGCGAGCCGTGGCCGTTCCGCGAAACCGGCCGAGCGAGCCAGGCGTCCAGGCGAGCCGTCCCGTCCCGCGAAACGGGGGAGCGAGTCGGCCGTCCCGGCGAGCCGTTGCCGTCCCGTGAAACGGGCCGACCGCCCCATCACCGTTTTTATACGCCTCGACGACCCCATTCGGGGCATGGACCTGCTGCCGGACACGAGCGCGGTCATCGACGGCCGCGTCTCGGAACGGGTCGCGGCCGGCTTCGACGGCACCGTCTACGTCGCCGAGGCCGTCGTCGGCGAACTGGAGGCGCAGGCGAACGACGGCCGGGACGCCGGCTGGGAGGGCCTCGCGGAGCTCCAGCGGCTCGCCGACCACGCCGAGGAAGGCACTATCGCGGTGGAGTACGTCGGGGGGCGGCCCGAGGCAGTCGAGCGCCGTGAGGCCGCCGAGGGCCGGATCGACGCGCTGATTCGCGAGCTGGCTGCCGACCACGGCGCGACGCTCCTGACGAGTGACATCGTCCAGAGCGAGGTGGCGGAGGCGAAGGGGCTGGCCGTCGAGTACGTCGAGCCCCGGACCGACGAGGCCGGCGGCGACGAACTCGCCGTCGAGCGGTTCTTCGACGACGAGACGATGTCCGTCCACCTCAAGACCGCCGTCGCGCCGAAGGCCAAGCGCGGCACCGTCGGCGCGATGAGCTACGAGCGGACCGACGAAGCGCCGCTGGAGGAGGAGACGATGCGGCAGTACGCCAACGACGTCCTCGACACGGCCCGCTCCTCGTCGGACGGATTCGTCGAGCTGTCCGAGCCGGGCATGACCATCGTCCAGATCCGCGAGTTCCGGATCGCGGTCGCCGAACCGCCCTTCGCCGACGGCATCGAGGTCACCGCCGTCCGGCCCATCGTGAAGACCGAACTCGACGACTACGGGTTCGCCGACGAGCTGCGGGACCGGCTCGCCGAACGGCACCGCGGCGTCCTCATCTCCGGGGCGCCGGGCGCCGGGAAGTCGACGTTCGCCCAGGCTGTCGCCGGCTTTCTCGACGACGCCGACTTCGCGGTCAAGACGATGGAGAAGCCGCGGGACCTCCAGGTCGGCCCGGAGATCACCCAGTACACCGAGCTGGGCGGCTCGATGGCGACCACCGCCGACTCGCTGCTCATGGTCCGGCCGGACTACACCATCTACGACGAGGTCCGGAAGACGTCGGACTTCGAGACGTTCGCCGACATGCGGCTGGCCGGCGTCGGCATGATCGGCGTCGTCCACGCCACCCGCGCCATCGACGCGCTCCAGCGGCTCGTCGGCCCGGCCCGTCATCGTCGTCGAGGACTTCGAGACGGGCGAGCCGGCCTACGAGATCTACACGTTCAACCGCCAGGTCGTCACCGTGCCGCTGGAGGGCGCCGGGGGCGACGACGGATCCAGCGGCGTCGAGCGCGTCGCCAGACAGGAGATCGAGCGGGAGATCCGGTCGGCCGCCCGCGGCCACGTCGAGATCGAACTCAAGGGCCCGAACGAGGCCGTCGCCTACGTCGAGGACGAGGACATCAGCTACGTCATCGGCAAGGGCGGGGGCCGCATCGGCAAGATCGAGGACCGCCTCGGCATCGACATCGACGTCCGGACGTTCGCGGACCGGCCCGACGCTGCCGGGGCCGGCGGAGCCGATGGCAGTGGCGGTGGCGGCGCGACGGCCGCCGGCGAGGTCGTGACGCCGGAGGTGACCGACCGCCACGTCCTCATCCCGCTCTCCGACCACCAGGGCGAGACCGTCGAGGTGCAAGCCGACGGCGAGTACCTCTTCACCGCTACGGTCTCCCGGGGCGGCGAGGTCCAGGTGTCCCGCGGCTCCGCCATCGCGGAGGAACTCGAGGCCGCCATCGACCGCGGGCGGACCGTGACGGTGGTTCCGCAGTAGGAGCCGACGGTCGCGCGGGGCGTGGCGACTGATAGAGGGCACCACCAGTATAGGACGACAAGCAGAGTCCACCGGGAGCAGCAAGCATCCGCGAACGCCCCGAAGACGGGCGAAGGGTTCACCGGCCGCGAACGGCGGGCGGCGCGACGCGGGCGGCCGACCGGCGGGAGCGGTGACCGGAGGGAGCGGCTCCGAATGCGTGAACGGTGAGCGGGAGGTCAAGCGGCGCGAGGCCGACCGCAGGGAGGCCTCGGAATGAGCGAGCGGGGGGCGAAGCGACCCGTGAGCAGCGAGACCTCCAAGGGTGGCGACCATCGGGAGCCGCGAGCGAAGCGAGCCGTGAACGAGCGATGCCGCCGAACTGGCGAACGGGGAGCGAGAGGTCGAGCGAAGCGAGACCTCCAGGGGCGAGCGGCGAGTGCAACGAGCCGCGAGCGAAGCGACCCGTGAGCCAGCGATCGCCGCCGAATGCACGAGCGGCGAACGGAGTGAGCCGCGAGTAGTGAGCGGCCGGCTGCGGTCTTTTTCCCAAGTTTTTCGAGTGGAGCGTGACCGTAGTGATTAAGGAAAGATATGAATAGTTTTGGTCTATCTGTTGAGTATATGAAATGGTCGGCAAAGACACGAACGACCTGACTGAAGCGGAATTAGACGCACGAATTCCTGATGCAGACGACACTGAGATGGTTCGACGGCTTGGGTTCATTAAAAATCTTTATCAGGGTACTACGATCCACCCGCAGTCGCCTTGATTGAAGCGTTTAGTTCGGTGGTGCGTAACTCACCGAGAACGTGAGTTTTTCTGCAGGCTGGGTCGAACGCTTCCTTAATATTCAAAAGTTATCTTAAATACTAAGCTCTCGCTGACCGTGCGAACGGCGACAGGGAGACGGCTTCGCCGTCTCCAATCGAGGCGGCTTACGCTGCCTCGCGGTCGCCGTGAGCAGAGCGGTTTGCGGACCGCAGGCCCGCAACCGGATGCCGTGGCGGCTCCGCCGTGAGGCGATTCCGCGCCATCGGCGCGGAAGCCGAAGGAGTAAGAAGTGGGAGGGCGAGCATCCGCGCGAGCGAAGCGAGCGCGGTTCACCGGCCGCGACCGCAGGGAGCGGCCGGGGCGGTAGTTTTTCCCCAAGTTTTTGCGAGCGAGCGGTGCCCGCAGCGCGCCGAAGGCGCGCAAGGACACCCGAGCGAGTAAAAAGTGGGTTCTAGTCGTCGGAAACGGCCGCGTCGGTGCCCTCTCCTGCGGTCTCGGCGCCCGCGTGGATCTCGTAGAGGTTCTGTCTGGCGTCGGCGAAGTAGACGTCCTCGGTGACGGCGTCGATGTCCTCGAGGCGCTCCAGGGCGTACCGGACCGTCCGGGCCGACAGCATCGATTCGCCGACGATGTCCTTCTGGGTCATCGGGCCCTTGTACTCGAGGACCTTGAAGACGAGTTTCGCGCTGGGCGGGAGGTCGGACAGATTGTCCCCATCGGAGTCAACCATCTGTATCTGTTCGGAGGGCTGCCACGAATAAAAAGATTGAGCCCAACCAGTGGGGTATTCACGGCGGGGGCGCGTCGCCGGAACGAACCGTTTTTGCCGCCGGGCGGCCGAACGGGTGACATGGCCACCGACACGGCGGAACGCCGGGCCGCCCACGTCCGCGGCGTGACGGTGACGTTTCTCGCTTGCATCGCCGGCGTCCTCGCGGCGGTCGGCTCGACCGCGGTCGCAAGCGGCGCGGCCGACCCGCTCGGGGTGTAC
>PXQY01000034.1:0-3232 GCA_003021745.1 Halobacteriales archaeon QH_7_69_31
GCGCGGCGAGGCCCGCCAGCTCGTCCAGCCCGGCCGCCAACCGACGGGCGTTGTCGTGGTCCGCCTGGAGCCGGTCCCGATTCGAAACCGCCAGGAGGCCGGGGGCGGCGATGATACCGGCCTGCCGCATCCCGCCGCCGAGGAGCTTCCGGACCCGCCGCGCCGACGCGACGAAGGCCTCGCTGCCGGCGAGCATCGAGCCGACCGGGGCGCCGAGGCCCTTCGAGAGACAGCACATCACCGAGTCCGGCGCGCGAGCCAGCCGGGCGGCGTCGACGTCGAGTGCGGCCGCGGCGTTGAACAGCCGCGCGCCGTCGAGGTGGACGGGCACGTCGCGGTCGTGCGCCGCCTCGCAGGCGGCGTCGATCCGGTCGGCCGCGATCGCCGTTCCGCCCCTGCTGTTGTGGGTGTTCTCCAGACACACCAGCCCGGTGCCGGGGCGGTGGGCGTCGGCCTCGACGTAGCCCTCTGCGACCGCCTCGGGGGTGACGACGCCGCGGTCGCCGCCGTCGACGGTCCGGACCTGGAGGTCGGCGTGCTGGGCGAGGCCGCCGACTTCCCACTTGTAGACGTGGCTCTCGCGTTCGACGATGGCCTCCTGACCTCGCTCGGTGTGGACGCGGGCGGCGATCTGGTTGCCCATCGTTCCCGTGGGGACGAACAGCGCCGCCTCGGTGCCGACGAGGTCGGCGAACCGGGCCTCGAGGTCGTTGACCGAGGGGTCCTCGCCGTAGACGTCGTCGCCGACGTCGGCCTCGGCGGCGGCCGCACGCATTTCGGCGGAGGGGTGCGTGACGGTGTCGCTCCGCAGGTCGATCATGACACATACCGGGTCGCCCCGGACTTAGCGGTGGCGGCGTCATCCGTCGGCGGACTCGACGCCGGTCACCTCGAACCGGGCGCCGCCGTCGGGACTCTCCGTTGCGCGGATCTCCCAGCCGTGCGCCTCGACGATCTCGGCGACGATCGACAGCCCCAATCCGGTTCCCTCCCGGGCGGTCGTCCAGCCGCTTTCGAAGACCCGGTCGTGTTCGTCGTCGGGGATTCCGTGGCCGTCGTCGCTGACGTGGAAGCCGTCCGCGAGCGCACCGACCGTGACCGTCACGTGCCGGCCGTCGTGCTCGCCCGCGTCCCCGTGAGCTGGCGACCCACGGCCGGTCGAGCCGTGCTCGACGGCGTCCTCGGGAGCGTTAGCGACCGAGGGCTCGGAAGCGTTGTCGCTTCCGGCGTCCTCCTGAGCCTGCGAAGGAGGGCTCGTCGAGCCGTGCTCGACGGCGTCGTCGGCCTCCGGCCGACTGCTCGTGGAGCTGTGCTCCACGGCGTTCCGCAGCAGGTTCGAGAGGAGCTGCCGGACCCGGCTCCGGTCGCCCTCGATTTCGGGCGCCGTATCGACCGCAAGCGTGGCCGCCTCGGTGCCGAGGCCATCCCAGCAGTCCTCGGCGACGGCCGCCAGATCGACCGGTTCGACCTCCGTTACGTGTTCGCCTTCGCGGGCCAGCGTCAGCAGGTCCTCGATGAGCACGTTCATCCGATCGACGGCGTCGGCCGCGTCCGCCAGTCGGGGGTCGTCGTACTCCTCGATGGCGAGTTCGAGGTTCCCCCGGGCGACCGAAAGCGGGCTCCGGAGGTCGTGGCTCACCACCGAGACGAACTTCTCGAGGCGTTCGTTCTGCCGCTGGAGCCGCCGCTGTCGGCGCTTGCTCTCGGTGACTTCGGTGTAGATGGCGTAGCCCTCGACGGTGTCCGTCCGGCCGACGACGTCGAGCCGAAAGTCCCGGACCCCATCGGGCGTCAGTCGCCGCACCTCCGTGTGTACTCGCTCGCCGTTCAGGATGCGTTGGTTGATCTCGGCGGCGCCGTCCCGACGATCCGCGGGGACGATCAGCTCGTCGAGGTTCTCGCCGACCAGCTCGTCGGCGTCGTACCCGAACGTCTCCTCGAAGGCCGGGTTTACGCGTTCGACGACCGGACCGGTCTCCCGTATCTCCCCGTAGATGACCGGCGTCGGCAGGTGCTCGAACAGCGGCTCGAACCGCTCGGCGTCGGCCGTCCCGACGGCGTCCTGGGCGACCCAGGGCTCGTGGAGCTGTGCTCCACGGCGTCCTCCTGAGCCTGCGAAGGAGGGCTCGTCGAGCCCTGCTCGACGGCGTCCCGGACCGCCGCCAGAAGGGGCTCGTGGCCCGGCCCGTTCGTCCCCGGGACGTAGTCAGTAACGCCGGTTTCGAGGGCCTCGCCCGCGACCGTGTCGCTCCCCGCCTGCGGGTAGAGGACGAACGGGACCGACGGGTACTCCGCGCGGACCGCACGCAGGAACTCGACGCCGTCGGCGGGGTCCATCCCCGAGACGACACAGTCGAAGCTGCCGGGTTCGGCCGCCGCGAGCCGTTCGAGCCCCGCCTCGGCGTCGGCGGCCGTCGCCACCGAGCGGTTCGCCGCCTCGAGCGAGTCCCGGACCGCCTCCGCCGTTGCCCGGTCGGCGTCGACGTAGAGTACCCGTGAGTTGCTCGCCACGTCAGTCCGTATCGGGCCCGAGACCTGAAAGTTGCAACGGCCGAGAGCCCACGCTATTCGGGGCCACTCACGGACGCGCCGGGCGCGTCTGTTACCCGCGACCGGCGGTTTTTAACCGATCACGCGCCGACCCGGGCGTATGGACGTCACGTCGCGGCACCACCTCCGCTCGGACGAGATCGACGAGCTGGCGGCGTCGCTGGCCGACCACCTCGGCGTCGACCTGGAGGGCGAGGAGTTCGAGCGCGTCGAGTTCGCCGACGTCGACCGCGAGGTCGTGCTCGTCGACGGCGAGCCGCTGGTCGCCTCCTTCGACGGCGACCGCTTCCTTACCGTCCGCGGCGCCAACGCCTTCCCGCCGGACCACCACGTCGTCACCGTCGACAGCGGCGCCATCTCGTTCGTCTCCGACGGCGCGAACGTGATGCGGCCCGGCATCGTCGACGCCACCGACGACATCGAACCCGGCGACCTCGTCGTGGTCGTCGAGGAGAACCACGGGAAGGCGCTCGCGGTCGCCCGTGCCGAGACCCACGGCGAGGACATGCTCGGCGACGCCGGGAAAGTCGTCGAGAACCTCCACCACGTGGGCGACGACCTCTACGAGTTTCACGTCTAACGCACCCACTTTTTACTCCCTCGGGCTTCCTCGCGCGCCGTCGGCGCGCTGCGGAGAGCCGCGTGGCGGCTTCGCCGCCACGACATCCGGTTGCGGGCCTCC
>PXQY01000034.1:3292-15648 GCA_003021745.1 Halobacteriales archaeon QH_7_69_31
GGCGAGCGCGGTACGGGAGTCCGAACCCGCAAGCACCGCAACGAGCGAAGCGAGTGAGGAGCGCAGCGGGTTCAGACGACTGTAGCGCGCGAGGGCTTCGGGAGTTCGCGACGGGACGTGAGTGGATAGCCTGAGAAACAACTCCTGAAACCCTCGCAGGCTGGCCTCCCGGCACTCGCTGCGGTCCTCGTCATTCACTCTGTTCGTACCTGCGGTCCTTGCGTCGTCCGGGTTGGTCCAGCCTGCTCGCCCTTCATCCGCCAAGGGTCGTTGATCCTACCCGTCTACGCCCTTCGTGTCGTCCTGCTCGCGGTTCGCGGCGCTCACCGCTCGCGCGTTCGGCGGCCTCCCTCCGGTCGGCCGCCCGGCTCGCTGCTCGCCGTGCTCACCGCTCGCTATTCCCGGGATGTCTCCGACATCTCGTCCTCCTCGTAGGCGTCCTCATACCGGTCGATCGCGTCCCGGTGGCCCTCCACGGCGAGGTCGTAGGTCTCCCGGAGGTCGACGATGGGGGTCTCGGTGGCGTCGACCCGGAGATCGGTGTAGCCCCGGTCGAACGGCCGCTCCTCGGTGTCCTCGACCAGCAGGGCGGCGCTCTGGACGGTGAGGTCGGTGCGCTTGTCGCCGCCGGCCTCGTGGCCCGCCGCCAGCGCCTCGACGAGCCGCGCTGGAAGCGGTGCCGGGGCCGCGTCGGGGGTGGCCGGGCCGGCCTCATCAGCGGGGACGGTCGATTCGTAGGCGTCGGCGACCGCATCCACGACCGCCTCGCCGGTCAGGAGGTTGCCGGCGACGGTGTAGTGGCCGTCGACGGCGTCGCTACCGTCGCGGTGGCCGAACCAGGGTTTGCTTTCCTCGCCGGAGAAGGCGAACGAGCCGTCGGCGTCGATGCCGTGGAGCTGTCGGCTCGCCCGGCCCTCGTCGGCGTTCAACAGCGCCTCGAGGGCGTCCGCGACGGCGAGGCCGTCCTCGAGGTATTCGACGCCCCGCCGGCCCAGCTCGACGTTGACGAGACTCTGGGTCGCCACGGCGCCGTGCTCGCTGGCGAACGGACACAGCGTGCCGACGCCGACCAGCCGCGTGGTCACGGCGACGCCGAAGCGGTCGTGTTCGGTGCCATCGCCGTCGACGTACGGTTCGTGGACACAGAGGGTAAACTACCCCACCCTACTCCCTCGGCACTGACGCGCCTCGGTTCGTCTAGGGTGAGGCTTTGATGTGGACTCCCGGCGATCACGTCCCAGCAATCCGCTGGAACCCGTCGCCGTTCAACATCCCACCAGGTATACGCACGTCTACTGGTGCGTCTCCGCCCCCCGACGTGGGCGAGGACCGGAGTCTGTGAGTCCGCTTCCGAGCGTACCGGAGCGCGATGTTCTTCGCGCCATTGTAATCCGCGTTCACTTCGTAGCCGCACTTCTGGCAACAGAAGTTTTCTCCGTGGCGGTTATCATCGTGGGTGAAGCCACAGTCTGTTCGCGAACAGCGGGTTGACGTGTGGTTCGGCTCGACTTGCTCCACGGAGACGCCCCGTTCGGCGGCCTTGTAGGAGACGTACTCGAACAAGCGTCGAAACGCCCAGACGTGGTGCCACTGGGCCTGTGGGAGCCGCTCACGGATGTCCGTCAACTCCTCGAACACGACCACGTCACAGCCGGTATCGAGAGCTTCCGTGACAATCTCGTTCGCTATCGTGTGAAGGTACTGCTTCCGCCACGCTTCTTCGCGCCTCCCGAGACGTTGGATAGCGTTGTGCGCGGCCTGGGTCCCCTTCTGCTGCATCTCCCCACGCCGCTTCTCGAGCTCGCGGCACCAGTGGTTGTACTCGTCTCCCTGCCAGAACGTACCGGTCGAGGAGACCGCGAGACTGTTCACCCCGAGGTCGATGCCGAGGACCGTCTGGTGCCCGGCATCTTCCGAAACCTCGGATGAATCGCTGTCGTACCGCCGCGTCGAGATGTGCAGGTAGAAGTCGTCGTCCGTCGGGTCGTATCGAAGGGTACTCTCGCGGAACTCGTAGTCCTCCGAAAGGACGTACCGCTCGTATGGGGTCGGGCTGTCCGAGGGGAGAACGAACGATGGTTCGAGCCGGCCGTCGACCGTTGCCAGCGATACCTTCCGCCGGTAGAAGGTGCCACTCCGTCGGTCGTAGTCCATCGTCTCGGAGGTGAATGTCGGCCGGGAGACGCGCTGGCCCTTCTTCCACCGTTCGGCGCACGCCTTGACGGCTTCGACCGCACGTTTGATGGCGGCTTGGACGAGTTGCGCCTGTAACTCGGTTTCCTCGCGGAGATCGGCGTACAGGGCGTCTCGGACCTGCCGCTTGTTCGTCTTGCACTTGGTGAACGAGTCGTCGTTCCAGCAGAACGCGGCAGTTCGGTTCGCGCAGTGTAGGTACTGCTCGGCTGTCCGGTAGAGTGCGTCCCGCTGGTCGTCGGAAACATCAAGTTTCACGACGGCCGTGCGGCGCATCTCCATACTTCAGATAGAACCGGACGGTATTTAAACATCCGGGAGTCGGACGGTCATCGTGCGTGGTTGCGAGCCATGTCGGTTTCCTTTCCGGCCTACTCGCTCACTGCGTTCGCTCCTTGCGGCCGGAGGCTCCACCTTGGATTAGCTGAAGGTCACACGCGGTGGTCGGCGCCGCGACGCATAAGTCCGGTCCCGGGGGGAGCCGCTCGCCCGCGGCGATCCCGGCGCGCCGGGGGTCGCGACTCGACCCGGACGGTGAAGTCGTTGACCTCGCCATCCTCGTCGGTGTCGACGGCCGCTACCGGGACAGGAACCCACGAACGCTGCGGCGACAGACGGACGTCGACCGCCCGTCCGACGGCGCCGAACGCCGGGCCTCGTCGGACCGCCGGCGGCCGCCCGCCTGCCCGCCCCGTCCGCCCCGCGTCGGACGTAAAACCTTTGGCACCAGCCACCGGTATCGGGGCTATGGGCCTGATGAGCAAGCTTCTCGGCGGAGACTCCCACAGCTCCGACGATTACGTCGAACTCGACTCGAACGAACTGGACACCGGCGCCACCGAGGCGGCCCTGGAGATCAAGTTCGCCTCGATCAGCGAACAGACCGACGTCATCGACATCAAGGACGCCGTCTACGACGGCGACATCGTCGTCGCGGACGTGACGCGGCACAGCACGACCGACCGGACGATGGAGCACATCTCCGACGAACTCCGGCAGGTCGCCGAGGAGGTCGGCGGCGACATCGTCCAGAAGGACGACGACCAGATCATCGTCTCGCCGGGCGGCGTCGCCATCTCGCGGTCGAAGATCGGCGGCCGCTAAGTGTCCTGGCCGACGAGTAGCACCGAGCGGTCGGTCCCCTCGACGACCGCCCACTCGCTGCCGTCCTCGCTCACTTCGACCGGGCCGAACGTGTAGACCGTTGTTTCGCGGGGGCCCTCCGGCGCGCGGGCGATGTACTCCGGTTCCCCGTCGGTGACCGCGTCCCGGAACTCGATGTAGTTGTGCTCGGTGGTCGGCGAGGAGGTCCGCGTGTAGGGCCGGTCGGCGGCGGCGACGATCCAGCCGCCGGGCGTCCGGTCGCGGAGGTAGGTCGGGCCGCCCTCGATGGAAAGCTGCTGGCGGGTGTGCTGGCCGCCGGTGAACACCGTCGCGTCGCCGGATGCCGACACCCACACGCCCACATTGCCGCCACCGTGCGTGCCGAGCACCGGGAGCGAGAGGGTCGAGTCGGCGTGGTGGATGGCGACGCCGGCACCCTGTCGCGCGGAGGCGAATCCGGCGTCGGTCGCGGCCAGCGCGAGCCGCAGCGTGTCGCCCGCCCGGAACCGTCGCTGGAACCCGACCAGCTCCCACTCGACCCGCCGGGTCTCGCCGGGTGTGCCCTCGACGGCGACCGGCGCGACCTGGTTGTTGATCAGCGTCTCCTCGCCCTCGGAGACGTGGTAGACCTTGCCGAAGAGGAACGCGCGGGCGGCCATAGGCGTCACGGACAGCGAGAGTTCGGGGACGCCGAGCACCTCCAGGTCGCTCCCGATGGTCATGTCGAACGTCGCGTGGGCGCCCGGGGCGTAGTCCCCGTTCTCCGGCGAGAGGTGGCTGGTCGAGGTGGGAGCGACGGAGTTTGCGACGACGCTGTCGCCCTCGCCGGCGAGGTCCGCAAGCGTCGGCTCGACCACGGTGGCCCGTCGCGGCGGGAAGCCGTCGGCCTCCCGGAACCGCTGGCCCTGGATATCCCAGTAGGTAAGCGGGGCGATGTCCGGGTCGTTGTCGCCGCGGAGGTGGTGGTCGAACCAGTCGATGGCCATCGACTCGATCTCGGCGACCTGTCCCTCCGGCTCGGCGGTCTCCGTGAGGGTGTGGCCGCCGTTGAACAGCACGAGCCGCGAGTCCACGCCGTCCGACCGGAGCGCCTCGACGATGCGGTCACCCTCGTTCGGCGTGAACAGCGTGTCGGGCAACCCCTGGACGACCAGCGAGGGGGTGTCGATGCGGTCGGCCTTCGCGACCGTCGAGCGAACCGCCAGGTACGACTCGCCCTCCGGCGGGAGTTCGTTCCGCGCCAGCGTCTTGGCGTACAGCTCGTGGAGGCGCGGGGAGACGCCGCGCTCTAGGTTCTCCGGCTCGGGCTCCGAGAGCCCGCGCGAGGCCTCGATTCCGGCGGCGTACAACAGCGTGGTCCAGCCGAGCTTCGGGACGCCGTTCGGGACGAGCGAGAAGGTGAGGTCGTGCCAGGGAATGACCGGGACCAGTGCGTCGATGCGGTCATCGACGGCGGCGGCGTTCAGCTGAATCCCCCCGGCGTAGGAGGCGCCGATCATCCCGACCAGCGGCTCGCCGTCGGGGCCGTCGGCGATACGGTCGTCGTCGGCGACGATGTCGATGAGCGCCGAGACGTCGGCGACCTCCTTCGGGCCCGAGAGCCCGACCTCGGCCGTGGACTCGCCGAACCCGCGCTGGTCCCACACGACCAGCGCGTAGCCATTGTTCGCCGCGAGCTGGGCGTAGCCCTCGACGCTCGCCTTCGAGCCGCCCCAGCCGTGCGTGGCGAGGATGGTCGCGTCGGCGCCGCCCTCCGGCACGAAAAGCACCGTGGGTATCTCGACGCCGTCGAACGACTCCACGCGCCGCTCCTCGCGGGTGTAGCCCGCCGCTTCGGCGGCCACGACCCCGGAGCCGAGCAGTGACGCCAGCCCCGCCGTGCCCGACGCGGTGAGAAACGTCCTCCGGTCCATACGCAGTGGAGTGGCCCCGGCGGTTAGTCTCCGTCGCCATCCATATCGGGCGGTTTATCCCAAACGGGCTGACGACGGTGTGTCACACGTGGGAGTGTGCGGGGTCACATCGACGCCCGGGTGTGGCCGGCAGAACGCAGCGGGGGTCCCGATGCAGTTCGGTCTCCCGTGGTCGTGATACCACGCGGCGCGACACCCTGTGACTCGTCGGTGCCGACGGGACGCGACACCCCTCGCGGGCGGGCCCGCGGCGGCAGCCATCCTGCCGGCCATGACCGGTGACGACCCACCGGCCGTCCCACCCCTTTCGCCGGCGATTTCGTCCGCCGGCCGCTGGCGACCGCGGCGTTCCCGACAGTCCGGGGGCCGGCGGGTTCGGCGACCCCGGCGCGGGCGACGCCACCCCCGGCGTCATATGGCGAGAGCGCGGCCCGGTACCACCTCGTCCGGACGAACGCCGCCCCGACGGTGCGCGACCAGACGGTCGCCGCCGACGGCGTCTCCCGGCCGCTCGGCATCGCGTTCGACGGGCGCGAACAGCCGCCGACGCGTGCCGACGCAGCCACGGGCCGCCTTCAGCACGCTTAACCACCTCCGTCGTTGCGATTTCACATGGAACCCGCCATCTACGCCGACGACCTCCGGAAGGCCTACGGCGACGTTCGGGCGCTGGACGGGCTGTCATTCGCGGTGGATCGCGGGGAGTTCTTCGGCCTGCTCGGCCCCAACGGGGCCGGCAAGACCACGTTCATCAACGTCCTCGTCGGCCTGGCCCACATGGACGGCGGCACGGCGGAGGTGTTCGGCTACGACGTGGAGGACGACTACCGCGAGGCCCGCGACCGCATCGGGCTCTCCCCCCAGGAGTTCAACGTCGACCGCTTTTTCCCCATCCACGAGGTGCTCGAGCACAAGGCCGGCTACCACGGCATCCCCCAGGGGGAGGCCGAGCGCCGCGCCGCGGAGGCGCTGCAGACCGTCGGCATCTACGACAAGCGCGACACGCGGTTCGACTGGCTCTCCGGCGGCATGAAGCGCCGCTTCCTCCTGGCGCGGGCCCTGGTGACCGACCCCGAACTGCTCATCCTCGACGAGCCGACCGCCGGCGTCGACGTCCAGCTCCGCCGGGACCTGTGGGGCGTCATCGAGCGGCTCAACGCCGCGGGCACGACCGTCCTCCTCACGACCCACTACATCGAGGAGGCCGAGCGGCTCTGCGACCGCGTCGCCATCACCGACGAGGGCCGGGTGGTCGACGTCGCCACGCCCGACGAACTCCGCTCACGGGGGACGGACAAAGTGTACGTGACGTTGGCGGACGCGCCGGCCGAGACGCCCGCGCTGGACGTCGACGGCGTGCGGGAGATAGACCGGGACGGTGACACGCTCGTGGTCACCGCCGGCGGCGGCGGACGGGTCGCGCCGGCGCTGTTGCGCGAACTCGAGTACGCCGGCCACGAGGTCGTCGACCTGGACATCCGGCGGGCCTCCCTCGAGGAGGTCTTCGTCGACATGACCCGCGTCGACGACGAGGCCGAGGAACTCGGGGTGGTCGGGTAGTGGCGCCCGGCCCCGACGGCCACTCCGGCGCCGACGCTGCCGGTGGGACTGCTGGCACGCCGGGGGGCGTCCGCGCCGGCGCGAGGGCCACCGACGGCGGGACGGCCACCGACGGGGGGACGGCCCGCGACACGACCGGGCACGCGACCGGGGGCGGCCTGCTCGGCGTCGGCTTCCGGTCGCTGCTCAAACGGGAAATCCTTCGGTTCGTTCGCCGGCCGCGGAACACGTTCGTCCCGCCCGCGATAACGAACGTGCTGTACTTCGCCGTGTTCGGCGTCATCCTCGGCGGCCGCGTCGGTACCATCGCCGGTGGGATCGATTACCTGCTGTTCATCCTCCCGGGCCTGGTCGTCCTGGGCGCGATCTCGAACGCCTTCGAGAACGCCTCCTTCTCCATCTTCCACGGCCGGTGGAACGAGTACATCCACGAGACGCTCACCTCGCCGCTGTCGTACGCCTCGATGGTGCTCGCGTACATCCTCGCGGCAGCACTTCGCGGGATCATAGTCGGCCTCATCATCGTCGGCATCGGGCTGCTGTTCACGTCGGTCCCGATCGAGCGGCCGCTGTTTCTGGCCGCGTTCATGCTCGTCGTGCCGCTGCTTTTCGCCTCCCTGGGCGTCATCGGTGGCCTGGTCGCCGAGGACTTCGACGACCTGACCGTGATGAACCAGTTCATCCTCCGGCCGCTCGTGTTCTTCGGCGCCGTCTTCTACTCGCTCGAGATCCTGGACCCGCTGTACCGGACGCTGTCGCTTCTGAACCCGATGGTCTACATGGTCAACGGCGTCCGCTACGGCTTCCTGGGCTACCAGGAGGTCGATCCCCTGGCGTCGCTCGCGGTCTTGAGCGGCCTGACGGCCGTCGTCGCGCTCGTCGACGTCTGGCTGTTCCGCCGCGGCTACGGCCTCATCGACTGACGGTCGCCAGGTCGCGGCGGCCAGGGCCAGCTTACCTGAATCGGAGGGCCGGGGCGCTACTCGAACCTGACGCCGAGGTCCTCGAGGCCCTCGTTGTCCATCGCGACGTTGATGAGAAGTGGCGTGACGGCCTCCACCTCGGGGGCGTTCGCCAGGCCGCCGACGTCCAGCGCCCGGAGCCCCTCGATGCCGTCGGCGAGGTCGGCGACGACGGCGTTCGCGTCGGCGTCCTCGCCGAACACGAGGGTGTCCCACTCGAACTCGCGGTCGAGGTCCGCCAGGCCGTCGGCCGGCAGGTTGTGGAACGCCCCGACGACCGGGACGGCCGCGGGAGCGGCGTCGGCGGCCAGCGCGGCGACGCTGCCGGCGTCGGGTCGGTTGTAGTGGAAGCCGTCCGCGTCGCGCTTCATCCCGACGGCCGGCGTGACCAGGACGGTCTCGTCGTCCAGGCGGTCGGCGACGGCCTCGATGGTGTCGACCAGGTGGTAGGCCGGGACGGACAGCACGACGACGTCGGCGCGGTCGGCGGCCATCGCGTTCTCGAACCCGCTGAGGCGGCCGTCGGCGCCGCGGCCGTCCAGCTCCGTCTCGTAGGCCTCGGCCCGCCGCCTGGCCCGCTCGGGGTCCCGCGACCCGACCAGGAGCTGGTGGTCGGTGTCGCGGCCCCACCGGAGCGCCAGCCCCTGCCCGATGTCGCCGGTGCCGCCCAGCAGCGCGATTCGCATGTCCGGGCGGTCGACCGTCCGGGGGTTAACCGTTGGGAGTCCGGAGACGGTTGCCAGTTGCCGGGGACGGTGGCCGGGCCGGGGCTGGGGGCAGCGCGGGCATTCGCCGGTGCCCACCGGCGGGCGTTTGCCCGTCGACCCCCGCGGACGCCGACGCAGCGACGCTGGCCGAGGACCACCGGGACGCGGGCCGGGAGACCGGGCCGCCCCCGGAGGCGTTGGTCCTCGATGGCACGCCGTTCGAGCTGGTGATCGTCACGCCGCCGCCCCGACTCGAGGTCCTCTCGGACGTCGCCAACTCCGCTGCTCGTTCGACCCGCAACAGATTGCCTGACCGATATGAATGTCGAGCCCGTGGCACTGCGTTCGACCCAACGCTATAGGACCTCCAGTCCGAACTGTCGGGATAGCGATGGGTGTCACGCCGGACCTGATCCGCGTGCTCCACGTGGACGACAACAGGGAGGTCGCCGACCTCGCGGCGAGCTACCTCCAGCGGAAGCACGACGGGTTCGATGTCGAGGTCGTCGAGACCGTCGAGGTGGGGCTCTCGCGCCTCCGTGCGGAGGAGTTCGACTGCATCGTCTCGGATTACGAGATGCCCGGCCGGACCGGCGTGGAGTTCCTCCGGGAGGTCCGCGAAGAGTACCCGGACGTGCCCTTCATCCTCTTCACGGGGAAGGGCACCGAGGCGGTCGCCAGCGACGCCATCTCGGCGGGCGTCACCGATTACCTCCAGAAGGGGGCCGGGACCGGCCAGTACGAGGTGCTCGCGAACCGGATCGAGAACGCGGTACAGCGGGCCGAGAGCCAGCGGGCGGCCCGCCACCTGCGCGAACTGGCCGACACGACCGACCGCATCCTCTACATCTTCACCCACGACTGGTCGGAACTGCTCTTCATCAACTCCGCCTACGAGGAGGTCTGGGGTCGGTCGACCGAGGCCCTCCGCGAGAACCCACGGGACTTCCTCAACGGCGTCCACCCCGAGGACCGCGACCGGGTCCGGGACGCGATGGGGCGGATGAGCGACGGGGAATCGCTCGAACTGGAGTACCGCGTCAACGAGGCGGAGGAGTTCGAGCGGTGGGTGGCCGTCCGCGGCGAGGCCATCGTCGACGACGGGGAGGTCGTCCGGGTGGCGGGGTTCGCGACGGAGATCACCGAGCGAAAGGCGCTCGAGCAGGCGCTCCAGACGCGGACCGAGCGGCTACAGGAAGCCCAGCGCGTCGCCGGCGTCGGCTCCTGGGAGTGGGACGCCGCGACGGACACCGTCGAGTGGTCCCGGGAGACCTACCGCATCTTCGGCTGGAACCCGGACGAGTCGGGTACCCCGTCGTTCGAGGACTGGCTGGCGACCGTCCACCCCGAGGACCGCGAGCACGCGAGCGCCAAGGTCGAGGAGGCGATGGAGACGGGGACCTTCCCGGCGTTCGACCACCGGATCGAGCGGCCCGACGGGACGGTCGTCCCGGTGCAGTGCCGCGGCGAGGTCTCCGAGACCGAGGACGGTACCACGCGAATTCGTGGCACCGTGCTGGACGTCACCGACCGCGAAACCGACCGCTGAGCGGCAGGCGCCCGCGTCCGGTGGGCTGGCCGTCTCGCCGGCCGTCAGGCCCAGCCGCGCGGCCGACAGGCATGTCCAGCCGCGTCGCCGTCCGTCAGGTCCAGCCGCGTCGCCGCGCCCGGAGGCTCGACACCCACGCGAGTGCGACGACGAAAAGCGGCAGCGCGGCGAGGACGCCGAGCGCGAGGACCACAAGCGTCTCGTCAGGGACGGGCACCCCACTGACGACGCCGATCCAGCCGGCGGCCACGCAGGCGACGCAGGCGACGGCCCAGACGGCGAGGCGTTCCGCCGTCACTCCAGGACCTCCGGCAGGTCGTTGACGCTGTCGAGCACCGTCGCGGCGCCGGCCTCCGCGTACTTCTCCCGGCCGGAGCCGCCGGTGAGGCCGCCGGTCAGCACGCCGACGCCGTGGAACCGCCGCCGGTCGGCGGACTCGTCGGCCCGGACCGCCATCCGGACGTCGTCCAGCGTGTCGCCGACGCAGACGACGTCGGCGGCCTCGAGGCGGTCGGCCAGTTCCAGGAGCGCCTTCGGGTGGGGTTTCCCTTCGTCCCAGGCGTCCATCGTGTAGACGTGTGCCGCCGGGAGGTCGAGGCCGACGCGCTCCAAGGCGATATCGGCCTCGGCGGCCGGCCGGCCGGTGACGACGCCGAGCGGCCACGCGGCCAGGGCTTCCCGGGTCGCCTGCTCGAGCAGGACCGGCTCGTCCTCGATGAAGCCATCGCCCGCGATGTCCGGCTCGCCGCCCTCGAGCCGCCGGTACCGGTCGGCGCCGAGGTACAGCTGCTGGAAGACGTCCCGGAGCCGGTCGCGGTCCCACCGGTCGAGGACCCGTTCGCGCTCGGCGGGATCGAGTTCGTCGGCGACGGCGGTCCGGGCCGCCTCAAGGCCGCCGCCGGAGGCGGCGATGAGGCCGGTGTAGGTCTCGATGCTCAGCTCCGGTCGCTCCCGGCGGGCGAGCACGTACAGCGCGGCGGCGTAGGTGAGCTCCCAGTCGTTGTTGAACCCGCCGGCCTCTTTGAACGGCTGGACGTCGGCCGTCTCGATGGTCTCGCCGTAGACGTGGTCGATGGACTCGACGATGGCGCGGCGGTAGGAGTCGGCGACGTCGACGAGGACGCCGTCGACGTCCAGGACGACCGCGTCGGCGTTCATGGGTGGACCCGGTGGAGCGTCCGGTCGGACAACGTTTCGGTCGTCGCGTCGACGACCGCCGGGTCGGCGCCGAGCGTGGTGAACAGACAGGCGGCGTCGGCGGCGCTGGCGGCGTCGGCGAGCGGCCGCTGGAGTTCGGGCGGACAGTTGCGGGCGTAGACGGCGTCGGCGCCGCGGTACACCGCCGGGTCGGGGTCTGTCACGTCGTCGCGGACGAACCGGACGCCGCCGGGAACGTCGCGGCCCCGGACGTCGGTCGCCGTGACGGTCCGGCCGCGGTCGGCCAGCGCGGCCGCGACGCCGGGCCGGCGACCGACGCCGACCTCGACCAGGGGGTCGTACCGGGCCAGCCGGTCGAGGAGGGTCGAGTCGGTGAGCACGTCGGGACGTTTATGAGCAGCGCTATCTAACGTTTTCCCATGCACGTGGACATCGTGCCGGTCGGTGACCTTCCCGCCACCGTCAAGCGGGAAGCCTCCAGCGGACTGCGGTCGGTCTACGACTGCGAGGTGACGATCCACGACGACGAGCCGGTCCCCGACGACGCCTACGACCCCTCCCGGGAGCAGTACCGCGCCGAGGAGTTCATCGAACTCGCGAGCCGGGTCGGCAGCGGCAAGAAGAACATCGCGATCACCGACGACGACCTGTACTACCGGCGGCGGAACTACGTCTTCGGGCTCGCGTATCTGTCCGGCAATGGCTCTGTCATCTCCACGTACCGGCTCCAGACCTCCTCGGACGGCGGCTTCTCGAACAAGCCCGCGAGCGAGATCTTCTCCGACCGCGTGCGGAAGGAGGTCGTCCACGAGGTCGGCCACACCCTCGGGCTGGAACACTGCGAGAACTCCCGCTGCGTGATGAACTTCTCGCCGACCGTCCGCGAGGTCGACGTCAAGGAGGAGCACCTCTGTGGCTCCTGCCAGCGGGACGTGCTGTAAGTCCGGGTGTTGGACGTGCTGTAAGCCCGGGAATCTGTTCGTCCGCGGGCACGTCCGCCCCGGCTCGGGCCGCCACGGTCCCGAATACGTCCGTCAGGCGGACAGGCGTCTCACACCGGCCAGATCCCTCGCCGGGGACGTGCAGCATCATGGGGACGTGGGCCTCGCTCTGGTCCGGGGGCCAGGATTTGCCGAAGTTGCGCCGCCCCGGGTTCGGATTGTCGTCGAGGCTGGTGCCGTGGTCGCCACAGACGACGATCAGCGTGTCG
>PXQY01000035.1 GCA_003021745.1 Halobacteriales archaeon QH_7_69_31
AGGAGTTCGACGTCTCCGACCAGGCGGTCACCGAACGCCTGCGGCGCGCGATCGAGACGCTCGTGACGAATACGCTGCTTTTGACGGCCGAGGACGAGGACTGACCGCCGGTCGGGAGCGAAACCGGTCTCAGGTCTCGGCAACGATGTTTCGGCTATCGATGTCCCTATCCCAACGGGAGCCTCCGGTAACGGTGGCGATATCGGCGAGAACGACTACTCCTCGGTCTCCTCCAGCGGAGCGTTGGGTGCGTTCCGCTTGACACTCTCGATGCCATCCCAGACGTCGGTACGAGAGGCGTATCCCTGCGTGCCGTTGGCCAGGATCTGCCTGTTGCGGTGGCGGAGTCTCCAGCGCTGATCTCCGCCCTCGCCCTCGTAGACGTCGAAGGCGGCCTGTCCGATGTCGATCAGGTCGGCTTCGGGGAGGAACGTCCGGCCCCGCTCGACGGCGCCCTCCGCGCCGCGCCGCGACTCGTATCCGGTGCTGTCGAACTTGACCTTCCCCTCGTCGCCTCTCAGCCGCCAGCGGTACGCGCCGTTTTCGTCCTCGTAGACCTCGATATCCGCCTCGTCGATCCCGTCCCGGAGTTCGTCGATCGCCTCCCGGACCTCGCTGCCACTCGTGTACCCGTCCCCGCTCCCACCGAGGATGCTGCCGTTCTTGTGGATGAGCCGCCAGCGGTACTGGTCCTCCTCGTCGCGGTAGATCTCGATCGCGGTCGGATCCGGCTGCAGGTACTCCGCCGGGCCGACGTACCCCCGAATGGCCTCGATGGAATGCTCGACGCCGCTCCGGGACGCGTACCCCTGCGCGGCGTTGGCGATGATGTTCCCGTTGTCGTGGATGAGCCGCCACCTGTGGTCGTCGCCCTCGCCCACGTACACCTCGAACGTTGCCTGACTTTCCGTCTGGTCGGGGAGCACCATCCCGTCGCTGGTTCCCTCCTCGGGGAGTTCGTGCTCGTTTTCGACGAGCAGCGTGGACGCGCCGAGCGCGTCGCGTCGAACAGCCCGGACCGCCGTCTGGGCAGGGTGCGGTTGTTCGTGTCCCCTGTTGCTGGCCGCGATGACGTCACCACTTCGGTGACGGAGCCGCCAGCGCCACTGTCCGCCCCGGTCCTCGTAGAACTCGAACTGCGATTCGCTGGTCCTGAGATCCTCGATCCCTGCCACGAGTGCGTTCCGATCCGAAGAGTTGTCGGACAGCTCGCCCTGTAGCTCCTCGATCTCGCGTTCCCTGGCGGCTAGCTTCGTTTCGAGGTCCGCAATCCTCGCGTCCCGTTCGTCGTTCGCCTCGATCTCGTCGATCGCCGCATCGCGCTGGGCTTCGGCCTGCGCCGCCCTGTGCTCGGCAGCATCCCGCTCCGTCGTCGACTCCATCTCCTCGATTGCCGCATCGCGCTGGGCTTCGGCCTGCGCCGCCCTGTGCTCGGCAGCATCCCGTTCCGTGGTCGATCTCGTCAACAGCGGCACGAACACGCCGCCGCTGGCGACGATCAAGATGCCGATCGAGTACAACCCCATGACCTCGATCTCCTGGTTGATGAAGCCGGCTCTCCACTCGCTCGGGTACGCCACCACGAACCACATGATCGCCAACAGGCTGATCGCTGCTCCGAGATACGACAGCAGTGTCGCTTTCCGCTCGAGCGGGAGTCGGAGGATCGGCCCGATCATCAGCATCAACAGCCCGAGCGCCGCCAGCGTGACACCCGCCCCTCGGATCAGTTCTCCCGGGCCGCTGCTCAACATCGCCAGCACGATGCCCAGGAGCCCTGTAAGGATCCCCAGCACGAACGTCCAGTACCCTAACGCCTCGTTGGCGTTCGTCTCTCGTCCGATGCGGTTCTCGTACACCGACGTCAGTGTACCACCACCGGTTGACTGTGCCATACCCCTACCACCGTTCGGACGTGCGTGTCTTCTCTGCATTGTACACCAAGGGTTTAATTACCGATGGAATGGCAAAGACAGGGCTGTCAGGTGGCTGGACCACACCTGAACCGGGGCTCTGTCCGTTCTGAAGGGTTCGTCGCACGATGGACTCGTCCCGCGAACGGAATCTTCATGACTGACGGCAGTCAGGGGTACTCGTCGGAGCAGAGTGTCAAACTGGGGCTGGCGAGCGTTCATACGACCACGACCGGCGCACCCGTCGTCGGACCGAGTCACACCTGCGACGAACTCCATACGGTGGGCAGAGCTACCGACGGCGGCGTCCCCGGTGATGGGAACGGCGGTCGTCCTGCCGGTCACGGCCACGGGGTCGTATTCCGGCCGATCGTCAACCCCTGTTCCGGACTGCTGACATCGCTGGTCATTCCGCCCTCAATCGGGCGGGAGCCACGTTCCCGTTCCTTCCGGCCCTCAATCGTCCCGCTCACTACGCACGAGCGATCGGTGAGCATACGCTCACGGTGTTCACGGTCGCGGGGACGTATCCCGTCACGAGTGGATTCGCCCCCCGTTCACCGGTCGTCGGAAAACGATTACAGAGCGTAGCGCACGCTTCTATCCGGAGGTTCCGCTGCCGTCAGATAACGAACGAGATGATGGCCAGCACGATGAATATGATGACGAGCCACTTGGCGATATCCATGCTGAGTCCGGCAACCCCGCGTGCACCGAGCACGCCCGCGACGACCGCGAGTATCAGAAACAGGACCGCGAGTTCGATGAAACCCCCTCCGAGCTGGAGCGGAGCTACCTGTGCCGACGTCCACACGTTCTGAGCTGTCTGGCCGAGTACCATGAACTACGAGCACGGTCTCGGGGCGGTGTTCATTGGTGCATGGTTTGCCATGCTTTTTTAATACCGAAACGCCCCCGACGACCGGAGCTGAACCGTACGACGCGATCACCGCGGGGCGTTCCGAAAGTCCACGAACTCATCGAAACCCTTCCGGTAGCATCCATCGTTATCAGTGTCCGCGACACAACTGCGAGCATGGGCACGGAGACCGTCCACACCGACGACGCACCGCCCGCTGCGGCCGACTACAGCCAGGCGACCGTCTCCGGGGACCTCGTGTTCACCGCCGGCCAGGTCGCGCTGACGCCGGAGGGCGACTCCCTGGCCGACGAACCGGTCCAGGCACAGGCCGAGCGCGTCCTCGAGAACCTCGCCGCCGTCCTCGAGGCCGCCGGGTCGAGCCTCGACGACGCGCTCAAGGTCACCGTGTTCCTCGCGGACATCGACGACTACGGCGCCGTCAACGAGGTGTACGGCGACTACGTCGGCGCCGACCCGCCGGCCCGCTCGGCGGTCGAGGTCGGCGACCTCCCGCTGGGCATGGCCGTGGAGATGGAGGCCGTCGCCATCCGGGCGTGAGGCCGCGCGGGACGGCCGCGCTGCTGTGGGCCGCGACCGGCGTCCTCGTGTTCCTCGTCGGCCACCAGGCGTACCTCCTGGCCGGCGGCCGGTTCCTCGGCGTCGCCCCGGTCGCTGCGGTCGCTCTCGCGGTGTTCGCGACGACCGGCGCCGCCGCGTAATCTCTGGAGGGCCGCCTCGGGCAGGGTGGCAGGGACCGAGGGCCGTCGAGCGGGACGCCTGCGGATGAGGCCGACCATCCGACCGAGGAGACGTCCGCCCGGCCCCGCGACGAGTGAGGCGAAGCAGTGGGATCACCCGGTCAACCCGACGTCGAACCCCGCGCGGAACGAAAGCCCTTATGCGGCAGGTGCCGCTAGTTTCTCCGCGTGCCAGGATGGCCGAACGGTAAGGCGCACGCCTGGAAAGCGTGTTCCCTTTCGGGATTCTGGGTTCGAATCCCAGTCCTGGCGTCCAATTGAAAGGTTAACGCCAATGTTTATAAAGGGATGAAAACCGCCGCCGTCTTGCGTTTTCGAATATCGTGATTCGTGGCGAGTAGTGGATCTGGATGCTTTTCAGAAATGAGGGTTACGGCTTGCGCGCGTGTTCCTATTATTTGGGTCTTGTTTAGACGTTCGAAAAATGACTGTAGACGGCTTCTCTCCCAAACAGGGGTTCGGATCGGATGGCGAAACAAGGTGACCAACGCCCCCGAAATCGCTCACAAATCAGCTTTCTCAGGGAATGAACGGGCTGAGCGGGCTGCGACATCTCATTACCTAATGTACCGGTGGCTTTGGGAAGGAAATAGAACCGCTGTACCCCTCGAAATTTGGCGTCTAAATAAGGTTCTAACTGAGTATCCAAGCTAGCATAAGAGGTAAAGGTCGTGAGTTGATCGGTTCGGTCCTAGATTACTATGTCGAATGCGGAATCAGGTAGTAGGCGAGATTCGGATTCCAAGCGGATGACTCGTCGTGAGGTGCTCAGGTCTTCGACGGCCTCTGCGTTACTTCTGTTGGTTGGTGGTGGGTTAACAGGGCAGAAGGTGTTGGGCCCTGGGGCGATGCCGCGGGTGCGTGAACCGGGAACGGTCTCGTTTACCGGGGTCGTCATGAGCGGCGCTACGAAGGATCGTGTGTTGTCGCCGGTTGCAGCATATCGGTGTCCGTTTTGTGGGGCTCGACGATTACCACCGGATATCGAGGACCCATCAGATGTGCCGCGGCGCCTGTGTCCGCTCTGTGCAGCGGACGTGCCGGACGAGGTTGACGATCGGCGTCGGTGGCTTACGTTCCGGCACTATGGGCTTGACCCGGCTCGTGTATCGGGCAAACCCGCTGGGCTGGAAACGGGAGAAGTGCTCTTACCGACCGAGGTGGCCGACATCGAGATAGAGGTCTTCGATCGAATCCGGGTAAGGGGGACGCAACGTGAAATCGGCGCCATCTTACCCCAGATGTATAGCCGAGAGGACGCACTCTTTGAATTAGAGCCCCCGGTTGGTAAGGTGGGTAAGAAGTTGTGGCATGGACCGGTTCATGTATTGGCGCAGTCGGTGACGCATCTCGGTACAAAAAACCCACCGTAGCGGTCTTAACTGCCGACCACTGGTGCGTCTGTTCCCAGAAACGTCGAAAAATGTTGAACGAGTTCAAGGTGAATTAGACGAATTGGGTTAGTAGGCATACTGTTTACAATAATCTTATTAACATTTATTGATGCCCGCCAACATCAGGATACATGGGTTCTCCTAAATGCGATTTCTTACGATATGTTAGGGGGGAGGAATCGCAAACTGACTTCTTTGTTTCACTGCTCGCCCAAACGGATACCGCGCAAGTCCTCAATAGAATCCATGATAATCTCGAATTTGACGAAACTGCTTTTGTTAAAGCAACTCACCGTGACGGACTTCCTCATCATCCAGAGGAGAACGACAAACGACGGACTATCGACTGGGTTGTAGAAGATAAAACCAAACTCGTCGGATATGAGTCGAAGACAGGTGCGGACACTATCAATCCCAAGCAACTTCGAGAAGAACGCCGGAAATTAGAGTATAATGTGGGACGGAAGGAGGTTCACCTCTTTGGAATAACTGAAGAGGTATACGAACCTCATTTGGGTGCCAATGCGTCGTGGTTGAGCTGGTTCGACGTCGGCAATTCTGTAATCGATATCGAGAAAAAATCAGAATCAATCAAATTCATGTCTGACCTATTCAAAGACAAGGGATACGAAGGATTCACCGGGTTCGCAGCGTTCAAACGAGATGAAAGTTGGTTCGTTACCCACCAGAATGACGCTGTAAATCTCGCGTTCGATGTTGACAAATATACAGACGAATTGAGTATCTATACAAAAGGGAATAATCATACAGATCTACACGATAGGGCCAAGCAAAACCTCCTAAAGGTCAAAAAGAAAGATTCCCGCTCACTCGCCCCTTCGTACTATATTTTTGCATACCAACCGAAAGAGTACTTTGGCGACGCAGATACCGATTACAATACCTCAGATAAGGGCTGGTATCTGGCGATTGTTATCCCAGTGCTTCACAATAAGGTCTATGTCCAGCTAAACACCTATCTCTGCAAGGACGAAAAAGCGAGAGTGGTTTTTGACCAATACTCGGAGGAGATCGCTCAACTGATTGAGGAACACGACATGCAATTACATGCATCTTCAAACAGTTTATTCTATGAAAGAAATCCGACCATCCATTCAGATTCAGATGAGATTAGTGCATTAATTGAGAACAAAGGCGGTGAAGGCCGATTCAAGCGATTGCGTATCGGTTGGAAGGTAGACACTGACCAGCCTCCAAAAGATATTGTTAGGGAGACGTCTGAGAAAATCAATGATTTACATAGGATTTTCTATAATGGTTTAGAACGGCGAACGGACTATTCGGACATCAATTAAGGGAGTGGAGTATGGCCGTCGTCTCAATGGTTGAAGTGTTGGATTATTGAGGCGTGTTTAGACGCTAGTAGTTTTGCCTAATTGTCGGGCTTACTAGGAAGTGAAGCGGGAAAGGCCGAGTGTGCAATCAAAGCTATCCCGCTTCACGAGTAAGGTTGTGTCACTCGCCAAAAAAGCCGTCGGTGATAGAGAGGAGCCACCAGTTCAGAAGGGGGAGGGCGGGTACGCAGACTGGGTGCTCGTGGGACTGCACGGGCTTAGAGAGTATCTTGGCCATCCGTATCGCTGGCTCATTGACGTTCTGTACGAAATGCCAGGAATTGGATCGAAATTTGGCTTGAAGGTGGCTGAGATACCCGATTTTACCACCGTGTGTACGCGGAAACAAGAGCTAGAGATGCGGATCTGGCTGGTGTTACTTCGATTGTCGGCGCAGCTGCAGGACACCGGCGACATCCAAGCAGTCGACGCGACCGGCTTCGATCGCGTCGCTGCCACCCAACACTATGCGATCGGACGAATTACACTTTCAGATCGGTGAAGACGACCGCCCTCGTTGACTGCTCAACCAGTCTCATCCTAGATATACATTGTTCGATGAAACAACCACACGATACACAGATCGGTTGGAATGTCCTCTAACGAAACCTCCACCACGTCGAAACCATCACCGCCGACAAAGGATACGACTGGGACAAATTCCGCCAAAATCTCCTAGAAGCGGGCGTGAGACCGGTGATAAAGCACCGCGAATTTAGTTCGATCGATGCGGCGCACAACGCCAGTACTGACGACGATACCTATCACCGCCGATCGGTCGTCGAATCTGTCTTCGCCTCGTTACGCTGGCGCTTCGACGACACACTTCGAGCCAGAACATGGTTCGGTCAATTCCGCGAACTCGTCCTCGAAGCCGCCGTGAAAAATATAGAAGACGCCATCAAGCTCTGATACCGCTGAAATCACACCTCTAAACATACCCCTTTTATCTGAATTACTCACGTCGAATTACGAAGACACCGCGGTTCGACCCGCCTGAAGGACTGGGGAACCTTCTTAAGCGGAAACCTCCTCAATTAGAGTAGACGCACAGGAGGCATCACAATGACCTTTCAAGAACGACTTCGATCGATAGAAGAGCGGTACGACGTGAGCGAAAGCGAGCACGCCCGAGAGCTCGGTCGCACTGTCGCCAGCCTCCAGGACTAGCGCCGCTATTCTGCCTTTTCGAGGTACGAGACGAACTCTGCTTTCCCGATTCCATCATTGCTGAGTAGTTCGTCGTGTCCAGCCCGTGTGACGGACTCTGTAAGAAACTCCGTACAACGTTCGGTGTGTACTTCTCCGTAGTACTCGTAGGCTTCAGACTGGGTGAGATTGAGGTCGTATTCTGCTAGTTCGATGGCAATGCCATTTCTCCGTGTGACGACGTTACAGCCCCATTCAGCAAGTAATGAGAAAGCCGTCGTATTCCGCCGAACCGTGAGAATCCGTTTCGAATCCGCGATGTACTCGTTCACCCACTCCTTCCACTGGTACTCCGTCGTCGCAAACTCGGGAAACGAGAATCCGGTCTCGATGCTTTCCAGATACCACTGAGCCATACTGATCGAAGTCCGGTGATTTGCGTTGGGCAGCGCGTGCTTGATAATTAGCGTTGACATGAGCTGCCCCGCAACGTCGACTGCTGTACGGTTCCAATCGACGCGTTCGAGAGCGTCAGGGATACGCTCTAACTCGATTTGTTTATAGATTTCGAGCTTCGCTTCCTCTTCGAGTTCCTTCTGCTCGATGATTTCCTCGAATATCTGGAGCAGCCGGACCGTGATCGTTCGGTCCTGAGGCGACATCTCTTCGAGTTTGTCCTCAAACTCGTCATCCAGTTCTCCGACCGTACCACCCGCGCCTGGACTTGTATACAGTACGAACAATTCCTCATCCAGGTTGTACTGTTCTATAATCGCGTCTTGCCCGGACATCGTTACCTCATCCCTGTCCTGAGTGACGTATGCGAGAGAGTACTGGGGGTCATCAGGATGATGGTAGTAGACGCAGGCAGTCATACGGTGGGGGTAATCAGTGGACCGAATTATATCACACCTCTGTTCTCCTGCAAGCCGTGGTGTGTATCGCGCAAGCCCCCTGGCGTGAGAGGCGTCGAACGAAGTGAGACGCCTCGGTGATCCCGAGCGGTGAGCGCAGCGAACCGCGAGGCAACGCGGCCCGAACGGGGGAGATAACGAGGCCCGAGCGGAGCGTGGACCTCGGAGATGATGAGCAGGACCCGGAGCGACCATCCGTCTTGGAGCCCGACCGTCGACTCCTCGTTTCGGGAGGGAACGGGCAGGCACCGGACTTCGTGGGGCATGCCACTCAGTTCCGTAATAAACCCGTATTCGGTCGGTCGGACAAGGATTCCACCAGACGGTGAGGTATCGATTGGCACACGTTCACTATCACCGGGTTTCGTGGCCTCGAAGGCTGTGCGTACGGACCGCCCGGACCGCCCCGAATCGGGTACATTTATATAGAACCGTGGACAATCATCCGGACGACCATGAGCCAGCAGCAGATGGGAGGCCAGCCGATGATCATCCTCGGCGAGGACTCCCAGCGGATGAAGGACCAGGACGCACAGTCGCACAACATCGCGGCGGCCCAGGCCGTCGCCGAGTCGGTCCGCTCGACGCTCGGCCCGAAGGGTATGGACAAGATGCTCGTCTCCTCGATGGGCGACGTCACCGTCACGAACGACGGCGTCACCATCCTCGAGGAGATGGACATCGACAACCCGACGGCCTCGATGATCGTGGAGGTCGCCGAGACCCAGGAGGACGAGGCGGGCGACGGCACCACGACCGCCGTCTCCATCGCCGGGGAACTCCTGAAGAACGCCGAGGACCTCCTCGAGCAGGACATCCACCCGACCGCCATCATCAAGGGCTTCCACCTCGCCTCCGAGCACGCCCGCGAGGAGATCGACACCGTCTCCCACGAGGTGGACCCCGAGGACACCGAGCTCCTGAAGGACGTCGCCGAGACCTCGATGACCGGCAAGGGCGCCGAACTCGAGAAGGGCGCCCTCGCCGAGCTGGTCGTCGACGCCGTCCAGGCCGTCACCGTCGACGCCGACGACGGCGAGACCGTCGTCGACCTCGAGTACGTCAACGTCGAGACCCAGACCGGCAGCTCCGCCGGCGACTCCGAGCTGCTCGAGGGCGCCGTCGTCGACAAGGACCCCGCCCACGCCGACATGCCGACGTCGTTCGACGACACCCGCGTCCTGCTCATCAACGAGCCCATCGAGGTCGAGGACACGGACGCCGACGCGAGCCTCCAGCTCGAGAGCCCCGACCAGCTCCAGGACTTCCTCGACAAGGAGGAAGACCAGCTCCGTGAGAAGGTCGAGACCATCGTCGACGCCGGCGCCGACGTGGTGCTCTGCCAGAAGGGCATCGACGACCTCGCCGAGCACTTCCTCGCCCAGGAGGGCGTCCTCGCCGCGTCCCGCGTCAAGAAGAGCGACCTCGCGTTCCTCCGCGAGGTCGTCGGCGGCGACGTCGTCTCCGACCTCGACGCCCTCTCCGCCGAGGCACTCGGCAGCGCCGACGTCCGCTACGACGAGAGCGAGGAGCTGTTCTACGTCGAGGGCCGCGACGACGAGGCCCACGGCGTCACGCTCCTGCTGCGGGGCTCCACCGAGCACGTCGTCGACGAACTCGAGCGCGGCATCGACGACGCGCTGGACGTCGTCGCCCAGACCGTCTCCGACGGCCGCGTCCTCGCCGGCGGCGGCGCCGTCGAGGTCGAGGTCGCCAGCCGCGTCCGCGACTACGCCGACGGCGTCTCCGGCCGCGAGCAACTCGCCGTCGAGGCGTTCGCCGACGCCCTCGAACTCGTCCCGCGCGTCCTCGCGGAGAACGCCGGGCTCGACTCCATCGACACCCTCGTCGACCTGCGGGCCGCCCACGAGGACGGCGACGCGACCGCGGGCCTGGACGTCTTCACCGGCGACGTGGTCGACACGAACGAGGCCGGCGTCGTCGAGTCCGCCCACGCCAAGCGCCAGGCGCTGTCCTCGGCCACCGAGGCCGCCAACCTCGTCCTGAAGATCGACGACATCATCGCCGCCGGCGACCTCTCCACCGAGGGCGAGGAGCCCGAAGGCGGCGCCGGCGGTCCCGGCGGCCCCGGCGGCGGCATGGGCGGCATGGGTGGCGGGATGGGCGGTATGGGCGGCGGCATGGGCGGGATGATGTAGAACCTTTCTGCACGCTCGCTCGCGCCTTCGGCGCTCGCTCGCGGCAAAAACGTTCATGAAAAAGACACGGCGGGCCTCCAGCCGCGAGCCTTCGGCTCGCGTTAGTCGGCCCTTGGTCCCGCGCCTCGCTGCCGCTCGGCGCGGCGAACCGCTCGCTCACGTCGTTCGCTCGCGGATGCTCTCATCCGGATATTTCCTGGTGTTCAGTATGAGGGACCGCGTTCTGGTGAGGAATCCGGTCTTTGGTAACCCTGCCATTTTTCGTTGATTACGCCCCACCACCGCGCATGGACCACGTCGCCATCGACGACCTCGACGACTGGATGGGTCCGGCCGACGTCAAGCGCCCGATCGGCCAGGCGCTGGGGACCGACCACATGGGGCTGCGGTACTACGAACTCGCGCCCGGCGAGAGCACCGCGTTCGGCTACCACGCCCACGAGAGTCAGGAGGAGGTGTTCTACGTCCTCGACGGCGCGCTCGCATTCGAGACGGAAGAGGGCGAGGTGACGGTCGGCGCCGGCGAGGCCGTCCATTTCGCGTCGGGGGAGTTCCAGCGGAGTCTCAACCCGGGCGAGGACCGGACCCGGCTCCTGGCGATCGGGGCGCCGGCCGACCCCGGCGAGCTGACGCTTTTGCGGCACTGTCGGGACTGCGGCGAGCGGACCGACCAGACGATCGAGGCCGTCGACGACGGCGACGCGCTCGTCACCCTCTGTGCGAACTGTAGTGGCGAGACCGGCCGGTTCGAGTGACCGGTGGCGGCGAGCGGTAGCGAGCCACCGCCGAACGAGCGAGCGGGGAGCGGAGCGACCCGCGAGCCGGGCGAGTGTGACTAGGGCGGCCGACCGGAGGGAGGCCGCCGGACGAGCGAGCGGCGAAGCCGCGAGCCGGGCGGCCAACTGGATAAACTGCTGCCGGGGGTGCGAACGGCGACCGGAGGGACCCGCGAGCCCGGCGCCGACGCGACCGCTGGCTCGCGGGAGCCGGGGCATCTAAACGGTTCGACGACCTACGCGGGGGCATGAGCGCTGACGTCCTCGTCTACGACGGCAAGTGTGGGTTCTGCACGTGGTGGGCGGACTACTTCGCCCGCCGGACGGCCCTGGAGACGGTCCCGTATGCCGAACTGACAGATAACGTCCGCGAGCGGCTCCCCGAGGACTACGAGGACTGCTCGCATCTGGGTCGGGACGGCCTCGGTCGAATCCTCTCGAAGGACGAGGTCCGGGGTACCGACGAGTGACCCGGCGACCCGTCGACTGACAGCGGCTGTCGTGTCGGCCGGCCCACCGACGCGTCGTCATAGCAAGGTATCGATCCTGGATGGAAAAATCCCGGTAGCATCCGCGAGCGCGCAGCGCTCGCGGTTCACCGGCCGCGAGGCCGGAGGCCGAGCGGCCGGGGCGGTAGTTTTTCCCCAAGTTTTTGCGAGCGAGTGGCTCTCCGCAGCGCGCCGGAGGCGCGCGAGGAAGCCCGAGCGAGTAAAAAGTGGGTTCGGAGGACTTAGTACGCCGGCGGAGATAAACGACGTCCATGAAGGTCGCAGACGCGATGACGCCCCGGTCGGCGGTGGTCTCGGTCGAGATCCCGGGCGTCCGGGAGGACGTCCTCGAGTACATTCAGGAGCGGGGGTTCTCCTCGGTGCCCGTCGTGACCGAGGACGGCGGGACCTTCCGCGGGCTGGTCACGCGGGAGTCGCTGATCGAACAGCCCGACGAGGACCAGCTGGCGATGCTCGTCCGGGAGGTGCCCACCATCGGGCCGTCGGCGTCGCTCACCGAGCTTTCGACGCTCGTCCTCGAGACCGGCGAGCGGCGCGTCCCGGTCTTAGAGGAGGACGAACTCGTCGGTATCGTCACCGTCACGGACGTCGTGCGCGCCGTCGCCGAGGACCGCGCGGACGGTGACGTCGCGGTCGACGGGCTGGCGACCGCGGAGATCAACACCGTCTACCGGGAGACGCCGCTGTCGGTCGCCGAGCGGCAGCTCGACTACGCCAACGTCCCGTACGCCGTCGTCCTCGACGCCGACGGTCGCCACGAGGGCATGCTCACCGAGGTCGACGTCATCGAGGTCGCCCGGGTGGTCCAGGGGGAGACCGACCCGGGCGACGCCGTCGCCAACCAGGACGACGACTGGATGTGGGAGGGCATCAAGGCCGTCGGCAGCCGGTCGGTCCCGACGCTGAACGTCGAGATCCCGGCCGAACCCGTCGCCGAGATCATGACCGCCGACCTCGTGACGGTCTCGGGCCGGACGACGGCCCGCGAGGCCGCCCAGACGTTCATCTCGAACGACATCGAGCAGGCCCCGCTCGTGTCGGGCGACGAACTCGCGGGCATCCTCCGGGACGTCGACCTCCTGGAGGCGCTCGTATGACCGAGCGTTCGGACCTGGCGGAGCTCGCGAAACGCCGCGGCTTCTTCTTCCCGTCGAACGAGGCCTACGGCGGCACGGCCGGTCTCTACACGTACGGCCCGGAGGGCGCCGCCCTCAAGCGGAACATCGAGGCCGTCTGGCGCGACCAGTTCGTCCGCGCGGCGGGCCACATGGAAGTGGAGTCACCGACCGTCGTGCCGGAGGCCGTCTTCGAGGCGTCCGGTCACCTCGAGACGTTCGACGACATGATCGTCGAGTGCGCCGAGTGTGGCGGGACCCACCGCGCCGACCACCTCGTCGAGGACGCCGTCCCCGACGTCCACGACGCGGAGGCGTTCGCACCCCGCCGGGTCGCCGACCTCGTCGCCGACCACGACGTGGCCTGTCCCTCCTGCGGGGCCTCGCTGGCCGGGCGGCCGGTCGAGGAGTTCAACCTCATGTTCGGCACGAACATCGGGCCCGGCTCCTCGTCGCCCGGCTACCTTCGGCCGGAAACCGCCCAGGGCATCTTCGTCGAGTTCCCGCGCCTCAAGGAGTACGCCCACAACCAGCTTCCGTTCGGCGTCGCCCAGATCGGTCGCGCCTACCGGAACGAGATCGCGCCGCGTCGGGCGCTCGTCCGGGTCCGGGAGTTCACCCAGGCCGAGCTGGAGCACTTTGTCGACCCCGAGTTCGACGAGCCACCGATCGAGGCGGTCGCTGACGTCGAGCTGCCGCTGTACGGCGCCGAGGCCCAGCGGGCCGACGACGGCGGGACCGAGTCCTACACCGTCCGCGAGGCGCTGGAGGCGGGCGTCGTCGGGAGCGACTGGGTCGCCTACTACCTCGCCGAGTCGCTGTCCTTCTACGAGCGGATCGGTATCGACATGGACCGGTTCCGCTACCGTCAGCACCTCCCCGGGGAACTGTCCCACTACGCCGTCGACACCTGGGACGCCGAGACGGAACTCGGCGGCGACTGGATCGAGGTCACCGGCTTCGCCTACCGGTCGGACTACGACCTCCGCAAGCACGGCGAGTACGCCGACGCGGAGTACACCGTCTTCCGCCAGTACGACGAGCCGAAGACCGTAGAGCGCGCTCGCCGCCAGGGACCGCTCGGCGTTCGACGGCGACGCCGTTACCGTCGCGGTGGGCGAGGATTCCTACACAATCCCGGTGGAAAAGACCGGCTTCGCCGTCGAGGAACGGACGGAGTCCGGCGAGCACATCACCCCCCACGTGGTCGAACCGTCGTTCGGCGTCGGCCGCCTCGTATACAGCGTCCTCGTCCACCGCCACGGCACCGACGAGGTCGACGGCGAGCAGCGCACCTCCCTCGCGCTTCCGGCCGAGGTGGCGCCGACCACCGTCGCCGTCTTCCCGCTGATGACGAAGGACGGCCTCGACGACCGCGCCAGGGAGGTCGCCGCGGCGCTGCGGGCGGCTGGCCTCGCGGTGAGCTACGACGACACCGGCACCATCGGGCGGCGCTACCGCCGCCAGGACGAGGTCGGCACGCCGTACTGCGTCACAGTCGACTACGACACCCTCGAGGACGACACGGTCACTGTCCGCGAGCGGGACTCCACCGACCAGACGCGCGTCGCCATCGACGAACTCCCGGCCGCCATCGACCGGCTCGTCGGCGGCGCGACGCTCGCCGAGTTATAGCCGGCGTCGCCAGCGTAACCCCCTCGCGGCCGGGCGCGGACGCGGGCGTCACGACCGGGCAGATCCGGAGGTAGATCGGAGGATCAGACGAGGTTGTCGAGGTGGCCCTCGCGTCGGAGCTGGTCCGCGTTGGCCCCCTCGTACCGCCACTCGATGTCGGCCTTCTCGTCCTGCCAGTCCCACGGGTCGATCACGACGATGTCGTCCGTGTCGACCCAGGTCCGGAACCGCATCCGGCCCGGGATGCGGCCCATCCGCTTTTTGCCGTCGTCACACTGCAGTCGAACGCGCCGCCCGCCGAGCATCTCGGTGACGAGCGCGAACTGCTCGCCCTCGCCCGGCATCCGGAGGTCCTTCCGCTGACTCTTTTCAGTCATACGATAGATACGCGGCGGAGACGGTTAAGTAATCGCTTTTCGTCGTGCGGTGTGGGAACGGGTGTATCGCCGGGAACTGCTAATGATGTCCCCGGTCCGTAATTGCTCAGGTCGAACGGTCGCTCGGAGGAGATCTCATCGTGTTCGACCGCCCCTGGCCGGGCTCCGACGACCACCGCCCCAATCTTCGAGGCCTCGGTCGTTCCGCTCTCTCGGCGTCGCTCCCCCTGGCTACCCTTCATCCAACGCAAGCGACGCCAGAAGCGCCTCGAGCTGGACCTGTTCGTTCGCGCCGGCGGTGATCCGGTAGTCGGCCTCGCCGATACGCTCCATCAGCCGGACGGCCTCCCGGTCGTCGAGGTCGAACTCCCACACCGAGCGGTGGAGCTGGTCGATGACGTCGCCGCCGGCGATGCCGACGTCCGACAAAAGCGTGTCCAGCTGGGCGCGGGCCCCAGTGAAGTCGCCCCCCATCGCCGCCGTCACCATTTCCCGGATCTCCTCCGGCCGGGCCGTCGAGGTGATGGTGTAGACGGCCTCCTCGTCGACGGCGCCGTCCATGACCGCCGCGGCCTGCAGCCCGTTTATCGCCTTCCGCATGTCGCCGTCGGCCGCGTAGACTAAGGCGTCGACGCCCTCGTCGGTCAGGTCGATGTCCTCGGCGTCCGCGATGACGCGGACTTGCTCCGCGACGGCGTCCTCGCCGAGCGGCGAGAACCGGAAGACCGCACACCGCGACTGGATCGGATCGATGATCTGGCTCGAATAGTTACAGGAGAGGATAAAGCGGGTGTTGTCGGAGAACTGCTCCATCGTCCGGCGGAGCGCCGACTGGGCGTCGTCCGTGAGGGCGTCCGCCTCGTCGAGGAAGATGATCCGGTGGTCGGTGCCGCCGACGGCGGCCCGCGCGAAGCTCTTGATCCGGTCTCTGACCACGTCGATGCCGCGCTCGTCGGAAGCGTTCAACTCGAGGAAGTGCTCCCGCCACTCTTCGCCGTAAATTTCGCGGGCGATGGCGGTGGAACTAGTGGTTTTGCCCGTACCCGCTGGACCCGCAAACAGGAGGTGCGGCAGGTCCTCCTCGGCGATGTACCGCCGCAGCCGCGCCGTGATGTCGTCGTGGCCGACGACCGCATCCAAAGAGTGCGGGCGGTACTTCTCGATCCAGATCTCCCGCCCCGTGTCCTCGGCGGCGGCCTCGCTCATGGCGGCAGGTCGCTCCCGGCGGGGATAAACCCCGCGAGATGCCCCAACCTATATTGGGTGGCAGGTGTGCATGTGACCCATGCGCCGCATCCTGGCAGGCCTCCTCGCGGTCCTCCTCGTGGGCACGCTGTTCACGGGCATCGCCGCCGCCGACACGCGCGCCGGCGGTACGGTCGTCATCGAGGAAGGCGAACAGGTCAACGGGCTCTCCGCGACCGCAAGCACCGTCGTCGTCAGTGGGACGGTCAACGGCGACCTCCGCGCGTACGGCAGCGACGTCGTCGTCACCGAGACCGGCAACGTCACCGGCACCGTCCGCATCTACGCCGGCAGCGCCACCGTCAACGGGACCGTCGAGGACAACATCCTCGTGTACGGCGGGACCGTCACGGTGGGCGAATCCGCCTACATCGACGACTCCTTCGGCGCCATCGCCGGCGACGTGACGCTCGGTGGCGAGTTCGACAGCGACGTGAACGTCTTCGCCGGCACGGTCAACCTCGAGCGGAGCGCGACCATCGGCGGCGACCTCACCTACGAGGGCACGCTCAACGACCGCGGCGGGACCGTCGACGGCGTCACCCAGCGCACCCAGGAACTGGCCCTGATCCCGCCGCTCGGCCCGCTGCGGATCCTCTTCACGATCTTCATGTTCTTCGCCAGCCTGTTCCTCGGCAGCATCCTCCTGTACGTCGATCCCCAGTTCGCCGACGCCGTCTACGACACCTGCACGGCGGAGCCGCTCCGCACCGCCGGCGCCGGCCTCGCGGCGATCGGCGGCGTCGCACTCGCCATCCTCCTGTTCGCCATCACCATCATCGGGCTCCCGATCGCCGTCTCGATACTGCTCGTGACCATCGTGCTCGCCTGGATCGCCGCCATATACGGCCGGTACGTCGTCGGCACGTGGCTGCTGACGTACACCTCACGGGACAACCGGTACCTCGCGCTGTTCGTCGGGGTCCTCGTCGTCACCCTGCTCGGACTGATCCCGTATCTCGGCTTCCTCATCCGGACCGCGGTCTTCCTGCTCGGCGCCGGCGTCGTCGCGATGGCCATCCGGCAGCTGTTCGACATGGTCAGCGAGAGCCGCGGCGGGACGTCCTCGCCGCGGTCGGTCTCTCGACGCAGGAGGCGACGGTCCTCGTCGACGGGTCGCCGGTGCCGGAAGACCGGCCCGTCGACGCCGACGCCGTCCGGGTCCTGCGGCTCGTCAAGGGCGGCTGACCGGGTGGGTCTGTAGTGCCGTTCCGAACGAGGCCGCCACCCTCGGTAGATGACCGCATCCTCTACGACGAAACGACGCTCGCGGCCAGCGAGGCCGACTGCAACCTCGGAGCGCTCGTACTGGACGGTACGGCGATCGTGGCCGTACGGCCGCGCCGCCGCGGGCAGGGCGTCGGCAGCGCGCTCGTCGCGGCCGCGGTCGCTCGACGCGATCGAAGCAACCCTTGAGCCGGGAGGCCGACCGGAGGGAGGCATCGGAATGGGCGAGCGGCGAAGCCGCGAGCCGGGCGGCTCCGGGCCGGGTTCGATGTCACCTGCGGGGACGCACGGTGTCGCGGCGTGCTGGCCAATCCCCCGACGGTCCGGCGAGGGGGCTGGCCGTCCCGTCGGACGGGTGATTACCCGGACGCGTCGACAAGCGGCTCGACCAGCGCCCGGCCTGCATCTAAGAGTTCCTCGATGCGGGCCGCCGACCCGGCTTCGGCGTACACGCGGAGCTTCGGCTCGGTCCCGCTGGGCCGGACGAGCAGCCAGGAGCCGTCCGCGAGCAGGAGCTTGAACCCGTCGGCCGTCCCGACGTCCTCGACGGCCGTCCCGGCGACCCGGTCCGGGATCCGGTCGCCCAGCGCCTCGACGACGGCCGCCTTCCGGGCGTCGGGACAGTCGACGCTCACCCGCTCCTGGACGATGTCGCCGTGCCGCTCCCGCAGCCGGTCCAGCCGGTCGTCCAGCGGTTCGGCGGCGTGGGCGGCGGCGACGAGCAGCGCGACCAGCACCCCGTCCTTGTTCCGGAGGTGGCCGGCGACCCCGTAGCCGCCCGACTCCTCGCCGCCGACCAGCGCATCGTGGGTCGCCATCGCCTCGGCGACCCACTTGAACCCGACCGGCGTCTCGTGGACCGCCTGGCCGTGGGCCGCGGCGATGCGGTCGAGGAGGAAGGTTGTCGAGACGGTCCGGACCGCGTCGCCAGCGGCGCTGGCCGGCTCCCCGCTTCCGTCGGGACTACCACCGGTCTCGAGGAGGTGGTCGTAAAGCGCAGCATACACCCAGTTCGGGTCGACCACGCCACGCTCCGGGGTGACGACGCCCAGGCGGTCGGCGTCCCCGTCGTTCGCCACCCCGAGGGCGGCCTCGCCGCCGGCGACGCGGTCGGTCAGCGCAGCGAGGTGGCCGGCCGACGGCTCCGGCGGCGTGCCGCCGAACGACGGGTCCCGCTCGCCCCGGAGACAGCGGACGTCTGCGCCCGCACGCGACAGCAGGTCGTCGGTCACGCCCCGGCCGCTGCCGTACATCGCGTCGTATGCGACGCGGAGGCCATCCAGGTCGGCGTCGACGAACGCCAGCGCCGCCTCGAGGTACGGCTCCCGGAGGTCCGCCTCTCTGACCGACCCCCACTCGGGCTCCGGCCGGGGGTCCGGCGGCCGGAGGGCCTCGGCCAGCCGGTCGGTGACGGCGGCACTCGCGGGCGCGCCGTCCTCGGGGACGAATTTGATCCCGTTGTAGCTCGGCGGATTGTGACTGGCGGTCACCTGGAGCGCCCCGGCCAGTCCCCGATCGACGATGGTCCAGGCGACGACCGGCGTCGGCGTGTCCCGGTCGGCGACGAGCGCGTCGACGCCGTTGACACGGAGCACGCGAGCCAGCTCCTCCGCGGCCGGCCGTGACTCCTCGCGGGGGTCGTAGCCGACCGCGACCGCGGGTGCGTCGGCGTCTGCGGCCGCCAGCACGTGGTCGGCGACGGCCTGCCCGACCGCACGGACCCGCGGCGTCGTGAACTCCTCGACCGTGGTCCGCCAGCCGTCCGTCCCGAACTCGACGTCCATGGCGGTGGGTGGTCTGCGCGCCGTAAAAAACGGCCGCGTCGCGCCGGACGGAGCCGGGGCTGACGAGGAGCGCAGGCCATCGAGGGATCGCGGCTCTCCGACCCGCCCTCCCGACGCTCCTCGGAGACACCGACCGCGAACGGGCCGAGCCGGGTCTCTGTCCGGGCGGGCGCGTCGTCGCGAGGCCGTCCCACCGAACCCAGAGAGGAGGGCTTTTGGCGGGCGGTGCCGGACGATGGGCTATGGACGCGGCGTTGTGGACGGAGGCCCATGCGCCCACGCTCGAAGAACTCCCGCAGACCGAGCCCCGAGAGCACATAGAGCGGGCCGTCGAGGAGCCGATGAACCTCCTCGTCCACGGGCCGCGCGGCGTCGGGAAGACGGCCGCCGTCCGGGCGCTCGCCGCCGAGACGCATACCGACCCGGACAACGACTTCGTCGTCCTCAACGTCGCGGATTTCTTCGACCGCACCAAGAAGGAGATACGGAACGACCCGCGGTTCGCGCCGTTCCTCCGGGGCCGCTCCCGGCTGTCGAAGCGCGACATGATGAACCATGTGCTGAAAGAACAGGCCGCCTACCGGCCGGTCTCCGGCGACTTCCGGACGATACTGTTGGACAACGCCGAGGCGATCCGGGAGGACTTCCAGCAGGCGCTCCGGCGGGTGATGGAGCAGCACTACCGAGGCCGTCCCCCACGACGACGACGGCCTCGAGTACGTCGCGGGCTACGGCGACGGCAACCTCCGGCGGGCGATCCTCGGCGCCCAGATGACCGCCGAGGCGGGCGGTGAGATAACGATGGCGGCGGCCTACGAGTCGCTGGGCGAGGTCGGAATGGCCGACGACGTCGACGCTATCCTCGCGTCGGCCGACGCCGGCGAGTTCACCGACGCGCGGTCGGCGCTGGACGACCTCCTGTACGACGAGGGCTTCGGTGGCGAGGAGATCCTGCGGGAACTCCTGGCGGCCGCCCGGGGCCGGTACGACGGCGCGGAGCTGGCGCGGCTCTACCGGCTCGCCGGCGAGGTCGAGTTCGAGATGGCCGAGGGTAACGCCGACCGCGTTCACCTCGGGCGGCTGCTGGCGGAACGCGGCCGGTAGCCCGGTGGTCGGGGAAGGAATCGATAATCTTGGGGTCGGAGATCGGGGCGGGCGGTGGCCGGTATCCCCCGCCGGAGGGATGGCGCGATCGCTGCCGCCGGCCGCCGGGCTGGCGGCTCGCGGCTACCGCTCGCCGATGGTCTCGCGGATGTCCGTCGAGGAGACGATGCCGACGTAGTCGCCGTCGCTGTCCCGGACCGGCAGGTGGTTGATGCCGAAGTTGGTCATCATCGCCGCGGCCTCCGAGAGCCCCAGCCCGACGTCGACCGATTCCACCGGCGCGGTCATCAACGCCTCGACGGTGGTCGCCTCAGGGTCGTGGCCGTCGGCGACAGCGTCCAGGATGTCCGTGCTGGTGACGATGCCGGTCCGGCCGCCGGACACGAGCAACGAACCGATGTCCTCGTCGCGCATCGTCCTCGCGGCCTCGCTCACCGGCGCGTCGCTCGGTATCGTCGACAGCGTGGGCGTCATGATCTCCTTCACCTGCCGTTCGGTATCACTGGCCATACGAGGGCTCCTCGCCCGACACGCTTGGCCTTTGTCCCTCGCGGCTCTCGCTTCGCTCGCGGCTCCCTCCGGTCGCGGTTCGCCCGTTCGGAGGTCTTCCTTCGGTCGACCTCCCGCTCACCGCTCGCTCGTTCCGAGGCCTCGGTCGCTTCGCTCCCTCGGCCTCGCAGACCCCGCTCCTTACCCCCCCTGCCGGCCACTGGCCGACGTGTACCTGCTGGAGCTGGTCGGCGACGACGACGCCTTCGCGCGCCGCGAGGCGGCGGCCCGCGCCTCCGACGTCCGCGCGCTCGCCCCGGGGTTGGCGACCGCTCGCGGCGTCCGCCGACCCGAGACGCTGGCATACACGAGGCGGATCGGCCAACTCGTCGGCACCGCCGAGCCCACCCTCGAGGGCGCCGTCGCGCTCCTCGACGCCGCGTCGGTCGACCGCTCGGGGTCGGTCGCCGTCCGCGCCCGCGACGTCCGGGGGCGGGCCGGCGTCGACACCCGGGCGGCCGAGCGGCGGCTCGGCGGCGTGCTCGTCGACCGCGGCTTCAGCGTCGACCTCGAGGCTCCCGACCACACCCTCCTCGCGCTGTTCTCCGAGGCCGCCGCGCTGGGCTGGCTGACCGCCGAACCACCCCGCGGCTACCGCAACCGGCAGCCCACCGAGAAGCCGTTCTTCCAGCCGGGGAGCATGGCGCCGGCGGACGCCCACGCACTGGCGAACCTCGCTGGCGCCGGCGCCGACGCCGACATCCTGGATCCGATGTGCGGGACCGGCGGCGTCCTCGTCGAAGCCGGACTGATCGGGAGTGAGGTGGTCGGCCTCGACGCCCAGCCGAAGATGGCCGCGGGCGCCCGCGAGAACCTCGCCCACTACCTGGACGACGGGTTCGAGGTGCTCCGGGGTGACGCGACGACGTCGCCGTTCGTCGACGCCGCGTTCGACGGCGTGGTGTTCGACGCGCCGTACGGCCGGCAGTCGAAGGTCGAACACGACTCGCTGGTGACGCTCGTCGAGGACGCCCTCGCCGAGGCCCGCCGCGTCGGCCCCCGGGCTGTCGTCGTCGGTGACCGACCGTACGACGAGGCCGCCGAGGCCGCCGGCTGGACCGTCGACTCGCGGTTCGAG
>PXQY01000036.1 GCA_003021745.1 Halobacteriales archaeon QH_7_69_31
TCAAAAAGCAGCCGAAGATCTCGGTGCCGCCGGAGATGTTGATGATGGGGGTGTCGCCGCCGCCGACCTCCTCGTGGAACCACAACCAGGATTCGGGATCCCAGGGTTCGCCCGTCGAGCCCAAAAGGCGGAGACTGGAGAGGTCGTGGCCCTCGACCCACTGGTCGCCCTGCTTGCGGAGCGCGCGGATGGCGGTCGGGGAGATGCCGAACTGGGTGACGTCGTGCCGGTCGATCAGCCGCCAGAACCGGTCGGGGTTCGGGTGGTCGGGCGCGCCCTCGTACATCACCATCGTCCCGCCGAATGTGTGGGTGCCGATGAGCGTCCACGGCCCCATCATCCAGCCCACGTCCGACACCCAGAAAAAGCGGTCCGACGGCTTGAGGTCGAAGCCGAAGTACACCTCCTTGGCGGCCTGCAGCTGGGCGCCGGCGTGGGTGTGGACGATGCCCTTCGGCCGGCCGGTCGTCCCGGAGGAGTACAACAGCATCGACTCGTCGGAGGCGTCGAGTTGTTTCGTCTCGTAGGCGGCGTCGGCCGCCGCGACCGAGTCCGTCCAGTGGACGTCCCGGCCGGCGGTCATGGCCGGGTCGCTGTCCTCGAAGCGGCGGTAGACGACGACGTCGGTGACGTCGTGGTCGGCCGCCTCGATGGCCTCGTCGGCGGTGTCCTTCAGCGTGACCTGCGAGCCGCGGCGGTAGAAGCCGTCCGCGGTGAACAGCACGTCGGCCGCGGGGTCCTCGATGCGGGTCGCGGTCGCCTCGACGCCGAACCCGGAGAAGATGGGGACCGCGATGGCGCCTGCCTTGAAACAGCCGTACAGGATCGAGATGACCTCGGGCACCATCGGCATGTACAGCGCGACGGTGTCGCCGGTCCCGACGCCGACCGACTCGAGGTACGACGCGACCTGGTTCGAGGTGCGGTCGAGGTCGTAGTAGGTGAAGTTCCTAATCTCGCCGTCCTCGCCCTCCCAGATGCAGGCCACCTTGTTTCGGCGTTCGGCCCCGCGGCCGGCGTGGCGGTCGACGACGTTGTGGGCGACGTTCAGCGAGCCGCCGGGATACCACTCGGTGAACTGTGGCCCGTCGGTGTCGTCCCGGACCGCGTCGTAGTCGTCGTACCACTCGATGCCGAGGTGGTCGGGGAGGACGTCCCAGAACCACTCGACACCGGAGGCCACGTCCTCCGAGCCTCCGCTCGCGGTGCTCGCGGAGACGTCCGAGGTGGTCCGCTCGATCAGCTCCTCGTGGTCGTCGATGCCGTGGGCCTGCATGAACTGGTGGACGTTGGTGGCCTCGACGAACGCCTCGTCGGGTTCGTAGACCACCTCGTCGAACTCCTCGAGAGAGTCCATGGTCGAGGTGTCCGGAGCCGTCGGCAAGTAGTTTTCTCACGCACGGGAACGACGACCCGGTTCACCGTGACCGGGCGGGGCAGGGCGGCCGCTCGACGGCACCCCGGCTCGTCGCAATGGGGAACGGTTTTGCGTCGGCCGCACGAAGGTCGCAACATGTACGTCCGGGACGCACGCAACCGAGATGAGGCCTGGCTCTTGGACCACATCGAGGCGATGGGCCTGGACGAGACCGCCTTCCGCTCGCGGGACTACGTCATCGCGGTCGAGGAAGAGTCGAACGTCCGCGCCGGGTTCGGCCGGATCCGCGTCCACTCGACCGACGACGGGGAGGTCTGTGAGCTGACGAGCATCGGCGTGGTGGACGGCTGGCGGCGCCAGGGGGTCGGCGCCCACGTCATCGAGCGGCTCGTCGACGGCGCCGAGGCCGAGGGGTTCGACGTCGTCTACGCGCTGACGAGCGAACACGAGTTCCTCTCGCAGTTCGGCTTCGAGGGCCTCGCGGTCGAGGACCTCCCCGGGCGGCTCCACACTCGCCTAGAGGGCAAGCGGGATTCGGCCGATCCCGACGCCGTCCCCCTGCGGATCGCGACCGACGGGTTCCGGATGCCGGACCGGCTCCGCGAGCGGTTCAAGACCGCCGCCGAAGCCGAAGCCGAACCCGAGGAGGCGCCCCCCGAGTCGCCCGAAGACTTCGGCATCGACCCCGAGGAGGCGACCTACAAGTATGACACGAGCTGACACTCCGTCCGGGCGGCCGACCGTAGGGAGGCCGCCGGATGAGCGAGCGGTGAACGAAGTGAGCCGCGAGCAAGGGAGCGCCGCCGAACGGGCGAGCGGGAGGTGCGAGGCGCGAGCGGGGCAAGCGCCTCGGAGTCGCGAGCGGTGTCCTCGCGAGCGAAGCGAGCGAGGGCTCGGCAGAGCGTCGCTCTGCCGGCGAGTGGAACGAGCCGCGAGCAGGGAGCGAAGCGACCGACGACACGCGAGCCGCGAGGCCGACCGCAGGGAGGCCTCGGACTGAGCGAGCGGCGAAGCCGCGAGCCGGGCGACCCGACCGGAGGGAGGGTCGCCGGACGAGCGAGCGGGGAGCTGGAGATCGAGCGGCGCGAGGCCGACCGAAGGGAGGCCTCGGATTGAGCGAACGGGGAGCGAAGCGACCCGTGAGTAGCGAGACCTCCGAGTGGTGAGCGGCGTCCTCGCGAGCGAAGCGAGCGAGGGCTCGGCAGAGCGAAGCTCTGCCGGCGAGTGGAACGAGCCGCGAGCGAAGCTACCCGCGAGCCGGGCGACCCGACCGGAGGGAGGGTCGCCGGATGAGCGAGCGGGAGGAGGGAGCGGAGCGACCGAGGACCCGCGAGCCGGATGACCACGCCACCCTGCCGCCAACGCTTTTGCCCCGCGCCCTCTGCCCTCCGGGCATGTACGACGCCGACGACCTCGACGCGATCCGGGAGGGGTACGACCGGTGGGTCGAGGAGACCTACGGCGCCACGGTCGAGCGCTTCGGGGAGCGGTCCGAGGCGTTCCGGACGGACACCGGCGGCCAGCCGGTCGACCCGCTGTACACCCCCGCAGACGTCGCCGACCTCGAGTACGGCGAGGACCTCGGCTTCCCGGGCGAACCACCGTACACCCGCGGCGTCTACTCGACGATGTACCGCGGGCGGCTGTGGACGATGCGGCAGTACGCGGGGATGGGCACCGCCGCCGAGACCAACGAGCGGTTCCACTACCTGATGGAGGAGGGCCAGACCGGCCTGTCGATGGCGTTCGACCTCCCGACCCAGATGGGTTACGATTCCGACGCGGCGATGGCAGAAGGCGAGGTCGGGAAGGCCGGCGTCGCTATCGACTCGCTGGATGACTTCGAGACCGTCTTCGACGGCATCCCGCTGGACGAGGTCTCGACCTCGATGACGATCAACGCCCCCGCGTCCGTGCTGCTCGCGATGTACATCGCCGTCGGCGACCGGCAGGGCGTCGACCGCGAACAGTTGCGCGGCACCATCCAGAACGACATCCTCAAGGAGTACATCGCGCGGAACACCTACATCTACCCGCCGGAGCCCTCGATGCGGATCATCACGGACGTCTTCGAGTACTGCGCCGCGGAGGTCCCGAACTTCAACACCATCTCCATCTCGGGATACCACATCCGGGAGGCCGGCGCGACCGCCGCCCAGGAGATCGCCTTCACCCTCGGGGACGGCATCGAGTACGTCCGGGCCGCCATCGACGCCGGCCTCGACGTCGACGAGTTCGCACCGCAGCTCTCGTTTTTCTTCAACGCCCACAACAACGTCCTCGAGGAGGTCGCGAAATTCCGTGCCGCCCGCCGGATGTGGCACTCGATCATGGACGAGCGGTTCGACGCCGACAGGCCGGCCTCCAAACAGCTCAAGTTCCACACCCAGACGGCCGGGTCGACGCTGACCGCCCAGCAGGTCGAGAACAACGTGGTCCGGGTCGCCTACCAGGCGCTGGCGGCGGTGCTCGGCGGCACTCAGAGCCTCCACACCAACGGCAAGGACGAGGCGTTGAGCCTCCCGTCCGAGCAGTCCGTTCGGACCGCGCTCCGCACCCAGCAGATCCTCGCCCACGAGTCCGGCGCCGCCGACACCATCGACCCGCTGGCCGGTAGCTACTACGTCGAGTCGCTCACGAGCGACCTCGAGGCGGAGGCGTTCGACGTCCTCGCGGCGGTCGACGACCGCGGCGGCATGCGGAAGGCCGTCGAGAGCGGCTGGGTTCAAGACCGGATCCAGGACGTGGCCTTCGAGCGCCAGCGCGAGATCGAATCCGGCGAGCGCGTCATCGTCGGCGTCAACGAGTACACCGTCGACGAGGACCCGAAGGAGGACATCGAGGCGGTCAGCGAAGCCGAACAGCGCCAGCAGCGCGAGCGCGTCCAAACACTCCGCGAGGAGCGCGACCAGGAGGCGGTCGACGCCGCGCTCGCGGCGCTCCGGGAGGCTGCGGAGGGCGAAGAGAACGTGATGCCGCACATCGTCGACGCCGTGAAGGCGTACGCGACGACGGGCGAGATCTGCGACGCGATGCGGGACGTCTTCGGCGAGTACCGCGGCGGGGTGTGAACGGTTCGCAGTCTGTCATCGACGCCGAACGGAAGCGCGAACCGGTCCCACGTCGCTATCGGACTCCAGGCGAGGGGCCCGCCGTCAGGTCCGTTGGACGTACGCGATTCCGACAAGTAGTGTCAATACGATGGAGCCGCCGAGGAAGAACGCCACGCCCGGTGGCATCCCTGTCCATAGCAGCCCCTCCAGCAGTTCGGCCGGCCCGACTCCGTCGCCGGGCGTCGGTGTCAAAACGTCCGGCGTCGGGGTTGCCGTTCCGTCCGGCGTCGGTGTCGTACCGACCGCTCCGTCCTGCCCGGCACCGCCACCTGCGCTGCCATCGACGCCAGCAGTTGGTGTGGCATCCGGCGCTGTGGTCGGAGTGGCATCGCTGGTCGAAGTCGCTGTCTCTCCAGCAGGCGAGGTCGCCGTTGGTCTCCCGTCCGGCGGGGCGCCCGAGTCGGCCGCCGGCATGAGGAGGCTCCGGCCGAACAGCTCCTGGATCACCACTGCCCCGACCCCGATCGCGAGCCAGCCGGCGAACAGCCGCGAAAGCGCCGTCCGCAACCCGGATGACTCCGCCTGCTCACCGACGAAGATCAACAACGGGTCGTCGGCCGGCCCGTAGACGTCCATCTCCCGGCCCTTCTCCGAGTAGGCGGTATCGACGACTTCGATCACGCCGGCGTCCTCCAGCTTGTTCAGGTGGTACTGCGCGTTCTGGAGCGAGACGTCAAGCCGCTCGGCCAGTTCACCGGGCGGTGCCGGCTCGTCATTGATTGCCAGAAAGAGCCGTCGGCCCTTCTCGGAGGACAGCGCGTCCAGCAGCACGTCCGCCTCCTCGCCGTCCAGCCCGACGACGCGGGGCTCCCCATCGGCCACGACGTCCGAATCGGACGGCAACAGGCTCATCGGACACCGATCGGCGGCCGACGCCATGTATCTGTTCCCGACATTCTACGTAGCGGTTTCGGTACACGCGACCGGACTACTCGCCGGTCGTCGACGATGCGGGCTTCCGCCAAGTAGCGGTGACAGACACGCGGCGGCCGTCCACGGTGACGTCTCGGGAGGCTGCCGAATGCCCGACTGCCGCGTCGATCGTGTCTCGATCCGGTCGCTGCTGGTCCGGGTAGACCGCCGCAAACTCGCCCGTCAGTTCCGACGGGGTCAGCGACACCGAATACACCTCACCACGCGTCGGGCCCACCCGCGGGATCCTGTCGAACGACGCCTCCGGGACCGCTTCTGCCAAGAGGTCGACGTCGGTGTCAGCCCCCGTCCGACGGCTCCAGAGGCCGAACACGATATCGCCGTCGCCGGCGACCGAGACCGCCCACGCCTGGCCGTCACCTGATTCGATCAACCGCTGGCGCTCACCCAGTCCGGTGTCCAGGACCTTTCTGAGTGTTGTCAGCGCCTGTCGATCGTTGGCAGCCGGGAAGATGACGGCATCCGACGAGGCAGCAAAGACCCTCGCCCGCGGTCGGATCGGTGTATCGGTTCCGCCAGCCACCGTTCCATCACGGGAAAACACAGTGAAGGCGCCCGATTGGTCCACTCGCTCGAACGCCGCGGCCCGGGCGTCGAGTTCATCGACGTCGTACGATCCAACGAATACGGTCGTGTCGGCAACCCGAAGGAGCCGCTCGGTCGTCCCGATCCCCGAATCGAAGTCCCGCTCCGCGGGGGTTGCCGTGGGTCCGAGGTCGGGAAAGACCGGGTACGGCTCGTACCGTTCCTGGTTCGCGTACAGCTCGCTCACGTAACCGAAGAAGACGCCCGCGAGGAGCCGATCCGTGGGATTGGCTTCGAACACTGGCTGGGCCGCCCAGACGGTGGACCGGCCCCCGGATTGGATTCCGGAGCGGTCCTCGGACAGCCACTTGATCCGGTACGGCGACGGCAGGTCCGAGGTTGTGTCGGGAATAAATCGGCTGGTTTCCCGACCGGTGGTGCCAGAATCGGTCCCGGCGTCCTCACCGAGGAGTGAACACCCGCTGGTCACGCCGAGACCCGCCACAGCCGACATCGCTATCACCTCCCGGCGAGACACGTTCATTGGGTCGGTCCTCGGAACATGGTCCGGATCATTGGACGATCAGGCTGAACGCCCACTCGAAGGCGAGCAACGGCTCGTCATCCGCCGGGTCACCGTAGACCTCTCGGTGGCCGGTGAAGCGGTGTTTACCCTCCGGAAAGCAGACGTCCTTCTCGTGGGTCACGAAGATGGCATGGGTCGTCGAGATACCGAAATGGGGCTTGACCCACTGGTGGCCACTGACACTCTCGCCGACCCGACGCAGCTCCCTCGGACAGCCATCCTGGGTGGACCCATCGTACTCACCGACGGCGATACGTGACTCACTCCGACTGCCGGCCATCGGGTGGGGAAAGACGCCATACAGGGCATATGACCGGTCAGCCCGGTTCGTCATCCCCACCTTGATCCGGCCCTCGCGAGTACGTGACGGCTGTTCGAGGAGTTCGATCCACGGTTGGAACGGCACCGGCTTCGGCATCGAATCCACCCGCGCCGCGACGAACGGGTCCCCCGCCAACTCGACCGTCCGGCTCCCGCTCGCCCCGTAGGTGGGTGGGTCCTCCTCTATCGGTGTCGCGGTCGGGCCGCTATCCCACCGGGTCGGTGTCTGGCTTCCCGTCGGAGTCCCCGTCGGATCGCGTAGACCGGTATTGCAGCCGGCGAGGCCGCTCCCCGTCGCACCGACCCCGATGGCACGAAGTAGTTGCCGGCGGTTCACGGTCGCGGATGTCGCTCCGGGGGAAAAGCGATGCCGGAATGTGAAAACTCGTTTGTACATACACCCAGGCATCGGCTGTCCGACGGCCACATCGGTGACGGCGTCCACCGGGGTATCAGTACCCGAGACGAGCATGCAGCCGTTCTCCCTCGTTTCGACCGGCGGGCTTTTTCTCGCCGGCATTCGATCCCTCGACCATGCGCTTCGACCACGCCGGGGTCGCGACGGAGAACGCCGAGAGTCTCGCGTTCCGCTTCGAGGACCTGTTCGGCTGCGAGATCGCCCACGAGGAGTGGTTGGGCGACCTGAAGGTGATGTTCATGTCGCTGGAGAACGGCTACTTCGAACTCCTGGAACCGACGGCCGACGGGACCATCGCGGCGTACCTCGAGAACCACGGTCCCGGCATCCACCACGTCGCACTCGAGACCGAGGACATCGACGCCGCCCTCGAGACCGCCGAAAACGTCGGCGTCGAACGCATCGACGAGGAACCGCGCGATGGCGCGTGGGGCCACGACGTCGCCTTCCTCCACCCGGATTCGACCGGCGGCGTGCTCGTTGAGTTCGTCGAGCACTGATCTAATCGAGCGCGGCACCTGATCCGTCGGGGCGATCGACGCCGGCGATCTCGAAGCGGGCGCCGCCGTCCGCGCTGTCCGACAGCGCCACCGACCAGCCGTGGCTCTCCGCGATAGCCTCGACTATCTGGAGGCCGAGCCCGTGCCCGTCCCTGCCGGTGGAGTACCCGGCGTCGAACACCTCGTCGTGACGCTCCGGCGGGATGCCCGGCCCGTCGTCGGCCACGAAGAAGCCGTCTGGCAGATCCCCGACGGTGACGGTCACGTCGCTGCCGCCGTGCTCGGCGGCGTTCAGGAACAGGTTCTGGAGCAGCTGGACGTGGCGGCTCGGGTCCGCCTCGACGGTCCCGGTCGCGGCGACCTCGAGTGTCGCCCCCGGTGTACTGACGACGTCCCAGGCGTCCGCGGCAGCGTCGGCAAGGTCGACTCCCTCGACCTCGGCGACCGTGTCGTCTCCGCGTGCGAGCGTCAGCAGGTTATCGATGAGCGCCTCCATCCGCGACATCGCATTCAGGGCGTCCTCGAGGTGCTCGGGCTCGCCGTCCTCCTGCGCCAGTTCGACCCGGCCGCGGGCGACGGTAAGCGGACTCCGGAGGTCGTGGGAAACGACGCTGGCGAACTGCTCGAGCCGCTCGTTCTGTCGCTCGAGTTGCTCGTTGCGGCGTTCGAGCTGTCGCTTCGTCTGCTCCGTCTCCCGGAGGACCTCGCGCATCTTCGCGAGGTCGTTGACCTGGTCGAGCAACTCCACCTCCTCGTCCTCTAGGATACTCTCCGCGACGGCGTACTCGGCACGGGCGGTGTAATCGCCCGCCTGGAACGCGGCGAGGGCCTCCCGCAACTCGTCGATCAGCTCCTCCATCTCCCGGCGGCGGCGCTCCGAGTCGGCCCGTTGCTGAACGAACTCGATCGCACCGACGAACTCGTCGTCGACGTACAGCGGAGTCGCCAGGAACCAGAGGTCGGCGCCCGACCCGCCCGTCGCCGTGCTCGTGTCCTCGTAGGTGGGGTGGTCGTCCGCCTGCAGCAGCGCGTAGTCGCTGTCGGCAACCCCGATGTCGTAGAACTCGTCGGCGGTCTCGGGATGCCGGCAGACCTTTTCGGCGAGAATTAACTCGCGGTCCTCGTATATCATCGTCCCGATCTCGTCGACCGCCTCGGCCGCTGCCCGGTCGACGTCGAGCAACGCCTCCAGCGGTTCGTTCCAGACGACCACGTCCCCGTCCGCGTCGAGGATGAGCGCGGGGATATCGATCGCCCCGAAGACCGTCTCGAAATCTGGTGACGGCGATTCGGCGGACGGGTTCGTCCCGTCGCTTGGGCCGGACGACATTGTCGTACTGACGTCTTCTGGCGCTAAAGCGGTTGGGTTCCGAGCTGCGGGCCGAGATACCGGGCGCTTTGGTCCCGGATGGAACGAGAGTTACCCGAAGTTCTCGGCCTTCGCGGCGTCGGGGTCGAAGCCGGCGGCCGCGATGGCCGCCTCGGCGTCCGCGAGGAAGTCGCTGAACCCGTAGACGAACGTCTGTTCGCCGTCCGCGCCCGAGATGGCCGCGGCGGTGGCGTCAGTCAGCGGTTCCTCGCCGCTCAGGACGAAGACGTCCGCGCCGGCCGCGGCGATGCCGGCAAGGCGGGCCTCGTGGATGAAGGCGTCGTCGCGATAGACCACGGCCGCCTCGTTATCCTCCGCGAGCGCGCGCTCGGCGATGGCGACCGCGGGCCCGATGCCGGGGCCACCGGCCACCACGACGACGCGGGGTTCGGCCTCGTAGTAGTTCCGCCCGAACGGGCCGCTCACCGTGACGACGTCGCCCGCCTCGAGCTCGCGGAGGTAATCGCTGAACGGGCCGGCCTCCTCGGGGTCGAAGCCGACGGTGAACGTGAACGTGCCGAGCGTGTTTGGCGAGGAGATGGTGTAGAAGCGGCTCGCGGACTCGCCGTCGACGGTCGTGGTGAGCTTCACGAACTGGCCGGGCTCGGCCTCGAACCCCGGCGGGGTCTCCAGGTCGACGGCGAGCGCGTCGTCGCCGGCGTCCCGGACGGCGGCGACGGTGGTCTCTGTGGGGTCCATACCTGACCGTACGGGGTGGGCGGGAAGGCGCTTTCGAACCGGCCCGCCGGCCCCGGCGACGAGCATCGGTCGAATGCGACCGAAACGGCCGTCTGTGCCGGGTAGAACGGCTCGAAACCGGCTGCGGGTGGCGACATTCAGAAGGCTTACGGTTCGTCGTCCTGAAGCCCGACGTAGCATGCCAGCAGACCTCAACTGGGCCATCGGCGGGGAAGCCGGCGATGGGATCAACTCCACCGGCAAGATATTCGCCCAGGCGCTCTCGCGGGCGGGCCGACACGTCTTTACCTCCAAGGACTTCGCCTCCCGCATCCGCGGCGGCTACACCGCCTACAAGGTCCGGACGTCCGTCGACCGGGTCGAGAGCGTCGTCGACAGGCTGGACATCCTCATCGCGCTGACCGAGCGGACCGTCGAGGAGAACACGGACGAACTCCACGACGGGTCGGTCATCATCTTCGACGGCGAGCGCACGATGATGAGCGACTTCGAGGCCCCCGGCGACATGACGGGGCTGGACGTCCCGCTGAAGCGCCTCGCCGAGGAGGCCGGCGGCGCCATCATGCGCAACATCGTCGCGCTGGGCGCCGCCTGCGAGGTCACCGGCTTCGACATCGCATACCTCGATGAGTCCCTCGAGAAACGGTTCGGCGGCAAGGGTCAGGCCATCGTCGACAACAACAAGGCGGCCGCCCGCCTCGGCGCCGAGTACGTCCGCGAGGAGGTCGAGGTCACGACCGACTACGACGTCGAGACGACCGACAACGACTACGTGCTGCTCAACGGCGACGAGGCCATCGGGATGGGCGCGCTGGCCGCCGGCTGTCGGTTCTATGCCGGCTATCCCATCACGCCCGCGACGGACGTGATGGAGTACCTGAAGGGCCGCATCGAGGACTACGGCGGCATCGTCGTCCAGGCGGAGGACGAACTCGCCGCGGTCAACATGGCGCTCGGCGCCGCCAGGGCCGGTGCCCGGTCGATGACCGCGACCTCCGGGCCCGGCATCGACCTGATGACCGAGACGTTCGGGCTGGTCGCCACCAGCGAGACCCCGCTCGTCATCTGTAACGTGATGCGGTCGGGGCCCTCGACCGGGATGCCGACCAAGCAGGAGCAGGGCGACCTCAACGCGATGCTGTACGGCGGCCACGGCGAGGTCCCGCGGTTCGTCGTCGCGCCGACGACCGTCGCGGAGTGCTTCGACCGGACCGTCGAGGCGTTCAACCTCGCCGAGCGGTACCAGCTGCCGGTGTATCTCACCGCCGACCTGGCGCTGGCGGTGACAGAGCAGACGTTCGAACCCGAGGAGTTCGACATGGCCGCCGTCGAGATCGACCGCGGCAGGGTCGTCGACGACGAGTCGGTCGCCGAGTGGACGAACGACCAGGACCAGTTCCGTCCCCACGCCATCACCGACGACGGCATCAGCCCGCGGGCCTTCCCCGGCACCGACGGGGGCGCCCACATGTCGACCGGTCTCGAGCACGACGAACTCGGCCGCCGGACCGAGGCCGAGGAGATGCGGGTAAAGCAGGTCGACAAGCGCGACCGGAAGGTCGAGACCGCAATCGAGCGGGAGGAGTGGAGCTACCGCGAATTCGGGGACCCCGACGCCGACACCCTCGTCATCTCGTGGGGCTCGAACGAGGGCGCCATGCAGGAGGCGATGGACTCACTCGGCGAGGAGGGCATCGACGTCCGGTTCCTCTCGGTGCCGTACCTCTTCCCCCGGCCGGACCTGACAGAGGAGATCGAGGCCGCCGGGGACGTCATCGTCGTCGAGTGCAACGCCACCGGCCAGTTCGCCGACCTCATCGAGCACGACGCCCTGACACGGGTCCAACGGATCAACAAGTACGACGGCGTCCGCTTCAAGGCCGACGAACTCGCCGCGGAGGTCAAGGCCGCCCTCGGCGAAACCCCCGACGCGGGCGCGGAGGTGGAGGCCTGACCGTGAGCTCCGACGTCCGCTTTACGGACTTCAAGTCCGACAAGCAACCGACGTGGTGTCCCGGCTGTGGCGACTTCGGGACGATGAACGGCATGATGAAGGCGCTGGCGAACACCGGCAACGACCCCGACAACACGTTCGTCGTCGCCGGCATCGGCTGCTCCGGCAAGATCGGGACCTACATGCACAGCTACGCGCTCCACGGCGTCCACGGGCGCGCACTCCCGGTCGGCACCGGCGTCAAGATCGCCAACCCCGAATTGGAGGTCATGGTCGCCGGCGGCGACGGCGACGGCTACTCCATCGGCGCCGGCCACTTCATCCACGCCGTCCGCCGGAACGTCGACATGACCTACGTCGTCATGGACAACCGCATCTACGGCCTGACGAAGGGCCAGGCCTCGCCGACCTCCCGGGAGGACTTCGAGACCGCCACCTCGCCCGAGGGACCGAACATGCCCCCGGTCAACCCGCTCGCACTGGCCTTCGCCGCGGGCGCGACGTTCATCGCCCAGACGTTCTCCTCGGATTCACAGCGCCACACCGAGGTCGTCGAGGCCGCCATCGAGCACGACGGCTTCGGCTTCGTCAACGTCTACTCGCCCTGCGTAACGTTCAACGACGTCGACACCTACGACTACTTCCGGGACGCCATCGTCGACGTCGGCGACGAGGAGTTCCCTACGACTACTTCCGTGAGTCCATCGTCGACGTCGGCGACGAGGAGTTCGACCACGACCGTGGCGACTACGACGCCGCCTCGGATCTCATCATGGACCGGGACAGGGAATACCAGGGCGTCATCTACCAGGACGACGATTCGGTGGGCTACGAGACCCGCGAGGGCGTCGAGGAGCCGATGGTCGACATCCCCGACGGCGCCCCGGAGGACGCGATGGACCTGGTCCGGGAGTTCTACTGAAACGCGTCGGGCGGGCGCTTTGACCCCAGCTTGTGCTCACCCGGTAGTTTATAACGGAGAAGGGGAGCAACCCTCCCGTGACCTGACGACCGGCGGCGGTCCGCCGAGGCCGGAGTGCGGAACACGGACCGTCGGCACTCGCCCCACGTTCCGCCTGCTCGCTACTCGCCGCTGCCGGCCCCGCCGGACTCCAGCAGTCGCTCCTCGTACTTCGCCAGCGACGCATCCAGGGCCGCCTCGGCGTCCACCCCCAGTGCGTCACACAGGGCGAGAAGTGCGAAGAGGGCGTCCCCGAGTTCGTCGTCCGACACGTCGACCGCCGACGGGTCGTCGCCGTACTCGGTGGAGGTACAGACCTCCTTGGCCACCTCGCCGAGTTCCGAGACGGTGTCGAGCAGTCGATAGGCAGCGGGAGCGTCCATATCGTGCTCCTCGACGAACGAGGCGACGCGGGTCTGGGCGTCCATGCAGTCGGGGCGCCCGGCTCGCATATAAACGTCGGGCAGCAAATCGGGGTATGGAGTCCTCGGGGATCGGGTCGCGCTCGGCCCGGCGGCCGACGGCGACCTGGTCGTCGGTCCCGAGGCCGACCTGGATGCCGCCGCCGTCCTCGGGGGACCCTGACGCTCCCGGGGCTGCTCGTGGCCGCATAGCTGGTCCCGGTTTCTAGTAGCACCGCGCTTCGACCCGTTCGTCGTAGAGCCGCGCGAGCAGGTCCGTCATCGGGCCGCCGCCGACCCCGATGCCGTCGACCGCCTCGATCGGTCGGACCTCCCACGTGGTGTTCGTCAGGAACGCCTCGTCGGCCCCGCGGACGTCCTCGAGGCTGTAGCGGCCGGTCTCGATCGGGAACCCCTCCTCGTCCGCGAGCTCCAGGACGGTCTCGCGGGTGATCCCCGGGAGCAGGGACCCCGCCGCGGGCGTCTTCAGGACGCCGTCGTCGACGAAGAATAGGTTGCTCGTCGCCCCCTCCGCGACGTTGCCGTCGACGCCGCGCATCAGTGCCTCGTCGGGCTGGTAGTCGTCGTTTCGGGCCCGGCGGAGTTCCAGGCGGGCCAGGATTCCATTGAGGTAGTTGTGGGTCTTGGCATCGGCCGGCAGCGCCGGGTCGGGGATCCGGCGCGTCGTGACCGACTGGACGACGGCCGGTCCGTCCCACACGGACTCGCCGGCGGTGCCACCGCGGGGGAGTTCCCGGACGTAGACGACCACCGTGGGGTCGACGTCCGTCGTCGGGGTCAGCTTGCCGGGCATGACGCCCCGACTGATCGAGACGCGCACGTAGCCGTCACGGAGGCCGTTGGCCTCCAGCGTGTCGGCCACCCGGACCGCGAGGTCGTCGGGTACCGCTGCCGGCATCCCGAGCGTCTCGCAGGTCCGCCGCAGTCGGCGGACGTGGCTCGGCCACCGGAAGACGTCCCCGCCGTAGGCGCGAAGGGTCTCGAAGGCCCCGTCGCCGTAGCGGAACCCGCGGTCCTCGACGCTGACGGTGGCCTCCGACCGGGGGACGAGCTGTCCGTCTACGTGGTACTGCATCGGTCACCAGGGTGTCCGCTTGCGCTATGCTGGGTCGTTTGAGGCCCCTATGGGCCGTGTCGTCGAGGGCCGACGCGCCGGCGGCCGTCCGGTCGGTGATTAGTCGCACGGTTCGAAAGCGCCCGAGGGGGCGGTGACGGGGAGTCAGACGCCGTCGGCGGCGTCCTGCCAGCGGGTGACCCGCTTCGGTGAGATGTCGGTGGCCTCGGCGACGGCCTCGGGGTCGGCCGCCTGCAGGTCCCCGACGGTCTCGATGCCGTCGTCGTTCAGCCGCTGGGCGTAGGCCGGACCGATCCCGTCGACCTCCTCGACCGGGATGCCGCCCGCGTCGGCCTCCTCGTCGGTCGGGCCGGCGGCCTCGGCCGGTTCCGCGGCCGCGTCGTCCGTCGGCGGCTCGTCGGTCATGGAGCCGGTCGAGGCCGCGGCGTCGGTGCCCGCGGCGGCGGCTTCCTCGGGCGTGTCGGCGTCGGGGTCCGGGTGGTCTGTGTCCGTCTCGGTCGAGGCGGCGCCGGCGGCCTCGGCCGGTTCGGCGGCGCCGGCCGTGTCGTCGGTCGTGTCCGCGAGCGAGTCAGTCGACCCGGCGGCGTCAGTGCCGGCCGCGGCCTCCTCGTCCTCCTCGACGGCGACGTCGGTCCCGTATCTGGATCGCGATCGGTCGAGTCCGAGGATGGACCGTATCAGCTTGAACACCATATGGACGAGGGAACGACCGGCTCGTACTTAAACCCGGGCCACGGCGGGCGGGGCTACAGCGCCGCCCGGAGCGCGCGGTTCATCGCCTCGACCGGGGCGTCCAGCCCGGTCCACAGCTCGAACGCGGCGACGCCCTGGAACAGCAACATCCAGGCGCCGTCGATGGTCGTGGCACCGGCCTCGTTCGCGTCCTGCAGCAGCCTGGTCTCCAGCGGCGCGTAGACGGCATCAAGCACGGCCAGGTCTCCGTGGAGCGCGGAGGTCGGGACGGGGGTCTCGTCGGTCTCCATGCCGACGCTCGTGGCGTTGACCAGGAGGTCGGCGTCCGCCAGCAGTGGCTTCAGGGCGGCGAGGCCGTGGGCCGTGGCGTCCGGGACGTCGTCGGCGAGGGCCTCGGCGCGTCCGACCGTCCGGTTGGCGACCCGGACGGTGGCGCCGGCATCGGCGAGCGCGACGGCGGCGGCCCGGCCCGCGCCACCCGCCCCGACCACGACCGCCGTGCCGGCGAGCGGCACGTCGTGATACTCTAACGCGCGCGTGACCCCTTCGGCGTCGGTGTTGTGCCCGGTCGGCTCCCCGTCGAAGTCGACCGTGTTGACCGCGCCGATGCGGTCCGCCAGCGGGTCGGGGTCGACGAGCGGGAGGACCGACTGCTTGAACGGGATGGTGACGTTCAGGCCTGCGACGCCGAGTGCGCGGGCGCCCGCCACGGCGAGGCCGAGCGCGTCTTCGGTGGGCTCGAACGTGACGTACCGGGCATCCAGGCCCCGCTCCTCGAACGCCGCCTCCTGCATCGGCGGCGACACGGAGTGATCGACTGGGTTGCCGATGAGGCCGTAGACCGCCATGCCACCACTGGTTCGGCCGCCGGCAAAAGCGTTCCCGAACCGCCGAACGCACGGGATCCGGCTACGGCGCCCTTGAGGACCCAGCAAGGGTCCGCCACGGTAGACCACCGGCGATTTACGGTCCCGGTGCGGACTCCCGGTATGCTCGCCGTCGTCGTCTCCCGCGCCGATGCCGCCTCGGAGCACATCGGCGACCACCTCTTGGCCCTCGACTCCTGGACCGCACTGGAGGACGACCGGCGGTCGGACGCCGAGGGCGGGGGGACCTACCACCGGACCGACGGGGTCGAACTCCGGACGTTCGGGGACCTCCATCTCCACCTGGAGGGCACCGCGGCGGCCTTCGACGACCCCGACCTCCTGGCGTTTGCATCGCGGCACTCCGGGGACACCGGGCCGCTTCTGACCGCCCACGCGACGGGGAACTTCGGGCCGGCGGAGTACGGCGGCGGCGAGGGCTCGCTGGCCCGTGCGGCGCCGAACGCCCTCCGGGCCGTCCGTCGGGCGTTCGCCGACCTCGCGCCGGCCGGCTACGACGTCGGCGTCGAGTGCACCCACCACGGCCCGAGCGCGGTCGGGTGCCCGTCGCTGTTCGTCGAACTCGGCAGCGGCGAAGACGAGTGGACCGATCCCGATGGGGCCGAGGCGGTGGCACGGGCCATCCTCGCGTTGTGCGACGTGTCACCGACCCACTCTCGCACCGTCGTCGGGTTCGGGGGCGGCCACTACGCGCCGCGGTTTGACCGGATCATCGACGAAACGGACTGGCGCGTCGGCCACGTCGCCGCCGACTGGGCGCTGGAGGCGATAGGCGACCCCGAGGAGGCGCGGGCGGTGATCGGGAGGGCCTTCGAGACGAGCGGCGCCGAGTTCGCCCTCCTCGAGGGCGGGCGCCCGCGGCTCGAGGCGGTCATCCAGGACCTCGGGTATGAGACGGTTTCGGAGACCTGGCTCCGGGAGACCACGGGGGTGCCGCTGGGCCTGGTCAAGCGGCTCAAGCGTGAGCTTGGGTCCATCGCCGACGGCCTCCGGCTCGGCGACCCGGCCGAGGGTTACGAGGACGGGTTCGTCACGGCCGACGTTCCGGAGGAGCTCCTGGAGGAGGCTACCGGCATTGACCGCGAGGCGACCCGCGATGCCGTAGAGGGGGTGGCGCTGGCGTACGGCACCGCCGAGAGCGGGACACTCGTCACCGGTCCGGTGGCGCTGGCCGACACCGTAGACCGGCGCCGGATCGTCGAGCGGCTGGCCGCCGTTCTCGACGCGAAGTACGACACCGTCGGCGTGAGTGAGACGGCCGTCGTCGCATCGCGGGAGGCGTTCGATCCGGCCCTCGCCAGGGCGGCCGGCGTCGAGGAGGGCCCGGCGTTCGGCCGGCTCTCCGGCGGCGAACCGGTCGAGGTCGACGGCGAGACGGTCCGGCCGGACGACGTCCGGAGCGCGCGCGAACGACGGTTCCCCCGCTGACGACGCTCGTTTTTATATCGCCGCGTGTGGTTTATTCCCGCGGACGAATCGCAGCCCGGAAGCGGCGTGAAATCGTCTGACGGGCGTCAGACATGGGGGAAAGATACTTTACTCGCGTGCGCAACACCGGCAGACATAGATGGACTCGATCATCGAGGACGCCATCGGCGAGGCCGAAGAGGATGGGGAGACGTCGGCCGGGGAGCCGGCGTCGGACGGTTCCACCGCCGCCGCGACCGACGTGAACGGCTCCGGCACGATGACCGACGAGGAACTGGCTGACGTCGTCGACAACCTCGACACCGAGATCACCGTGGTCGGCTGCGGCGGCGCCGGTGGTAACACCGTCACCCGGATGTCCGAGGCCGGCATCCACGGGGCGACGCTCGTCGCCGCCAACACCGACGCCCAGCATCTCGCCACCGAGGTCGAGGCCGACACGAAGATCCTCATCGGCCGACAGCGGACCGGCGGCCGGGGTGCCGGCTCCGTACCGAAGATCGGCGAGGAGGCCGCACAGGAGAACCTCGAGGACATCTCCCGGCACGTCGACGACTCGGACATGGTGTTCATCACCGCGGGCCTCGGCGGCGGCACCGGCACCGGGAGTGCCCCGGTCGTCGCCCAGGCCGCCCAGGACGCGGGCGCGTTGACCATCGCCATCGTCACCATCCCCTTCACCGCCGAGGGCGAGCGGCGGCGCGCCAACGCCGACGCCGGACTCGAGCGGCTCCGCGCGGTCGCCGACACCGTCATCGTGATCCCGAACGACCGCCTTTTGGACTACGCGCCGAACATGCCGCTGCAGGACGCCTTCAAGATCTGCGACCGGGTCCTGATGCGGTCGGTGAAGGGCATGACGGAACTCATCACCAAGCCCGGGCTCGTCAACGTCGACTTCGCCGACGTCAAGACCATCATGGAGAACGGCGGCGTCGCCATGATCGGCCTCGGCGAGTCCGACACCAGTGCGCTGGTCAACGTCGTCGGCGGTCCCGACATGGCCATCGAGGAGGCCGAGGGCGTCGTCGAGGAGATCTACGAACGGATCGACCCCGACGCCCGGATCATCTGGGGCGCCTCCGTCGACCAGGAGTTCGACGGCAAGATGGAGACGATGATCGTCGTCACCGGCGTCGAGAGCCCCCAGATCTACGGGAAGAGCGAGGTCGAGGCCGAGCGCGCCGCCACGACGACCGGCGACGAGATCGACTACGTCGAGTAACGGGTCCGCCGCCGGTTCCCCCGAACGCGGCCGTCGATCCATCCGGGTCCACCGGTAGGACCGTCGAGTCGTGCAATCAACAGGTAGAAAACCCCCGAGCGGGAACCGTCGGGCATGCACACGCCGAAGGACCTGACCTCGTACGTCCGTGTGCTCAAGCTGGCGAGCACGCCGTCGTGGGAGGAGTTCTCGAAGGTGTCGACCATCGCGGGGCTCGGCATCCTCCTGGTCGGCCTCCTCGGGTTCACCATCTTCGCCATTATGTCGTTCGTCCCGGGAGGGCCCTGATGTCGGTGTACGCCGTCAAGACCACCGCGAGCCAGGAGCGGACCGTCGCGGACATGGTCATCAGCCGCGAGGAGGACGACATCCACGCCGCGCTGGCCCCGGACTCATTGACAAGCTACGTGATGGTCGAGGCCGCGGGACCGGCCGCGATCGAGCGCGCCCTGGAGGACATCCCCCACGCCCGCAACCTCGTGCCCGGCGAGTCGTCGCTCGCGGAGGTCGAGCACTTCCTCAGCCCGAAGCCGGACGTCGAGGGCATCGCCGAGGGCGACATCGTCGAACTGATCGCCGGGCCGTTCAAGGGCGAGAAGGCCCGGGTCCAGCGAATCGACGAGGGCAAGGACCAGGTGACGGTCGAGCTGTACGAGGCGACCGTCCCCATCCCGGTGACGGTGCGGGGAGACCAGATCCGCGTGCTGGATTCCGAAGAGCGCTAGCGCGCTCTTCGACGTCTCGATCGCTCACTTCGTTCGCTCACGAGACCAGCGAGGGCGCTGAAAGCGCTCCTCGGGCAGTTCGAGCGCCGCCGGACGGGCGAGCGGGAGGCGCGAGGCGCGACCCGGGCGGCACGAGCGGAGCGAGTGCCGCCGAATGTGCGAACGGCGAACGGAGTGAGCCGTGAGCAAGGGA